>CAYVKB010000010.1:0-15205 GCA_964451985.1 uncultured Fimbriimonadales bacterium | reverse complement strand
AGGCGGTGGTTTTGGTGGCTTCGGCGGTGGCGGCTTCCGCGGAGGCGGTGGCTTCGGAGGCGGCGGACTCGGCGGTGGCTTCGGTGGTGGTGGTTTCGGCGGTGGGTTCGGACGCTAAACCCCATACACTCGTTTCCCAATAAGGGGGCTGGAACCAGCCCCCACTAAGGTATCACGGAGGAGGAACTATACGAATGAGAAAAGGAATCTTGAGCTTGCTTACCACTGTCCTGCTCTCAGGGACAATTGCCCTGAATGCGTGGGGCAGCGATGACTATCTGGTCTCGATCCATCTGATGGACGCAGACCTGATTACAGCGGTCAAGGCGATTGCGCAGCAGGTGAAAGCGGAGGTGGTTTTCGAACCAACCGACGAGCCGTATAAGCGCATCAGCTTTATCAAGATTGACCAGAAGCCTTTTGAGCAGGTGCTGGGTTACATTTGCCAATCGGCAGGCGCAACATTCCGTAAAGAGGCGAACGGCGTGTACGTGATTGGTCGCCCGAAACCCGCGGCGACGCCTGCGGTTGCGCCCGCGCCCCCGACCCCCGCAGAGGTTCAGAAACCGCTCGTGGTTACCATCCCTCTGCGCTACAGCCGTGCGTCAGACATCGTGCGCATCATCAAGACCGAGATGATGACCGATGACCCGTTTGCCGAGCTGCGCGACTTTGTGAACCGCACCCTCCAGCAGAGTGCGCCTGGAATGCAGGTTCCTGTGCCTCCCAGCGTGCCGATGCGCTTTGACGGCAACCCTGCTGTACCCTACAACAACGCGCCCGTCACGAACCCGAACGAACCCATCCAGGACTTCGGCGAAGGTCAGCGTGCGGGTGGACGCGGCGGCTTCGGTGGTCAGCCAGGCGGCTTTGGCGGTCAGCCCGGCGGTTTTGGTGGGCAGCCAGGCGGTGGCGGCTTTGGCGGCGGTTTCGGTGGTCAGCCGGGCGGAGGATTGACAGGGCAAGGCACCTCCCAAATCCTCGTTCCTGAAAACTTGGACGGAATCGTTGCCAACGATATCGACAACTCGTTAATCGTTCGTGGTACACCTGAATCGATTGAGTACATACGGCGTATCCTGCGCTTTCTCGACATCGCACCTAAACAGGTGCTGATTCGCGCGGAGTTCATCACCGTGACCCGCAACGACGCCGAGAAGTTCGGCATCGACTGGAACCTCGCGCGGGTGAACCTGCAGACAGGCACGGCAGGACTGGCAGACCGCTCCGCGCCGATTTTCGTGAACTACGCCTCGGGCAATCTTGTGGCGAACCTGCGCGCGCTGCTCAGCGAAGGACGCGGGCGAGTGGTGAACGCGCCGATTGTGGTGACTCAGAACAATAGCCCCGCAACGGTCGTCTTCTCCACCACCGACTACATCGAGCAGCAGTTCGTGGTGTTCAATCAGGCAGGACAGCCCACCACGTTCACCCAGCCTGTACCGATTCCCGTACCCACCCAGCTCACGGTGACACCGCGTGTGAACGCCGACGGTACGATTACGCTCTCGCTCTTCCCGCAAATCTCGACCGTCGGGCGCGTGCGCGTGGGTGCGCGCGACCTGCCGCGCTTCGATACACAGTTCGTGTTCACCGTGCGCCGCATCCGCAACGGCGAGACGATGGTGCTGGGTGGACTGGTGACCCGCAGCGACAACAGTGTCTCCACGAAGGTTCCCCTGCTGGGCGACCTACCCGTGATTGGGCAGTTCTTCCGCGGGCGCGACCGTGCCATCGTGGAGTCGGAATTGCTCATTTTCGTGACGGCGACGGTTCTGGACGATGAGGAGGGGCTGAGCGGCTCGCTCACGCCCTAAACCGTCGTCCATTCCGTGATACCTGGCTGCAGGGGCGCATGCGCCCCTGCAGTTTGTTTTCAAAACCATGAAACATCTGTATCTTATCGGCAACATGGGCAGCGGTAAGACCACCGTCGGCAAAAAAGTCGCCGAGTGGCTAAGCTTGCCGTTCTACGACCTTGACGCCCTGATTGAGCAATTGGCGGGCGCGACCATCCCTGAACTCTTCGCTCAGTATGGCGAGCCGTATTTCCGCGAACTGGAAGCGCAGATGCTGCAAAAGGTTTCTGAATCTCCTGCTGCAGTAGTTGCCACGGGCGGTGGCGTGGTGCTGAGCGAGGCTAATCGCGCTCGGATGCGCCAAACGGGCTGGATGGTCTACCTCAAAGCCTCTCCCGAAACGCTGTGGCGGCGCATCCAGCGTGCCCAGAACCGCCCTCTGCTCCAGAACGCCGAGCCGCAAAAGACGCTGGAGCAAATCGCTCAGGCACGCGAGCCATTTTATCAAGAAGCTGACTGGATCATAGCGACTGACGCCCTATCTTCCTCACAGGTTGCTGATGCGGTCATCCGCGCCTGTCGCCCCACACCTGACGCACCTCTTGATATAGCCGTGTTGCCCCAACAGCCCTATGGTTACACGGTGCAGATAGCCCCCGCCCTGCGCACACGCGCAGCGGAGGCGACTCTGGAGCGTGTGCGCCCTACTCGCGTCGCGATTTTGACCCACACCCACCTGCAACGCTGGGCGGAGCCGATACGCGCCCAACTGGAAACACTTGGAATACCTACAGCCATGCTGACCGTGCGCGTGGGCGAGCGCATAAAAACTCTCCGCACTGCAGAGCATCTCTACGCGCAGTTGCTGCAGGCAGGCATCGACAGGAGCGGGCTTTTGATGGTGTTGGGTGGCGGCGTGCTGGGCGATTTGGGCGGATTTGTCGCCGCCACCTACATGCGGGGTATCCCCTATGTACAAATCCCCACCACGCTGCTGGCGCAAGTGGACTCCAGCGTCGGCGGCAAGGTCGCTGTTGACTTGCCGCAGGGAAAGAATCTTGTGGGTGCATTCCACCAGCCGGTGCAGGTACTGATTGACCCCGAGATACTCTGCACGCTCCCCCTACGCCACTGGCGCAACGGCTTCGCGGAGATGCTCAAGTATGGCGCAGCGCTTCACCTCGGGCTGTGGCGACGCCTGCAAACGATGCTACAGCAGGGTGTTCTTAGCCCGCGACGGATGCGACCCGACCCCGACGAGTGGACGCTGCCCATCGCGCAGTGTGTGAACCTCAAAGCGCAGATCGTCTCGGAGGACGAACGCGACCTGTCGGGCAGGCGCGCCTTGCTCAATTTTGGGCACACCATCGGGCACGCTCTCGAAACCGTGTTATGCTATCGCGATTGGCTACACGGCGAAGCGATTGCAGTCGGCATGATTGTGGAGGCGGAGCTGGGGCGGATTCTGGGTGTCACTCCTGCCGAGACCGTTCAGGAGCTGCGCGCGACCATCGCCCGTGCAGGGCTACCCACACGTCTGCCCGAGTCGGTCTGTTCTGACGCACTGATAGACGCCGCTCGCTATGACAAGAAACGCGCGGGCGACTCGCTCAGCGTCATACTGCTCCACGCTATAGGAAACGCGCAACTCACGCCGAATATTCCTCAGAGCGCACTGCGCGAAGCGTTAGAACGATGCGCACCCTCTTAGCTTTCGGCTGGCTAATCGTGTCGCTGTGGGCATTCTGGCTCGCCTACGGCGCAGCAGAACCTTCGGCGACTCTGTATCGAGCGGGCATGGCACTCTATGCCATACTTTTGACACTAAGTCTTATTGTAATCGCCCGCGAGTGGCTGAATGTATCGAGGCAAGGAGGCAAAACGAGGTCGTGAAATCTTTACGGACAGTGATTGCAGTGTTGGTCGCCTGCTCGACGCTGAGCAGTTTCAGCCAGGACCTCCGCGCCCCGTTAGACCCCGTGTTTCCTTCGCGCCTGTTATCGGGCGTGCGCCAGAACGGCTATATCGAGTATCGCGTGGAGTTCCCCAGCGCATACCCCAGCCGCTACCCCGCCAACAACACTGTGCATGCGTGGTGGTTAGTACCTACCGACGGCGAAGGGCGATACCCGACGGTCGTGTTGCTGCACAGTTTGGGCATTCGCCGCCCGGAGCTGGAGATGGGGCTGGCACGCGAGCTGGTACGACATGGTATTGCAGTGTTTCTAATGACGCTACCGTATCATATGAATCGCACGCCGCCCGGCTACGGCAGTGGTGACTTAATCCTCTCGGGCGACATCCCCTTGCTACGCGAGGCGGCGGTGCAAGCCACGTGGGATGTGCGTCGCGCATTCGACTGGCTCCAGCGACAGCCCGAAACTGACCCCACCCGCATCGCGCTAGTGGGCATCAGCTTGGGCGCGATTATGGGTGCGACCGCGCTGGCGTCCGAGCCGCGCGTGCAGAGCGCAGTGCTGATACTGGGCGGGGCGGATTTGGCGCATGTGCTGTGGGACTCGGTGCTTGCCATCCGTGCGCGCGTTCGCCTGCGACGTGAGGGCTACACACTCGAACGCCTTCGGCAAGAACTCGCACCTGTGGAACCTATGAACCTGCTTACCTCCGAACATGGTGAGAAGACCTTCGTGATTGGCGCGCGGTTCGATATCGTCGTGCCCACCGAAGACACCGAGAAGCTCATCCGAGTGCTGGGCAACCCGAAGGTGTTCTGGCTGAACACGGGACACTTTGGCGGCGGGCTGGTGCAGCGACCGCTGTTCCGGATGGTGCGCCAGTATCTGGAAGCGCGCTTTGAGGGACAAACACCCATCAACGCCCCCACCATCCTCGCGCCTACCTTGCGCATCGGCGCGATTTATAGCGCAGGACGCGACTTCCGACTTGCACTCGGAACCGACTTCTGGCGTTCCGACAAAAACGGTTCGCTGTTCGTATCGGGCGTGTTGACCCCGCGCGGTGGCTCGCTGTTTGCGGGCGCACGGCTGAGGCTCGGCTTCTCCGCAGGCGTGGAAATCACCCCCAAGCGCACCTACGGTGCCATCTTCTGGCATTTCGTACTCTAAACCCTTGACAAAAGCATCCCCCATCAGGTATTATTTAGCCACGCTAAACATCTAAGGAGGCTATACCGTGACTGAGAAAACACCCTTACTGGAAGTACGCAACCTGTGGGTTAAACTGCCCGATGAAGAGGAGCATATCATTCGTGGGCTGAACCTGACGATTTACTCGGGCGAGGTACATGCGCTGATGGGTCCGAACGGCTCGGGCAAGTCGACGCTGGCGAAAGTGCTGTCGGGGCATCCGGGCTACGAGGTGACCGACGGCGAGGTGCTGTTCCGCGGCGAAGACATTCTGGAGATGGAACCCGATGACCGCGCCCGACTGGGACTGTTCCTCGCGTTCCAGTATCCGATGGAGGTGCCCGGCGTCACCATCGCGAACTTCATGCGCCTCGCCTACCAGCGACGCTTCGATACCGAAGTCAAATACACCGATTTTTATAAGATTCTGTTGCAGCACCTCAAAAAATTAGAGATGGATCCCAGCTTCGCGGGTCGCCCCGTGAACGAGGGCTTCTCCGGAGGCGAGAAGAAGCGGTTCGAAATCGTGCAGATGTCGCTACTGGAGCCTGTGCTATCGGTGCTGGACGAGACCGACTCGGGGCTGGACATCGACGCGCTCAAAATCGTGTCGAACGGCGTGAACATGATGCGCTCACCCGAACGCTCGTTCCTCGTCATCACGCACTACCAACGCATTCTGAACTATATCACACCCGACTATGTACACGTGATGGTTGAAGGGCGCATCGTGCGCTCTGGCGGAGCCGAGCTTGCCATGCAACTGGAAGAGAAGGGCTACGACTGGGTGCGCGGTGAACTTGCAACCGCCCATAAGGAGGTATCCTATCATGGCTCAGCCTGATATTCTGAATCTGGATCAGGACTATACGCAGAAGTACGGCTTCTACGACGACATCAAGCCGGTGTTCCAGACCGAGCGCGGACTCACGCGCCGCGTGGTCGAGGAAATCTCGTACCAGAAGAACGAGCCGAAGTGGATGCGCGACTTCCGACTGGAGGCTTACGAAATTTTCATGAGTAAGCCGATGCCCACTTGGGGTCCCGACCTGTCGCGCCTCAACTTCGATGAGATTGTGTACTACATCAAGCCCACCGAGCGTCAGGGGCGCAGCTGGGACGAAGTGCCGGAGGACATCAAGCGCACTTTTGACCGTCTGGGCATTCCGGAGTGGGAGCGTAAGTTCCTCGCAGGCGTGGGGGCGCAGTACGATTCGGAGGTCGTCTACCACAACCTCGCCAAGCAGTGGGAAGAGCAGGGCGTGATTTTTGTGGACACCGACACCGCCGTGCGCGAGTATCCCGAACTCGTGAAGGAGTACTTTGGCACGATTATCCCACCCAACGACAACAAGTTCGCCGCGCTGAACTCGGCAGTCTGGTCGGGCGGTTCGTTCGTCTATGTGCCTGCTGGTGTGAAGGTGGACATCCCACTGCAAGCCTACTTCCGCATTAACGCAAAAAATGCAGGACAGTTCGAGCGCACGCTGATTATCGCGGAGGAAGGCTCGTTCGTGCATTATGTGGAAGGCTGCACTGCACCTGTCTATGCCGAGGAAGCGCTCCACAGCGCGGTCGTGGAGATTATCGCCAAGCGCGGCGCACGCGTACGCTACACCACCATTCAGAACTGGTCGCGCGATGTGTACAACCTTGTAACTAAACGCGCAGTGGCATATGGCGACGCTGTGGTGGAATGGGTGGACGGTAATATCGGTTCGCGCGTCACGCAAAAGTATCCCTCTGTGTATCTGTTGGAGCCGGGCGCGCGCGGCGAGATTCTCTCCGTCGCGTTCGCAGGCGATGGACAGCACCAAGACACGGGCGGCAAACTCGTCTACGCCGCACCGTACACTACGGGGCGCATCACCTCCAAGTCCATCTCCAAGGGCACAGGACGCGCGAGTTATCGCGGATTGGTGCAGGTGATGGAGGGTGCGCACCACGCCAAGTGCAACGTGGAGTGCGATGCGCTGCTACTCGATGAGGATGCTAAGACCGACACTTACCCCTACATCGAAATCAACGAGAAAGAGGTCACCATCGGGCACGAGGCGCGCGTAAGCAAGGTCAGCGATGAGCAGATTTTCTACCTACAGAGCCGCGGGCTGAAGAAAGACGAAGCGCTCACGCTGATCGTGTCGGGCTTTATCGAGCCGCTGGCGAAGCAGCTGCCGATGGAATACGCCGTCGAGTTGAACCGCCTGATTGAACTGGAAATGGAAGGCTCCGTCGGCTAACGCAATATTACCAACCCGCTCCCGGTAACGCTCCCTGACCGAACAGTCAGGGAGCGTTTGACGCCTGTAAAAACCGACACAGCAACCGGTGAAAATGGTGCACGCCTTGCTCGCGAGTGGGCGAGTAGCGTCCGCGTTCGTACAGGCGCGAGCGCACTCCGCGCTGCGTGGCTTCCACGATCGACTCGTCCTCACGCTCCACCTTGTCCAGCTCCGCGCCTGCGCCCACGCCGATTTTGCTATAGTCCCACACATAACTCAAAAACGAGACACGCGTGAGGTCAACGCCCAGCGGCTTTACGATATTAATCGACAGTCCCCACGGATAGAAATTCAGCATCAGGTTCGGGAATAGCCAGAAGTAGTAGGCGGCGATGTCCTGTCCGAAGTCGGGCGAGTCGGACGGCAGTTGAAAGCAATCCTCGCCGCCTTTGGCGATGCCCACCTGCAGGTTGCAATACTCGAACAGCTCGGTGCGGTAGCTGCCGTAGTCCAGCGCCTGGTTCAGCGAGGCATGTACAAATGGGATGTGGAACCCCTCCAGATAGTTATCGCAGTAAAGTGCCCAGTTCGCCCGCACCAGATAGTCGCGCGAGCGTGCAGGGTCGAATACGAACTCGCGTACAGGCATCCAGCCAATGCGCTCCACCACAGGGCGGATGTAGTCTTCAAACGAACAGGCAGGCTCCAGCGCAACGAAGGCAAACCGCTCCCACAGGGCGAACGGAACGCGGGGCAGGTCGTCTCGTTTCGACGGGAAGCCTTGCGCCTCCTCGAACTCGGGCATATGCTGAAACTTGCCGTCCAGCCCAAACCGCCGCCCGTGATACCGACAGCGCAGGTAACGCTCGTTGCCGGGCGTTTCGCATACTAAGTTACCCCGATGCGTGCAGACGTTCGAGAGGCAGTGAATCTGGTCGTCCATATCGCGCGTAAGCAGCAGCGGTTCATCCACGCAGCCTTCGAGAAACAGAAACGGATGCACCTGACCAGGCGTTTTGACAACATCCGTATCGGCGACCAGTTGCCACATGCGCGCGAAGATTTTGTGCCTTGCTTGTGCGTAGACTTCGGGGTCAGTGTATACCCAGCTGGGCAGTGTCCACGCGCGGCGGATATCCTCATCGATGGTGAACGAGCGCATAGTATGGGAATTATACAACATTCCACTCTATCGCTCCCCATCAGGTACTCTTTATACCGATGCGGTCGGACTTGGCGCGTGTAGGTGCGGTGCTATTGATTGGAGTTGCGCTGCTGATAGTGGGCTTGCAGTTTTTGCAGGCGCGTTTTTCGGACAGGGGGCACTATCTGATTAAGGCGCGATTCGCGGACGCGCGGAACGTCTCGGCAGGCGCGGCGGTGCTGATGGCAGGTGTGCCCGTAGGGTTTGTAAAAAGTGTTGCGCTGGAAGGAACGCCCCCCAAAGCCACACTGACGCTTGCAATCCGCGACGAGGTGCGGATTCCGCAAGACTCCACCTTTCGGCTCTCGGGTGGCCTGCTGTTTCCAGGCGAGACGCGCGTGGAGATTGTGCCACCCGACCAAGTCGCGGGCGTAATCGCTGCAGGCAGTATCGTGGAGGGTGAGCCACCGTTCGATTTCACCCGCGCGTTCGACCGTTTCGCACCTGAGATTGAAGCGACTTTACAGGAAGTACAACGCACACTTGCAACCGCGCGTGAGCTACTGGAAGACCCGCAGCTTCGAGCGTCTGTGCAAGACACGCTGCAGGCGGTGGAGCAGACCACTCGCCAAACCACGCGCCTGCTCGCGCAAGCGGAGGGGCTGATAGCGGAGAACCGCGCTTCCGTGCGACGCCTGCTCGCTAACGCCGCCGACGCCACCCGCGAACTGAACCGCACGCTGCAAGCCGCCAATAAACTGCTCCAAGACCCACAACTCACCGACGACCTGCGCACTGCACTCGCCAGCGCACGCACCAGTGCAGAGCGCATAGAGCAGATTCTCGGAGAGGTGAACCAGCTCGTTGCCGATGAGCAACTCCAGGCTAACCTAAAAGCAACCGTCGATAACGTGCGCACGGTCAGCGAACGCGCGATCGAACTCACGGACAAAACGGGCGCAGTGCTTGATAATGCGGAAGTCCTCACGCGCAATCTGAACGACACGCTGAACGAGGCGAAACCTATCCTGCAGCAGGCGGGCGAGTCGTTCCGCAAGGTGAACGAATCGTTGGAGAACTTCGCCAGCGCGCGCACCTTCGGCGTGCGCGACGCGACCTACCAGCTGGAGATGGGCTACAACACGGACTTAGAACGCTATCGCACCGACCTGATTGCCACTTTCTATCTGCAGAACCGAAATCAGATACGAATCGGACTGTACGACTTCACCGAGTCCGACCAGCTGATTGCGCAGTACGGTGTCCCGCTGGGCGAGAACCTGCTGGTGCGCTATGGAATCTACGGTGCGAAGGCGGGTTTTGGGGTAGACTATAAGTTCAGCGAGCAGGGGCTATTAACTTTAGACCTGTTCGACCCGAACAACTGGCGTGGGCACGCGCGGTTGAACTGGCGCGTATCGGAAGGCGTGTGGCTTTGGGGCGGGTTGGATAGCCCCTTCCGCCGTAATCAGCCCGCGTTCGGGATGCGCATTCAACGCTAAGGAGGCAAAAACGATGGAAGTGATTCTGGTACGGGATGTGCCCAATCTGGGCAAAGCAGGTGATTTGAAGAAGGTGGCAGGCGGCTATGCACGAAACTATCTGATTCCGAAGGGCTGGGCAGTGCCTGCTACGAAAGGGAACCTCAAAGCACGCGCTGAGCAGGAGCGCGTGCGCAAGGAACGCGCAGAGCAAATCCGCCAAGCCGCGCGCGAAACCGCCGCGAGACTGAACGGGCAAACCGTCACCATTCAGGGACGCACCGCGCCCAACTCCACTAAGCTATTCGGCGCAGTGACCGCCGACGCCATCGCCCAAGCGATTCAGGAGCAGCACGGCGTGCGCGTCGACAAGCGCACGATTGACCTGCTGGAGCCGATTAAGATGGCGGGAACTTACACCGTGTCTATCCGTTGGGAAGCCGATATCGAGGCGACCATCACAGTGGAAGTACATGGCGCAAGTGAGTAGTAGCATGTTTTGCAAAGCGTCGGCGGGGACGCCGACGCTACGCACACCCATCGTAGCGTCGGCGTCCCCGCCGACGAACCCGCCCCTGCGTAGCGTCGGCGTCCCCGCCGACGAACCAGAGTTACTTCATCTGCAACTCCTCCACGCTTATCGTGGGGTGTTGCCTGAAAGCGCGGGGCGTTTTACCGAACCGCTCGCGGAACACGCGCGAGAAGTGGCTCAAGCTCAAATAGCCCACCTCCAGCGCGATTTCGGACACGCTGAGGTTCGTGCTGGCTAACAGCGTGGCGGCGCGGCGCAGGCGCAACTCAGTTAGATACTCCGACGGGGAGCACCCCATCGCCACGCGAAACAGCCGCTGGCACTGGCGCGGGCTGACACACAGCCGTTCCGACACCTTCTGCAGCGCGTCGGGTTCGCTCAGGTGACTTTGCAAATACTCCAGTGCGACGCGTAGACGCGAGTCGTCGTACGCAGCGACCACCTCAGGCTCCGCAAAGCACAAAAACGCGACCAACTCGCGCAGCTTGCCCTCGTAAAAGAGTCGGAGGCTGCCCACCGGCGGCGGGGTGAGTAGCCACTCCACCACGCCCTGCAGCAGGGGGTTGCTGACCAGTAGATAGAGCGTTTGGGGCAGGTTGTCCTCGCCGCGCACGAAAGGCATGAGTTCAGGCAGCACGCGCTCGGCGTCGGGGGCAAGTAAGCCACGCAAATAGTTCGGCTCCAGTCGCACAATCAGGTGGTGGTGCAGGTAGCGCACATCGCTGCGTAGCGTGCGCGGACAAGTCAGATGCTCTGGGTCAGGTGGACGCAGACTCAACACGAACTCTGCCCAGCCAGAGTCGCCCTCGAACTCCTGCGTGATGAGCGGATCGTCCGAATAGAACCGCCGCTCGTACACCAGCGCGTTCTCGCCACGATAAAGCAACCTCGCTCCTGCGGGCGCGTCGTCCGTTGCAGGGGGCAGGCCTGCCATCATCATCGTCCTATAGGATACCCCAAAATCGTGCTATCGTCGCTTGCCAAACGGCGACCACTTGCGCTTTTGCATCCGCTGCTGGAACTTCGTCATCTGCTTCATCAGTTTGCGCATCTCGAAAAGCTGATTCACCAGCGCGGAGACCTCTTCCAGTTTCGTGCCGCTACCTTTGGCAATGCGCTGCTTACGACTGTAGTTAATCAATTCGGGGTTGCGCCGTTCCTGTGGAGTCATCGAGAGGATAATCGCCTCCGCGCGTTTAAGGGCGCGGTCATCGATGGGCGCGTCGCCAACTTGATTCTTAATTTGGCTGAAACCAGGCAACATCTTGATGAGTTGCTCGAATGGTCCCATCTTGCGGATTTGTTGCATTTGCTGCAGCATATCTTCGAAGTCGAAGCTCGCCTCACGCATCTTTTTCTCGAGGCGTTTCGCTTCCTCTTCCTGCATGGTCTGTTCCACGCGCTCAATCAGCGACAGCACATCGCCCATACCGAGAATACGACTGGCGACTCGGTCGGGGTAGAAGGGTTCGAGGGCGTCGGTGCGTTCGCCCACACCGATAAAACGCACGGGCTTGCCCACGACGGCTTTCACGGAGAGGGCTGCGCCTCCGCGCGCGTCGCCGTCCATCTTGCTCATAATCACGCCTGTCAGTTCCAACCGCTCGTGGAACGCCTGCGCCACGCTCACGGCTTCTTGACCGGTAGTGGCGTCCACCACCAGCAGCGTCTCGCTGGGCTGCAGGGCGGCGTGCATGCGTTGTAGTTCGTCCATCAGCGCCTCGTCCACCTGCAGGCGTCCTGCGGTGTCCACAATCAGTACATCGTAGCCATTAGCACGGGCGAATTCGAGGGCTTTTTGCGCCGTGCTCACGGGGTCGCTGGTGGTGCCTTGCTGTGGGGTGAACACAAGCACCCCCACTTGCTGCCCCAGCACTTCCAGTTGCTTGATGGCGGCGGGGCGTTGGAGGTCGCACGCTGCCATCATCGGGTTGCGCCCTTGCGATTTTGCCCAACGTGCCAGCTTAGCGCAGGTGGTGGTTTTGCCCGAACCTTGCAAACCGCAGAGCATAAACACCGTAGGCGGGCGCGTTGCCCAGCGAATCGGCTCCGCCTCGCCCCCCAGCAAGGCAATCAGCTCGTCGCGTACAATCCGAATTACCTGCTGGTCGGGCGTGAGGCTTTTCAGCACCTCCTCACCTACTGCCTGCTCGCGGATGCGCCCGATAAACTCTTTCACTACACGGAAGTTCACGTCCGCTTCCAGCAGGGCAAGCCGTATCTCGCGCAGTACCTCGTCGACGGTCTTCTCATCCAGCCGCCCCTTGCCCCGAATGCGCTCAAATACGCCTTGCAACTTGTCGGTCAGACTTTCAAACATGGCGGGTTAAAGGATACCTAAGGGTCGGCGAGAAACGCAGGCGAATGTGAGAACCGACGGTAGTTTCTCCTCTGAGAAAGAGGCGCGACAAGTCTCACTCTTTTAGCGAACGCATCATCACCTCAAGACGGCGAGATATTTACAATCTGGCGTCTTGAGGTCTTGGGCAAGTGCTCTGACGGGTATAATCCCGTTTGCTATGCGCAAGCGTCGTAGAAAGCCCTTCCAACGCTACTTCACAGTCGGCGAGGCGAATGCGCTGTTGCCCGAGCTGCGTGTGAAGCTCTTGCGCCTGCAGGCGATGCTGCAACGCCTGCGCGAGGAGTACGGCGAAAAGGAGTTGGAGCTGCTGAAACTGGAGCGCACGAACGGCAAACATCCCGAATGGGGCGAGTCGAGCGTCGCCCGCGAGATTCACAAAGCCGTCGATGAGCTGCACAAGATGGGGATTTATATCAAGGACATCGACGAGGGGATTGTGGACTTTCCTCATCTGCATGAGGGGCGCGAGGTAATGCTCTGCTGGCGGCTGGGCGAGGAGCGCGTGCAGTATTACCACGAACTCGATACGGGCTTTCGCGGGCGCAAGCCTATTTGGGAGGACTAACCGATGCTCTGCGTGCGTGCGCCGGGGCGTGTGAACCTGATAGGCGAACATACAGACTACAACGACGGCTATGTGCTGCCAGCTGCGATTAGCCTTGAGACGCGCGTGCGTGCCCGCTCCCGCAACGATACGCGCTGTATTATCTACTCCGACACGCTGGACGAGCAAGCGGAGTTCGACCTGAGCGCGATTCCAGAGCCATCAGAGTTGCCATCGGGCTTTGTACGCTATGTAGTGGGTGTGGCGTGGGCGTTGCAGGCGCATACGGGGCGCACACTCACGGGCATCGAGGCGACGATTTGCAGCGACCTGCCGCTGGGCGCGGGGCTGAGTTCCTCCGCTGCAGTGGAGGCGGCGTTCGCCGTGCTGTGGAACACGCTGGATGACCTGCACCTGGACAAACTCACACTGGCGCAACTCTGTCAGCGGGCGGAACATGTGTATGCGGGCGTGCAGTGCGGGCTGATGGACCAGGCGGCGAGTTTACTGAGCGAGGCAGGGCACGCGCTGTTTCTGGACACACGCACACTGTTCACGCAGAGCGTCGCCTTGCCCCCGCAGTGGGCGATTGTGGTAGCGGATACAGGCAAACCACGCGCCCTTGCGGAGTCGGAATACAACCTGCGCCGTGCTCAGTGCGAGGAGGCAGTCGCGGCATTGCAGGGGGTATTGGATGAGGGGGTGATTGCCCTCCGTGATGTCAGCCCCGAGCAAGCCATGTTGTACCTGTCGCTGATTGAAGAGCCAGCCCGCCGCCGCGCCCGCCACGTAATCGGCGAGAACGCGCGTGTGCTGGAGTTCCTGACTGCGCTGCGCCATGCCGACGCGCCCCGCGTGCGACACCTGATGCTTGCCTCACACGCCTCCCTGCGCGACGATTATGAAGTCAGCTGCACCGAACTGGACGCGATGGTGGATGCCTGCTTGCACGCAGGGGCTATCGGCGCGCGGATGACCGGCGCGGGCTTTGGCGGCGCATGCATCGCGCTGGTGGAGAAAACGCAGCTGGAACAGTTTCTGCGCCAAGCCGAGCAGCACTACCGCCAACTTGCCCCCTACGAGCCGCGATTCTACGCCTGCGAGGCAGTGGGTGGGGCAAGCTTGTGTTCAAGAGAGTACCCCTGCGCAAGGTAGAATTGCACTATGCGAGCGCGCCGGGGCTTCACGCTGATTGAACTGTTGGTCGTCATCGCGATTATTGCAATCTTAGCCGCCATTCTGTTTCCTGTGTTGGCGCAGGCGCGTGAGAGTGCACGTCAGGCGGTGTGCGCTCAAAACCTGCGCCAGATAGGGCAAGCGTTCTGGATGTACTTGCAGGACTACGACGAGCGCATGCCCGACCGCCGCGATTTGAAGCTTATGCATGGCTACCGCTCCTGGAGCAGCTGGCCCCCATCCGATCCGCGTAGTGGCTGGGCGGGCGTCGTGCTAGAGCCGTATACGCGCAACTGGAGCATCTGGAGCTGCCCCAGCGTGGCGGGTAGTTTGATAGGCGAGATAGTGCAGGTGAAGCAGACTGTCGCGCCCGATAAAATCACGCGTTACTGGATGTGGCGGTTCGACCGCATCGAGACGCCCACCACGCCCGACAACTTCTGGGGCAAGACGCCCGAGCAAGCGGTCGCCGATTTGCAAGCTAATCCCAGCCCATTCTACACCCGCCCCGACGGGCAAGCCGATGTGGAGCTGGCGGTAGACCCCTACTTCCCCCGCACGATAGGCACGGTGGAGCCGACCTTGCGCGGACGCGCGGTGCATCGAGGCGGGCGTAATCGACTGTTTTTAGACGGGCATGTTAAGTGGCTGCGCGACATCCGAACGGAATGATGGCAAATCTCATCGGCGTCCCCGCCGACGAACCCAACCCCATCCGTAGCGTCGGCGTCCCGCCGACGAGTGCATTCCTCGTAGCGTTGGCGTCCCGCCGACGAACCCACCCTCGTGTAGCGTCGGCGTCCCCGCCGACGAACCCACCCCCCGTAGCGTCGGCGTC
>CAYVKB010000009.1:32877-48911 GCA_964451985.1 uncultured Fimbriimonadales bacterium | reverse complement strand
TAGGGGTAAATCGCGCCGCGCTCCACGCCTGTGGACGCCCAGCTGGAATCTACGGGCGAGGTTTCAGGCGCGCCACAGTCCTGAATGAAGCGAAAGTTGGGTACCCAGTGCCCGTCCGCCATCGGGGTAATCCCACGCTGCCACGGAGGACGCTCCGTACCGTAAGCCGAGAAGCCCCGACAGCCCTCACTGAGACCTGGGTTGACCC
The DNA here is from genome assembly GCA_964451985.1 of uncultured Fimbriimonadales bacterium. GTDB lineage: Bacteria > Armatimonadota > Fimbriimonadia > Fimbriimonadales > GBS-DC > GBS-DC. The sequence goes on along the minus strand of CAYVKB010000009.1, from coordinate 48,703 downwards.
CCTCGAAGTCCATGCGGTACGCCGCGAACGCCATCCCCAGCTGGCGCAAGTTCGAAAGACAGGTGGTTTGACGCCCCTTTTCACGCGCTTGCGCGAACACGGGAAACAGAATCGCCGCCAGTATCGCGATAATCGCAATTACGACCAAAAGCTCGATGAGTGTAAAGCCTTTTCGCATAATGCACCTCCTGCGTGGGACTGCGACTTCAGACTGCGTTGTTTTTATGAAAGGGAAACAGATTCCTCGCTCCGCTCGGAATGTCGGAGGAAACTCCCCTTCCATCTTTCCGAGCCGAAAGCGAGGAATCTCAAGCGCGTTGTTCGTTAGTTCGGGCGTCGACAGTGATTCGGTGCGCCATCATCCCCAAAGGGCTGGTCGGTGCGCCCCGCCTGTCCAGGGCAGGTATGGCACGGTTGTCCCCCGCGCGCATGCCCCGCAGGGTACTGGCTCACGACGCCTGATAGCCCGTAGTAGATGTAGTTCGAACCTGCAGGCGTATGGAACGGTAGGCTGGTGTCAATCACTGCGTACAGGTCTTTTGTTTTGAGGGTCTGCTCACGCAGTGTCACACGCCCACCTTGAATCAGCCGGGTCTTGACGTTGCCGGAGTGTCCGTCCACATAGCCCACAGAGGCGACGAGGTTATGGCGTCCCTGAATGTAGCCGCCCAGCCCTGCCTGCGAGCCGGTGTGGTCGCCAAGCACGCCGTCGTACACAACAGGGGTCCTCACCACGTCGTCAATCTCGGCTAAGCGTATCGTGCGCGGACCACCCGGCCAGGGCCACCCCGATAAGGGCATGCTGCCGCGTTCGAACAGACACCAGTTGCCGACGTAGGCAGTGGTCTTGAAGTCCGAGCGCACGTTGTCGGGACACAACTGCAACGGTAGGAATGCTGTGCGCACATCCCACGCCTGTCGGTCGGACGGGCAGCCTGATAGATCAGCGTTCTTCATGTAGGGGTAGATCGCATGGTACACGGTGAACGCGCAGAAGCCGCCCGCGCCGTTCGAGGTCATATAGAGGCTCATGGGGAACGCCTCGTCGTAATCCTGGATATACTGCAGCCCCCCAAGCGTAATCTGCTTGGTGTTGTTGAGACAGAAGGTCTGGCGCGCTTTTTCACGCGCTTGCGCGAACACAGGGAACAAGATCGCCGCCAAAATGGCGATGATCGCGATGACAACCAAGAGCTCGATTAGCGTGAATCCACGATACCTCATCGTATAGAACCTCCACGTGAAGATTAATATACACCATCGTTTCGGCGATTCCTGCTTTCTTTTTCGAGCAATTGCCTTATCGAAACCGCCACAGCAGGTTCGCGCCACGTTCTTGAGCTAAGATAGAAGCGGCGGAATAGGCTTTGGCGTGCCCATCGCCGAAAATCAGCGTCGCCAGCCCGCGATTCTCGCCAGTGGCGAAGTGGCGTGCATAGAGCGGTTTCAACTGCGCAGGGGGTAAATGATTCAGCTCACGCACGAGGTCACGGTCGGCTATCAGCGGCGGGCTGAGGCGCGGGTCGGTGGGGTTGGTGGGAGTCACGTAGGGATCGAACACATAACCGCGATACTTTTCGGCAGTGGGTCCACTGGCGGTGTCGCCGAACATTGGCGAGCGGGCAGGCTCCTCCATCTGCGCCAGGTAGACCGGCGTGGCGAAACCCTCACGCTCTTGGGGGTCATACGCCGTCGCTGCCGTGTAGCCAATCGAGCCGATGCCCCGCTGCGCCCAGTCCGTCGGGAAACCCGCCCGTTGCGCACTGGGGCAAATAAAAATCCCCGTGTCCTTCACATACGGCTGAATGATGCGCGTCCAGATGCGCTCAGGGATATTGGTCGGCACGGCGTAGTTCGTGGACGGCATAAACGCCTCCTCGTGGTCTTGCACATAACTCATCACTGCCATCGCGAGCTGGCGAGCGTTGGAAAGACACGCCGTTTGACGCGCTCGCTCACGCGCCTGGGCAAACACAGGGAACAGTATCGCTGCTAAAATCGCGATAATCGCAATTACAACTAGCAACTCAATCAGGGTAAAGCCGACACGGTTTCGCACGGTGACCTCGCAGACATATTATACCCCACACGACTCGCGCGGGGTACACTTAAGGCGTGAAATCGGCAGCGAACATTCCGATAGAGTCGCTCACGCCGCGCCAGATTGTAGCGGAGCTGGACAAGTATATCGTCGGGCAAGCGAAAGCCAAACGCGCCGTCGCCATCGCCTTGCGGAATCGATACCGCCGTCAACAACTGCCTCCCGAACTGCGCGATGAGGTGCTGCCTAAAAACATCCTGATGATAGGTCCCACAGGCGTTGGTAAGACGGAAATCGCTCGCCGACTGGCGATGCTGGTACACGCGCCGTTCGTGAAAGTGGAAGCGACCAAGTTCACGGAAGTAGGTTATGTGGGGCGTGATGTGGACTCGATGGTGCGTGACCTGACCAACGTCGCCGTGCGCATGGTGGAACAGGAGAAGATGGACGAGGTGCGCCCCAAAGCCGAACGACGCGCCTACGAGCGGCTCGCGACCCTGATGCTCGACCGTGATGAGCGACCCAAACGCACGCGCCGACGCGACTCGTCGCCCCTCGAAATGATTTTTCAAATGCTGAACCAGTATGAGGAGAACGAAGACGAGGAGACCCCTCCAGCCGAAGAGCGCGAATCGCCCGGCGAGAAGCTCGACCGACGCGCCCGACGCCGAACGCTCATGGAACAGCTTAAGGCAGGGCTGCGCGACGAGGAGACCATCGAAATTGAGGTGGAAGAGAGCGTCACGCCGTTCGTGCAGGTGTTCTCGCCGCAGGGCATCGAAGAGATGGGGCTGGACACCGATATGCTACCGCCCCTTGGATCGCGCAGTCGCAGCAAGCGCGTGGTGACAATCGCCGAGGCACGCGAGATTTTCACTCAGCAGGAAGCCCGCAAGATGATCGACCGCTCCGCCGTGATTCGCGAAGCCATCCAGCGCGTGGAGCAGACGGGAATCATCTTTCTGGACGAAATCGACAAAATCGCAGGTTCGGGGCGCGCCGTGGGCCCCGATGTGAGTCGCGAGGGCGTGCAACGTGATCTGTTGCCCATTATCGAAGGGTCCACTGTCGCCACAAAGTTCGGTCCTGTGCGCACTGACCACATCCTGTTTATCGCCGCGGGCGCGTTCCACACCGCGAAGCCTTCAGACTTGATTCCCGAGCTGCAGGGACGCTTGCCGATTCGCGTGGAGCTGGAACCGCTCGATGCACAGGATTTCCGTCGTATCCTCACCGAGCCGAAAAACGCGCTCACCAAGCAGTACCAGCAATTGATGGCGACGGAGGGTGTGAAAATCGAGTTCACCGAAGACGCTGTCGACGAGATTGCTCGCATCGCTGGCGAGGTGAACGCCCGCACAGAGAACATCGGCGCGCGACGCTTGCACACGGTGATGGAACGCCTGATGGAAGACCTCTCGTTCGACGCGCCTGACCACGCAGGCGAACACATCGTGATTGACCGCGCCTATGTGCAAGAGAAACTCGCCGATGTGGTAAAGGATGTGGATTTGAGCCGATACATTTTGTGAAATCCGCGCCATTCCACTGAACATCCTCTAATTCGCTGCGTCTATAGCCTGTGGAGGCTGATGACAACTATGCGACTTAAGTGGATTGCCGTGAGCGTTTTCGCCGTGGCGTTAGTGGGCGGCGCGCTTGCCCAAAGCGGCTTTGGACAACAGCGCGGACAGGGCGGACCTGGAGGGCGCGGACAAGGCTTTGGCATGATGGGCGGCGCGGGCATGATGTCCGGTATGCTGCTCCAACGCCCCGATGTGCAGCGCGAACTGAACCTAACCGAGCAGCAGAAGAACCAGATTCGCCAGATGCAGGAGAACCAGCGCACGGCGATGCAGGAACTGCGCAACTTGCCCCCCGATCAGCGACGCCAGAAGATGCAGGAACTACGCCAAAAGAACGACCCCGCAAGCGTGTTGAACGAGAGCCAGAAGAAACGATTACGCGAGCTTGAACTGCAAGCGATGGGACCGACCGCGTTCCTGCAAGACGATGTAGCGAATGAGCTGAAGCTGTCCCAAGAGCAGCGCTCCCGCTTGCAAGGCATCGTGATGCAGCAGATGCAGCAGATGCGCGAGCAATTTCAGGGCGGAGGCTTCGGACAGGGACAGGGGGCGCAAAACTTTCAGCAGATGCGCGACCAGATGGAGAAGCAGATGCTGGAGGTACTGACCCCTGCACAGCGTCAGCAGTGGCAGCAGATGCAGGGCAAACCCTTCCAATTTGAAGGCGGTCGACCGATGCCATGGGGCGGCGGGCGCGGTGGTCAGCAAGGCGCGCCACGCGGCGGTAGTGGCTTCGGTGGCGGACGCGGCTTTGGCAACTAAACCCCTTTCGCAAGGCTTACCTCCTCAAGCGAACACCGGCAGAGTGCGCCCTCCCGCAAGGGAGGGCGGCTCTGTCTTAAGAGGAGCGAGGTTTCGACGATTCTGGCGTCCTATGCAGGGCGGTGAGGCATTTCCCGACCATGCGACGCCACAGGAAGCGTCGCCAGATGACTACTCTAAGCATGGTCAGTTCCCCAGTATGCGCAGCTTGAAGCCGTTGCTGTGCGCTTGGTAAGGCGCGTACATACCCCATAGGTGCGCAGGCGGAATGGAGTACTCGCCGGGCGTCTCAGCGCGCACCAGCAGCGTGTAGCGGTAGCTTTCGCCCTTGTACCAGTATTGGCGGAACGCCAGGGAACGGTCATCCCGAATCTCCTCGTAGGCGTAGTCCCACCACCAAGCGTTCAGAAAGGCTTCTGTGTCGAACGGGGCGCAGCCTGCCGCGAAGGGCGTCTCCAGCACGGTGTAGTCGAGGCGCGAGAGTTTCTGGGGCATACGGGCTTCCACATCGATGCGCAGAAGCGTGCCTGCACGCACGGCGTCGCCCGAACGCAGCGGACGCAGCCGCTCGCCCGGCGTGGTCATCTCGGCGGGACGCTCCAACCGATAGACGCGCAGGCGCAGCGGACCTGAAGCGTCTTCGGCAAGCGGCACAGACCGCGCCTGCGTCAGCACGACGCTCACCAGCGGCGCGCCGCGCAACGGACGCAGGGTCATCACATTCTCCCCCGTGCGCCATGCCAGATTGCGCAGGTGAATCGCCTGCTCCACGCGGCGCACATCCGCGCCTACAACGGCGACGCGCTGGATGGGCTGACCGTTCAGGAGCAGTTCATATTCCACCTCACGCGCGGCGAAGTCCCGTTCGTAGCGCGTGCCGTACTCCAGCAACGCCTCCACCGCCTGCGCGGTGTCGCGCGATTGATACCACTGCCCGTTCCGATAGCCCTGCGTCAGCCCGATAACAGTTTTGCTGATGATCTGCTCGTAGCGTTGGACGCTGCCGAACCACGCGGCGGCGCGCTCGCGGCTCTGCAATAACGCCCGCAACGCCAACGCCTGCCCCTCATACGGCGACCAACTATAGGAGTACCACCACGGCTCATCCGTACGGTTGGGCGTCCAATCGATGTGGTTGCGGTCTTCGTAGGCGTTGCGCAGCGCACGCCGCCACAAATCGCGGGCGTACTCGTCGGCGTTCGGCAATGTGCGCCAGTGGAGCAGCACTTGAATCACGGCAAGGCGGGTCTGTGCGGAGTGGTAGTCTTGCGTTTCGCCCTGTGCATATAGTATCCAGTCGTAGAATGGGTGATTCGGGTTAGAGAGTGCGTCTGGCGGAGTGGGGTCAACTGCGGCTAATACCTGCATCGCGAAGAGCGCTTCAGCCCAATCCCAGTAGGAATAACTCTCCTGCTCACTGCGTTGGGGGCGGATTTGCAGGGCGCGTTCGAGCAGTCTGCGCAGCGTCGCGACGCCGTTCCGATACATTGTGTCGGGCACATTCACGCCTGCCTGCTTCGCCTTGTGCAGCCCCCACACGGCGTAGGCGGTCGTCCAGAGCGTGGGTTCATCTCCTTCCCACCAGCCCCAGCCGCCATCGCTGGTCTGCATACGGCTCAAGCGTTCCAGCGAGAGCTGCGTGATTTCAGCGATTTTGCGCTGGGTTGCCGCGTCCAGCGGCACGCCTGCCTGCTGGAAGGCGCGTTTTGTCTGCACGGCGGGCACGAATCGGCTCACAGTCTGCTCCACGCAGCCGTAGGGGTAATCCAGCAGGTAGGGGAGGCTGTCCAGCACAAGCGCGGTTGCGCTGGGCATCGTGCGCAGGGTGAGCGTCGTGAGTTCGGGGCGGGCGTCGGGGCGCAAGGTGAAGATAATCTGGCGCTCCGTTCCCAGCAGAAGGGCGCGGCTATCGGCTTCGCTGATGACGAACGGCTTGACCTCCAGCGTGCGCTCTTCGGCGTCGCGCAGGCGTCCGTTCACCTCGCGGGCAATCAGGGTGAACTTCTGTGTGCCGAGCGACTTCGCCTCGTAGTTCCAGCGCAGGCTGATCGAGTTGCGGGCGGGCACGGTGGCGGTCTGCGTGCGGACGCCGTCGGGCGCGCGCAGCTCCACTTGTACGGTGCGTGGCTGGTCGGTGTCGTTGCTCAGAATCGCGCTAATCTCGGTGCGATCGCCCTCAATCAGCCACAGCGGCAGGCGCAACCGCGCCATCAGGTCTTTGGACGCTTTCACTTTAGCGCGGGCGAAACCGACTTTGGTGTCCGCCGTGTGTCCAATCGCCGTGAGGCGCCACTCGGTGAGGTTATCGGGCAGTTTCAAGCGCACGGTCGCCTGCCCGCGCGCGTCGGTCATCACAACGGGCTGCCAGAACGCGGTGTCGGGGAAGTCGCGGCGGACGGTCTCTACGCTACCTTTATCGCCCTGCAGCGCGAGCCACACGGCGGAGAATCCCGTGTGCACGCTGTTCCACCGTCGTCCGTAAAAAGCGCGGCGCAGGTCGTTGGGGTTGTCCTTGTGAATGCTGTAGATTGCCTCATCCACCACCGCGAGCGAGATTTCGGCGGGCGTGGGGCGACCTTGCGCGTCGGCGGTCTGGATTCGCGCGGTGAGCGTCTCGCCCGGCTCGTAGCGCGGCTTGTCGGTCTGCACGCTCACCTGCAACGCGCCTATCTGTTGCCCCACGCGCACCTCCAGCACGCGCTGCACCAGCTCTTTATTGCGCACCATGCAGACCGCGATGTAGGCGTTGGGGACTTGCTCGCGCGTGATGGGGATGCGCACGCGCGTCAGCGCGCCCTGCGCTTTCACGACCTGAGAGCGGTAGAGTGTATCGCCTTCCAGCGTGATATAGAACACGGCGTCGCGGTGGGGCGTGCGCAAGGCGAGTTCTGCGCTCTCGCCAGGTTCAAACACGCGCTTGTTCAGGCGGGCTTCGAGGGCGTTCGCGTTGCGCGTGCGCCCCCACCACCAAGGCAGGTACTCGTCGTCCCAAATCCAGAGGATGTGTCGGGTGGTGAAGGCGTTGCCGTCGGGGTCGCGCGCGCTAATCTCCACTTCCCAGTCACCGCTCACATCGGGGGTGAACTGGAACTCGGCTTTGCCATTCGCGTCGGTTTTGATGACGCCTTCCGCGTGCGGCTCGACGCGGATGCGGCCGTCTGCTGCGAGCATCTTGCCCGCGCGCCAGCGCAAAGTCGTCTGCACGGGTTGCCCTGTGCGTCGGTCGGTGAGCTGCACAGTATATCGGTAGGCGCGCTGGGCGTCGCCGAACTCGGTTTCGGGGCGCAGCTGCGCTTGCCATACGGAGGGCGCAATCTCAAAACGCGCTTGGGCTTTCGCGCCTTCCCATCCCTCCGAGAGCGCGTACACCTCCAATGTGTAGTCGTAAGTGATGTCTAACTTGTCCCAATAGGAAAAGTCGCGATTTTGGGGTCGCAGGTCTTCGGGGCGTAGGGTCAGGCGCGCCTGACCCGCCGCATCGGTCGTCAGCTCACCCGTCGCCACGACCTCGCCGTACATACTGTGCTCGTCATCGTCATACTCGTCGCTCCAATCGAGATAATCGTATTCCCCATCATCGTAGTAGTAGTTCCAGTCCCACCGCTCACGGCGGTAGAGGGTATACATCAGCTGCGTGTTGGGCACGGGCATGCCGAAATAGTAGTCGGTGTTGATTTGCACGTGCACCGTCTCGTTGGGCATATACAGGGTGCGTTCGGGTTTGATGGTGATGCGGTAAGTGGGTTTGCGGTACGCGCTGACGGGAACTGATTGTTCAATCGTTCCGTACGCGCCGACAGTTGCACGAATCCGATAGTACCCCGTCTCGGCTTCGGGCGAGGTCGTGAAGCTGGCGTGGAACGCGCCCTTGCGGTTAAGCGTCGTGCGCGTCTCGTGGACAATCTCGTCGCGCGGGTTCATCACGCTAATCTGCACGGGGGTGTTGGGCGGCGGCAGGCGATAATCGGAGGTTCTGCCCAGTCGCACGATGCCTTTGAAGTATATTGTGTGTCCGGGACGGTAGATGGGGCGTTCGGTATAGATGGCTCCCTGTAGCGGCTCGCCAGTGCGCGCCTCGTCGCGCCAACGGGCTGCGTCGATGTGCCCCCAGTGCACCAGTTGTCCACTGCGCGGCGACTTGACGGTAAGCAGCTGACCATGCCAGTCGTCGTCACCGCTGCGGATGAGCGTCTCGAATCGCCACAGTCCGTCGGCGTTCGTGCGACCTGTGCGCACAGGTTCGTACACGGTTCGTTGGTTCGCGCCCGCGCCGTGCCTGCGGGCGCGATGAACCGTGATTTCCACGCCGCTGAGCGGTTGCCCCGTGCGCAAATCGGTACACCACAGCTCGGTCGCCCCGTCTGATACCTTGCTCACTATCGCAATCGAGGAGACCACCATCAGCGCCGCGCGCCGATTGTTCCCCGACTCCACAAGGAGCAGATAAGTGCCCTCCTCTTGCTTGGGCACTTCCACATATTGCGTGAACAGCCCTTCGGGGTCGCGCCCGCGAATGGGGGTCTCCTGACGCCAGAGGGCGGTCATGTGGCTCTCCAAGGCGTCCACCGTCTGCGCGAAGTCATCTTCGGGAAGCCACCAGCCATAGCGCACCTGGTCGAGGAACTCGTGGAGGTCGGTGGATAGCGTGGGGCGAGTGTCGCGCACGCGGTAGAGCGTGAGTTGGAGCGCATCGTCCTCGTTGAAGCCGCGAACGCCGACGCGCATCGGCTCGTCGGGGTAATAGACGGCTTGGGGGTGGATTAAATCCAGAAACGGCTCGCGCGGCTTGAGCGCCAGATCGGTTTCTATCCGTGCGCCCTCTTTGATTTCCACACGGGATGGATTGTCGTGGTCTGGGCTGTGAACCTTGCCGCTCGCATATACTCTGTAAACGCCTGCAGGAATGCCGCGCAGTTGGAATCGCCCTTGCGTGTCGGTATAGACCTCCCATACGCCGCCGGGGTAGCCCTCGCCCTCATAGCCGTACCCGTGTAGGTCACCCCAGCCCTGCGAACGGTAGGTTGCGACGGCTTCTTGCTCGCTCGTTTGAGGAGGCGAAGGGAGTGGGGCGGGTCGGTCATCGAATGGCTCAATCAGTTCCAATCGCACACGCGCCTTGGGAATCGGGGCTAAAGTGCGTTCCGAGTAGACCAATCCGAACACACTGCCTCGTGGCGGCTCGTTCCGAATTAGTTCTGCAACACCGTACAGTTGAAACGTGAACAGAAGCGTGCATCCGAGCGCGATATGCGCTGTCTTGCGCCAGTCCATAGTCCACCGTCCACAGATTCGACGGATGGAAATTGGATTCCTATCGTTTGTGGAGATTAGTTTTAGTTTTTTTTCGTTGGAGACCGAACGTTTTCTAGGAACCTCTCAGTGGGACGGGGCGCTTGCATTTACGACGCGCTTTTCACTGGCTTTTTGGGTGTGGGCACGTCTTCAGGCTTCGCTTGCGCCGCCCGCAAGTTTTCTTGCTGGATAGCGTCGTAGATCTCGCGGCGGTGCACTGTGACGTTGCGCGGCGCCTTGATGCCCAAACGCACCTGCTCGCCGCGCACCTCTAATACGACGACCTCGATCTCGTCGCCGATCATAATACTCTGATTCACCTTGCGTGTGAGAACTAACATGCAAACAGCCCTCCCTGGCGTGAACGGTTAGCCCGCGACTTTCGCCGCTTGCGCAGTGCGACACATCTCTTGCAATATCTGATGGCGCGTATGGTAGCGCTCGTCATCTAAAATCACCTGCCGTCCTATGCGCAAAGCCGTGTTAATCACAATCGGTGCGAGCAAGTTCGATGTCATCGCAAGCGGCTTGCCCGACGGGATGGTGACCGTCGTCAGCACCGCCTTCGGCGTCGACTCGCTCAACCGCAGCTGTTCGACCTCCGCATCCGATAGCACCACCTCATAGTCAGGGCGGAAATACCACGGGTCAATCAGCAGTAGCGCGAAATCCGGCTCCTCCGCCGATTGCAGCCACCAGAAGGGACCCTCGCTATCATGTTGTATCAGGACGAAACGACGATACTGACCAAGACCCACCAGTCCGTCCTCAAAGGTGATGATATCGTCCGCTTGTATTGTAATTGTACCGAATCGTGTGGTTTCAAGTTCCATGCTTTAACCTCCACGCAGAAAATCGAACAGGTTCACGCTCTGGATTCGCGTGAAAACTTGTAAAGATGCCTGATAGCTGAGTTCCGATTGTTTGAGTCGGCTGATAGCTTCGGCGAGGTCTATTTCCTCGATATCGGCGAGGTTGCCTGTGAGTTGGTCGCGGCGGTTCAGGTGCAGTTGCTCGTAGTTGGTCAGCTCGCGCATGCGCACGCCCACCTCGCCCCGATAACGATGGAACTCACTCTGGAACTGTTCAATGTCTTGCAAATCGACCATCGACAGTTGCGCCGCCGCACCGCTGATGAGGTTGTTTTCAATCTGTGTGAGTTTGTTATACAAATCGGCAATCCGCGCTCCTGAGAAGTTCATCCTAATCGCGCGGTCGGCGGCGATATTGACCAGGAGCGGGTTGCCGTCGCCCACATAGCTGGCGACGGCGCCTATCACCTCAATCGGGGCGGTATGGACGGTCTGTCCACTGAAGAGATACCGTTCGCCGTCGGGGCGTTGGTTGCCAATCTGGAGCAGGCGTCGCTGGATTTCGCGGATTTCTTGCGCCAGTGCTTCGCGTGCGGCGGCGTCGTTGGTGTCGTTCGCACCCTGCGTAATCACCTGGCGCGTGCGGTGTAGGATGTTGCCGATGTCGGCGAACGCTTGTTCTGTGGCTTGCAGAAACAGGCGCGCCTCGCGAATGTTGCGCCCGTACTGGTCAATCTGCTGGATTTGCTCACGCAGCGCAAGCGCGTGAACCGATCCAACGGGGTCGTCCGAGGGCTGCTCCACACGCTTGCCGGTGGCGACGCGATTCTGCCAGAGCGCCATCTGATGCACGCTCTGTTCTGTTGCGCGCTCCATCCGTTGAAACTGCCAGTAAGTACTGATTCGCATGGTGTATTACCGCACTATCTGCAGCACATCTTGAATCAGGGCATCGAAGGTGCTTATCACTTTCGCCGCTGCCTGATAGCTGCGCTGATACTTCACCAGGTTTGCTGCCTCCTCGTCCAGCGAGACGCCTGACACCGACTCGCGAATCTGGTGAAGATGCTCCAACGTTAATTGTTGCGATTCGGCGCGATTTCTGGAGACCTGCGCGTCGTTGCCGATGCGCCCCACCAGATCGCGATAGTATTGGGGTAGGGTCATGCCGCCCAGCGCCGCTTGAGGCTGGTTGCGCAAATTCAGAATCGCCATCGCGACGCCGTTGTTGCCCGGCGTGTTGAGCAAACCACTGGCGGCGATGCGCTGTGGGTCGCTCACATCACTGTGCAGGGCGATGTTGGAGGCGTCGGTTCCGTCAAAGAATAGATAGCCCGTGTTATTGTCCAGTCCGTAGCCCGTCTGGTGGAGCGTGTTGACCTGCGTAATCAGCGTGTTGGTGAACAGGTTCAGACGGTCTCTGTAATCCTGCAGGTTCGCGGCGGCATCCATTAGTCCGCGCAGTTGACCGTTCTGAATGCGGATATCGACGGGAGTGTTATCAAGGTCGCGGTTGGGCACATCGATAGCGTTGGGCAACGGGAACGATGCACCGTCTTGCACGAGGGTGTGTCCATCGACGAAGACCATGATGCCTCCGTCGCCTGTGTAGTGCGCACGTGCACCCACCAGCTCGCTCAGTCGAGTCATTAGGCGGTCGCGCTGGTCTAACAAATCGCTCGCCTCTGCGCCATTGGAATGCGCCGCGCGGATTTGCTCGTTCAGTCGCCCCAGCTGTGCGGCGATGTCGTTCGCCTCGCTGATGGTCTGGCTCATCCGCTGCTGAATCTGTGTGTTTAGGTTTTGCCAGTTATGATGCAAGCTACGGATGCTTCCGACCAGCGCACTGGCGGCTTGGAGAACGCTTTGCCGCGCCGCCATGCTGTCGGGGCGTGTGGCGAGTTCGTCGAAGGCGTTGAAGAAGGCGTTCAGGCGCGCGCTGACGCCTTGCTCGCCCGGCTCCAATAGCGCGCCCTCGATACCCTGCAGTTGCTGGCGCAGGGTATCGAGCCTTGCGAAGTCGCCTGTGTTGGTGTTGATGCGCTGCTCCAGCATCATATCGCGCACGCGCTGCACATGCTGCACAATCACGCCCGTGCCGATGCGGATATTGGGGTTGAAGGCGTATTCGGGCGTGTTGGCGAAATGCACGCGCCGGCGCGAGAAGCCTTGCGTGTTCACATTCGCCACGTTGTGCCCTGTGACTTCCAGCCCAATCTGGAAAGCCCGCATGGCGCGTGCGCCTAACTCGATGCCTTGAAAGCTGGGCATAGTTTACGCCTCCGTGTTGAGCAGCACATTCGGACTGGGCGTGGCGACGGTGGGTGCGTAGTGTTCCGGCTCCGCCGCGCGGGTGAGAATCGCCATCAGCCCATGCGTGTAGTCCAGCTCATTCAGGATAATGTCGTAGGCAGTTTGGGCGACGGCGTCAATCTGCTGGGCGAGTTGCTGCGCGTTTTGCAGCAGGGGCATAGGCAGCTGCTCAGGCGACTCCAGCTGCGCCACCGCTGCACGCGCGGTTTCCAGTCGCTCCAAGATGGGCTGAATCTGCGCGTTCAGGCGGTCGATTCGCTCCGTGTCGCGATGAATCAGGGCGTCGCGCCACTGCTCTAAAAGTGGCAGGGCGCGTTTGCCTTCGCGCAGCCAGTCGTTCAGCCAGTTGACGTAGGTTTTCATGGCGTTGGCTCCCGTTTGACCTCACCCTCTGCTTCCCTCTCCGTAAACGAAGACGGGGAAACAGTTGCACGAGGTGCTGCCTGCACCCCCTCGCTGCTTGCGGAGAGGGATGTGGGGGGTGAGGTATGTTTACTCAACTGCTCATACAACTGCTCTGCCAATCCGAAACGCCCGTGCTTAGCCAAATGGTCGGCTAATTGCACATCAAACATTTCTGTATAGTTAAGCGTTTTCGATTGGCTGGGGACAGTGCGTTGCATTGCCCGCCAGAGTTGCAGGATGAATATCGACTCGAACTCCTGGCAGGCGCGGAGCAGGGCAGGCTGGGTTTCGGACCCCCTCCGTGAGGTTCCCCCTACGCAGTAGGGGGAACCGTGAGAGGGGGGAGATGTTTCGGCTTGCAAGTGAGATGAACTATTCTGCCAAGCGGATTGAGTTTCGGACCCCCTCCGTGAGGTTTCCCCTACTGCGTAGGGGGAACCGTGAGAGGAGGGGGTTTCAATCGTTGGGATTACCTTAGCGTCCATCATTGCACCTCAATCTCTGCGTGTAGTGCGCCCGCCGCCTTCAACGACTGCAAAATCGCAATCAAGTCGCGCGGGCTGACGCCCAACGCATTCAACGCCTTCACCAGCGATTCGACCGACGCACCATCGCGCAGGTAGACCATGCGAGCAGGCTCCTCGCTGGCGTCCACCTGCGTCTGGGGCACGACTTGCGTCTGTCCCTCGCTGAGCGGCGGCGGCTGCGAGACTTCAAACGTGGTTTGCACGCGCACTGTGATGCCCCCATGCGCAATTGCTACAGGTGCAACGCGCACGTCGCCGTTCACTACGACCGTGCCCGTGCGCTCGTTCACCACCACACGCGCCCGAATATCGGGTAGTACGCTCAATGTCTCCAGCTCGGCAATCAGCATCACAGGGTCGACGGCACTCTGGGCGTCCAGCAGGATGCGAATCGTGGAGGGGTCGTGTGCTCGCACGGTCAGGTTCGGGAACGCGCTGCGAATACTGCTGACGATTCGCGCGGCGGTGGTGAAGTCGGGTTTATGGAGTTGGATAGTGACGCCGTTATCGCCCTGCAGGTAGCTGGCGGGCACTTCGCGTTCGATCAGTGCGCCGTTTGGGACGCGCCCGACGGTTGTGTGGTTGCGTTGCACACGCGCACCGCCCCCGCCGAAGTTGAAACCACCGATGGAGAGCGGTCCCTGCGCCACAGCGTACACATTACCGTCCGCGCCGCGCAGGGGCGTCTGCAACAGCGTGCCTCCCTGCAGCGACCGCGCGTCGCCGATGCTGGAGACCACAACATCGATCGTGTTGCCCGCTCGCGCGAAGGGAGGCAGCTCGGCAGTCACCATCACCGCAGCCACATTTTTGACCTTAATGGCGTTGGGCGGTACCGTGATTCCGAACCGCTCCAGCATATTGGCGATCGACTGCACGGTGAACAGCGCGCCGTTGCTGTCGCCTGTACCCTCCAAGCCGACCACGATGCCGTAGCCAACCAGCTGGTTGCTCCGCACACCGCGCACCTGCGCAATATCTTTCAATCGCACACTGGGGGCAGCAGCGGGGGGTTGGGCGTGGGCGAGTGTGAACAACACAAGGGATACGATGGCAGCCCTCACCCTCCAGCCCCTTCGCCCGCACACGGGAGAGTGGGGGTACGACTTCCCTCCCCCACACTGTGGGAGAGGAGTTGGGGGTGAAGGCAAATCAATTTTCCTTGGCATCATCATCCCTCCTCAGAAGATAATCTTAAACAATCGTGTCAAGATACCCTCACGCTGGCGCGAGCCGACGACACCCGTGCCCTCAAAGAAAATCTCGGCGTTCGCAATCGCGGTGGAGGGCACGGTGTTGTCAGAACGAATATCGCGAATACGCACCAGCCCGCTGAACACCAGCGTTTGGGTCTCCTCGTTGATTTTCAAGGTGCGTTTGCCCTCGATGCGTAGTACGCCGTTGGGGAAAGTCTCCACCACCTGCACGGTGATGCGCGTCTGCAGCGTGCCCGCGCGCGCCGTGTTGCCCTGCACATTCGAATCGGTTTTGCCCGACGCGCTCAGTTCGGGCCACAGGAATTTCAGCAGCGGTCCCACGCCTGCGGTGGTGGACGCCGATTCGGATTTCTGTACAGCAGTATTCGCGCGAGCGGAGGCAGTGGTATTCTCTATGACTACAATCGTCAGCAGGTCGCCCACACGCCGCGCTTTGAAGTCTTCAAAGAGGCTACCAGATTTGTCATTCCAAAGGGAGCCTGTGGGTTGAGCGGAATGCTCAAGCAAGGGCGTATCATCAGTGGCTTGGACATTCCTGCCTAAGCCTGAAACTGTGGGAAGAACACTTCTGACAAAAGTACACAAATCCGCCTCAACTTGGTGAATAGATGCGTTGGTCTTCCGTGCGTTGTTCGCCTTACCCTCCAGCTCCCTCCCTGTAAACGCAGAGGGGTGGCAAGTGACGCACAACGTGGGCGCACCTCCCTCTCCGTACGCGGAGAGTGGCGACAGGGGAGTGAGGTGGCAACAATTAGGAGCGTGCGAGGAGTTGCTGAACTCGGCTATTGTGTCCTTGTCGGAATGGGTAAACACGAGGTTCGTCGGCGAGACGCCGACGCTACGCGGGGGTGAGTTCGTCGGCGAGACGCCG
>CAYVKB010000009.1:28468-32777 GCA_964451985.1 uncultured Fimbriimonadales bacterium | reverse complement strand
GAGACGCCGACGCTACGCGGGGGTGAGTTCGTCGGTGAGACGCCGACGCTACGAATGTCCGTGCTACAGATCAGGTATGCCAATACCCAAATTGTCATAGCCTTACCTCCACCACGCCCGATTCCACAATCTGGGCGCGTAAAGTTTTCTGAGTGTCGGGGATGTACACAGGGATCATTTCATCAATTGCACCTGTGGCGCGCGCCACGCCGCGCACTTCCAGCACCACGCCGCCGCTCAGCACGCGCACCTGAACCTGCTCGCCTGAACGCACAGCAATCTGACGCGCTTTTTGGGGAGCTTTGAAACGCAGGAGGTATTTCGCGCGGGGCTGCCCATCCACCAGCGCGGTGATTTCCATCGTGGCGGAACCTGACGCCACGCGCGGTGCGCCCTCCAGGCGGAACTCCACCGCGCCGCTGGGGATAGAAGCAGATGAAGGCGGGCTCTCCAGCGTCCACTCGCTAGCCGAGTCGCCCACTGCCGCCTTTAGCTGCTCACGGGCGAACTGTTCCAGTTGGGTGGTATCCAAAGTCTGCGCTGCGCGCGAGAGGCGCACCGTATCGGGCATCTCTATCTGAACCGTGCTGAGCTCGATTTTATGCTGGCGCAGGCGCATCAGGAGTTGCTGTTTCGTAAACGCGCGCGTTTGCCCCGCCAGCGGCGACGCGCCCAGCTCAATTTGCGAGAGTTGTTCGCGCAGGGCAGCGCCCTCGGTTTCTATGGTGGCGATGTCGCCCAGACGAAAGCGTGGGGCGTTGACCGTCGCCTGCGCAGGGATGCGGATTGTCGCTTGGACAGTCTTCTCCGAGCCGCCTCGTCGGGCAGATAATCTTGTTGGTGCAAAAGTAGATGTTGAAGCACGGGCAGGAATGTCCGTGTCGCGTGGAGATCCTGCACGGACAGGAGTGTCCGCGCGACAGATGCTCTGCTCCTCCGTAAGCCGCGCCGACGCCGTCCATAGCAACCCTAACATCAGCACGGCAATCATCACGCCCCGATTATCGGCAACCAAACTCGCATTTTTGAGAGTCCAGAATACTAAACGACCTGCCGATAATGGCAACGACGGTGGAGTCGCATGGACGCGCGGCAGATGAGAAGGGACAACCAGGAGGTGGAACACGATGATTGGCGGCAACTTAAGTGGTATCAACTTTTCGGGCTTAGCAACGGGAATCGACACCGAGTCGATTATCCAGAAGCTAACGGAGCTGCAGACGCGTCCGATGCAGCGGCTGATGGTGCGCAAGTCGCAACTGCAGAGCCGCATGAACGCCTTCGACCAGTTTCGGGGGCTGGTGAACAGTTTGGCATCGGCGGCGGGCGCGCTGTCGGTCGATAGCGCGTTCAACTCCGTGCGCGGCTCCTCCTCGGATACCAGCGTCGCCACCATGACCTCCTCCACCCAAGCCCTGCCAGGAACCTTCGAACTCAAAGTCAGCAAACTGGCGCAAGCGCACAAAATTGTGAGCGGTGCTCACTCCTCCGCCACTGCCGAACTGGGCGTAAGCGGGCAGTTCATGGTGAACGGCAAAATCATCACGCTGCAAAACACCGACACACTCAACAGCGTCGCACAGAAAATCAACGCCGCTGGCGCAGGAGTCACAGCATCCGTGCTGACCACCAACACAGGCGCATACCTCACCCTCACCGCTAACGAGACCGGCAAAAACAGCAAGATTCAGCTCACCGACGTGGATGGCTGGCAGGTGCTCTCGCCCGCGTTGAAACTCGTGAGCTATACCGAGTTCATTCGTAATCAACAAAGCAACGCCGCCCTCTCCGATCGATTCCGCGAGTCGGGGCAGACCCTTGCGCAAGTGTTCGGCATGACCACCCCCACCAGCGGTACTATCCAGATTAACGGACAAGATATCAACATCGACTTCGCGACTGATACGCTCGCCTCGCTGGTAGGTAAGATTAACAGCGCAGGCGCGGGCGTCACGGCGTCGCTGGAGACCGAGACCGACAACGGAGCGACCTTCTTCCGCCTCAAAATCGATGGGGGCAGCACATTACCCACCTTCACTGATGATAATAACATCCTCAAGAAGCTGGGCATCCTGCAGAATCAGTATCAACAGGAGCTGGTGCAGGCGCAAGACGCCGAGTTCACGATAGACGGTTTCCAATTTACGCGCAGCCGGAATCAGGTAAGTGATGCGATTCAGGGCGTTACGATTACCCTGCTGAGCGCGGACGCGACCAACCCGAAAACGACCGAGCTACGCCTCACCCGCGATACCGAAGCTGCTCGCGGCGCAGTGAACAATTTCGTGAACGCTTTCAATAGCCTTGTGGACTTTCTCAAGCAGAACGCTTCCATCAATAAGGATACTCTTCAGACGGGCGTGCTGTTCGGTGACACGACCGTCGGCACGATTATGGATGGCTTGATTAACCGCACGATTAGCGCACTCCCGAATGTGCAGGATGGGCTGCGCGTGCTGGCGCAGGTAGGCGTGCAGCTGGGGCAAGACGGCAAACTCAGCTTCGACGAGGGCAAGTTCAATCAGGCGATTACACAAGACTTGCAGGGCGTAATGCGTCTATTTACAGCCTCGGGGCGCGCCACGAACCCTAATATCAGTTTCGTCTCTTCCACTGACCAGACGCGCGTCTCGCCAATAGGCGGTTACGCAGTGGTGATTACTCAGGCGGCGACCCGTGCGACGGCGACGGCAGGCGTGGCGCAAACGTCCGCCAGCACCGAAGCCGAAACGCTTACCTTCAGCGGCGCGCTATTCGGTAGCAACCCGGTGAACCTGATTATCGGTACGGGCAGTACGCAGCAGGACATCGTGAACCAGATTAACAACGACTCGCGCCTGCGCAATCGCGTGGTCGCCAGCGTAGAGGATGGCAAACTCACCATTCGCGCGGTGAATCACGGCTCCGCCAGCAACTTCATAGTGGTCTCTGACAAGGAGGCGTCGTCCAGCAATTCCGGCATCGGCACGACGGCGATTAGCGCGGAGGGGCTGGATGTGCAAGGCACGATTAATGGCGAAGCGGCCACGGGGCGCGGGCAGTTCCTCACGGGCAATAGCGGCAATCCAAACACCGCTGGCTTACAAATTCGCGTGACGGCGACCGCACCCGGAACCTACGGGGTAGTGCATTTCACGCGCGGCGTCGCCGACCAGGTGCGCCTGTTCGCGCGTCAGGCAACTGACATCGTGAACGGCGATATCCAGAGCGCGACCAACACAGTTCGCGACCAGATGAGCGCGATCGACCGACAAATTGAGTCGATGCGCGAGGAGTTGGGGCGTCGACAGTTGATGCTCCGCGAGCAGTTCGCGCGGATGGAACGCGCGATTAGTCAAATGCAGAGTCAGGGCGCGCGGTTGGCGGCGTTCGCATCCAGCTTGCCGCGCCCAAGCGCAGCATAATCCTACGGAGGCTTACTGGATATGTATGGTGGCGTGAACGGCTATGAACGGTATCTGGAAACGGCGGTGGAGACTGCCAGCCCTGCGCGGTTGATTGTGATGCTGTACGACGGCGCAATTCGGTTCATCCACGAGGCGGCGTATGCCATGCGTCAGCGCGACTATGAAACCCAAAACACCAAACTACTGCGGGCGCAGAAAATCCTCGCCGAACTGATTAGCAGCCTCGACTTCGACAAAGGCGGCGAAGTCGCCGAGAACCTCTTCCGCCTGTATACCTACATGTATAACCAACTCGTCGAGGCGAACATCAACGACAGTACAGAGCGTTTGGAACATGTAACGAGCCTGCTCTGCGATTTGCGCGAGGCGTGGGACGCCATCGCTACGGAATCGGAGGCGCAGGTCAGCATGCCGACGACTCGGGTGGCATTGCATGGCTAAATCACTCATCGAGACCTTGCTACACGACTTCTGGATGCTCAGCCTCTGCTTGGAGGACGCGATTGAGGGCGAGCGCTGGGAGGAGGTGACGGGGCTGCTGCAGCGGCGCGAGGAAACGCTTCAGACTTTAGAACAGCTGGAGCCAGACCCCAACTGGCTGCCGCTGCTGCGCCGCGCCTTAGACGCCGACGAGCGTTGCCAGACGCTACTGCGCCGCAAGCAGCGCACCCTGCTTTTGGAACTGGAGCAGGAGACACGCCAACGCCAGTGCGCCGACTCCTATGACGCACCCCCCGACATCAACTGGAAATTCGAGGCGGAGGGATGACTATCTTTCTTTACGGGTCGTGCACAGTCCCCAAAAATCGTTCGTCTGCCATCCTAATGACATACCCACACTAGTGGGCGAGGCTCCTGCCGAGCCTTCAACCTATTCACTTACACAGCAGACTACTGTAGTC
>CAYVKB010000009.1:9069-28368 GCA_964451985.1 uncultured Fimbriimonadales bacterium | reverse complement strand
GCGGGCGCCTCGTCCTCCAGTGATGGGTATCGGCTTGACAGGAGCCTCGCTCTCCACGCGGTTGTTTCAGCTGTGGACGCTAATCATCAACGTCTACGCCTGTAATTCTTAAGCAGTCTCTCAAGAGCAATTACAGGAAAACATCACGATAGAACGAAATAAACTCTTATGAACTTGTGGTTTCAGCGAACATGCCTCAGCATCGTTGTGATACTGATAGGAGGTGCATTTGCCCATGCGAGCGACTGGCACGATGTGCCTTTCAACGAGATCGACTGGCAACGCGACGGTGCCCCCACCTACACGATTGAAAATGGCACGCTGATTTTCGACGGGGACGGGCGCGGCCGACTGATGTCCAAGCGTACCTATCGCGATTTCGAGTTGCAGGTGGAGTTTCGCGTGGGTACGGGCGCGAATAATGGGATTGCCATCCGTGCCCCGATTGGGTTCCAGTCCTCGCGCTACGGGATGGAGATCCAGATTCTGGACGACCAAGGACACACGCAGCCTGACAAGCGCCGCATCTGCGGGGCGATTTATGGCTTGCACCCTGCCCGCAAGAGCGCTGTGAAACCTACGGGCGAATGGAATACGCTCCTGATTCGTTGTGTCGGACGCAAGGTACAGGTATCCCTGAACACTGAAACGATAGTGGATGTGGATTTGAACACAATTCGCGACCGCGACCAGTTTCGGGAGCGTCCGGGCTTTCTGCGTGAGGTGGGGCATATCGGATTCATTCAGCACAACGGGCGCGTGGAGTATCGGAACCTGCGCATCCGTGAGTTGGACACCCCACGTCCACACAATCAGCCCCCCGACGGCTTCATCGCGCTGTTCAACGGACGCAACCTTCAGGGCTGGAACAGTTGGTACGCCGACCCGCTCGACAGAAGCAAGCTCAGCGACGCCGAACGCCAAGTCGTCCAAGCCCGCGCCAACGAACAGTACCTGAAACACTGGACAGTGGAGAGCGGCGAGCTGATTTTCGACGGCAAAGGCGTGCATCTACTGACCGAGCAAGTCTATGGCGATTTCGAACTATGGCTCGACTGGCGCATCGCGCCGGGCGGCGACAGCGGTGTCTATTTGCGCGACACCCCGCAGGTGCAAATCTGGGATAACCCCATCGGCTCTGGTGGACTGTATAACAACGAACGCCACGCCAGTAAACCCCTCGTCAAAGCAGACAACCCACCTGGCGAATGGAATCGCTTTCGGATTTTGATGCTGGGCGACCGCGTGACGGTGTGGCTGAACGAGACACTGGTGGTACACGACACGCCATTAGAGAACTACTGGAGCAGAAGCGGGCCTTTGCCGAAGGAGGGACACATCTGGCTACAGGCGCACGGCACGCCCCTGCGTTTTCGGAATATCTTTATCCGACCACTTTAACGCGCCTACCCTCTACGCGCAACTTGTCCTGCACGAACAGGCGAATCGCCTCGATGTAGGTCTCGTGTTCTACAGACAGTAGGCGCGCGGCTAAGGTTTCAGGCGTGTCGTTATCCAGCACGGAGACGCATCGCTGCAGGATAATCGGACCCGTGTCGTAGCCTTCGTCTACGAAGTGAACCGTGCAGCCGGTGACCTTCATGCCGCTTTCAATCACTGCCTGATGCACCTTCAAGCC
This sequence comes from uncultured Fimbriimonadales bacterium, assembly GCA_964451985.1. Classification (GTDB taxonomy): domain Bacteria; phylum Armatimonadota; class Fimbriimonadia; order Fimbriimonadales; family GBS-DC; genus GBS-DC. The sequence continues at coordinate 26,729 of CAYVKB010000009.1, read as the reverse complement.
GTACATGCCCTTACCGCCGAACAGGGGCAGCAGTGCGGGATGGATGTTCATTACCTGCAGCGGGAACGCCTCCACGATGGGCTTTGGTAGCAAGCGCATATAGCCCGCGAGGCAAATCAGGTCGGGCTGGGCGCGTTGCAGCACCCATAGCAGCGCATCACCGTAGGTATCCGCGTCGGGAAACTCTTTCGGATTGACAACAGCAGTGGAAACACCCAGCTCGCGAGCGGTTTGCAGTGCAGGGGCATCGTCCCGTGCGCCGATTACGGCGACCACCGCGCTCTCGGGGATGCGTCCCGCTTGGCACGCCTCGATAATCGCCCGCATGTTGCTGCCACGCGACGGACCCGACACCAGAATCGCGATTCGCTTCATCGATTTACCACCCAGAGGGCGACAGCTTGGGCGAGCGTGCGCGTGTGCGTGATACTGACCATCAGTTCACCGATGCCCACAGCCTGCGCACTTGCGCCGTGTAAGTGTACCACAGGTTTGCCTTGCGGGTCGGGCAGAATCTCCACCTCTTGCCAGCGCAGTGTACGCCCGACGGCTTTCGCAATCGCCTCCTTCGCGCACCATCTGCCTGCAACATGCTGTTCTGAGTTGCCACGCCCGTTCAGGCAATACTCGCGCTCAGCCGGCGTGAGGATCCGCTCCACAAAGCGCGGCTGGCGGGCGCACGCACGAGCGATGCGTGCAATCTCTACAACATCTGTACCGATGCCAAGTATCACTGCTTGTTCTCTGCAGGCGTTTGGGCGACAGGCGGCGCAGTCCACTGAGGCTGGTCATCAGCATCCACGAACATGATGCGGGCGTTGCCCTCTCGATCCAGCAGCATCCACGCGCGGGGCTTGCCCTTGGAATCGTACAAAAACAGCGCAGGCTCGCCGAACGGCATGCCCAGCTCCGCACGGAGGTTGCCCTGCTCGTCGAACAGGCGGAACCGTTTGGCGTCCACGCTTTCCGCGATGCGCGGGCGACGCTGCAACTCGCGTGCCTCCATCAGCGTCACGCCACTCAAAAAGCCAAACAGCGCGACAATCGCCACTAAAATCAAAGTCTGGTAGATTCTCATCGCTCGTATGCCTCCTCATCTTCAAATAGATTCTCAAATTCGTCCACTGCCGTGAATACGCCTCTTGACGCACCCTACACGATAAGCGGCGACTGCAACGCTTCATCCGCGACATGGAGAGATTCTTCGTTCGAACATAGCGATCCAATATGGACACGGGCGGGGACGCCCACGCCACAAGTGGCTTGAGCGTCCCGCTCAAGTTCTGGGGTATTAGCGAGGATGCCCACGTTACTGGAGAGACGCCGACAACACATTCGCCATAATTGAGACGCGCAGGGTGGACTGCTGCGGGTCGTCGGTCTCGATAATCATGTTCTTGCGCACGTTGCCAGGCTGCCAACCGCCCTTGTAGCGCAGAATGAAGCGATGCTGCTTGCCGTCCTCAGTCGCCTCATGCCGTACTTCGATGTTCGGGTCATCCACCTCGAACTTTTTGACCTGGAAGCCCTTGTCGCCGCGGCTGATAGTGACCACGCGCTCCACAGGCAGTGGCGTGGCGGAGTTAATCGCGCCGAAGAATACAGTAGTCGGCGTGACGATGATGCCCTTCTCGTAGTTCAGCACGATGTTCACTTGCGGCTGGGCGGACGAGTTCGTGCGTGCGCTCACCAGGATATTGTTGCGTCCGGGCGGCGCGTCGGGACTGATGGTGATAGTCACCTTCGTGCGCTTGTCGTCGATTTTCTCGGCTTTGGCGGTCGCGAAGGGTGCATTCGGGCGCACATCCTGCACCTCCAACGGGTCGTTTGTCGTGGAGACAATCTCCACCTCCTGAACGGTAGGTTCGCCCATCTTCAGCGCAATTGGAATCTGTTCGCTGGGACGCACCTCGATGGCAGTGCGAATATTGGTTGTCAGGCGCAGGGTCAGGCTGGGGCTGTCGGGGTCGTTGGAGGTTACCTGAATCGTCTTTACCTGTGCGCCACGGAAGCCTGCCGAGCGCAGCTCAGCCTCGATGCGCCCTTCCTTACCCGGCTCAATCACTCGGTCAAAGTAGGGCGTCACGCAGCCGCAGCTGGGGCGGGCGTCGATCTGGAGCGGGGCGTCGCCCTCGTTTTTGATAATAAAGGCGTGTTTCACCACCGCGCCCTGCACGATTTCGCCAAAGTCGTACTCCATTTCATTGACCTTGATTTTCGGCTTGGGCATATAGATAGCGGTGCGCTGGTTCACGAAGTTGGTTATAGTCGTGCGTACTTGGTTCAGCTCGCGCACGCGCTGCACCTCTTCAGCGGTAGGGGCGGTGGGCAGGTCTTCTGAGTTCCATACGGGTCCCATCAGGTCGCTGTCTTTCTGACTTTCACCCAGCCCCAGATAGGAGCCGACGGCTTGCCCCACAAGGTGCGCCACCGCTTTGGGCGATTGGGGCATTTCCGTGTAGGGGATGTAGGTCGCGATGCGCGACCGTACGCGCCGCTTCTCGCCCTGATTGGGCGGCAGGAACAGGCGCGAGCGCCCGTGCATCAGGCGGAACTGCCCGGCAGTAATCTCCGCCACATCCTCTTCAAAGACGATTTGCACATCAGCGGCGCGTTCATCGTCCGTCCACTCGATGCGCGGGTTGCCCCCCAGCGCGGTGTTCCAATTTTGCACCGCCTCAACAGCGGCTTGGCGGAAGGTGTCGCGCAAGTCAATTGGGATGGTCGCCCAACTGCCGTACACGCGGATGGTCGCTGGGATACTGAGCGGGCGCACGAGTTTCTCCGCCTCGCTGAACTCGCCCTTCGAGAGTAAGTTAATTACCTGTGTGAGCTGGTCGTGTTCTTGTTTCACTACATTTTCGGGAAGCGTGGGGGCCTTAGGGGCGCTCTGCGCCCACGTCTGCACACTAAAGCCCAAAAGCAACAGTGTCGCGAACCATTTCTTCATACGAATACCTCCGACTATATTATAACCGAATTTTCACTTCGCGGGCGACCAGCGCGGGGTGATGTGGTCGCCTGTCTGGGTGCGCTGTTTCAAATCGGTTCCGTCGATGCGCACAGTGTAAATCTGGCGATTGCCCGGCTTGCCCATCGCGAACACGAGCTGCTGTCCATCGGGCGACCAGTGAGGGTGGTACACCTCGCCTTCCATGATGAGCGTGGGCGCGCCGCCTCTTTCAGGCACAGTCGCCAAGCCGATGCGTTGGAGTTCACCATCTTTAAGTCGCTGGCACCACACGAACGCAATACGTGAGCCGTCAGGTGACCAGACGACTTCAATAGCGGCTTCTGTATTGTCGGGCGAGAGCCAGAGCGGGAGGGGTTGCACCTCGCGCGTGGTCTCACCGAAATCGAAACGGATGACGCCCCCCACTTGCTGCTCACCCTCAGGCGCAGGCACCACCAAGCCCGCGCCGCTAATCACCAGACTCTGTCCTGAGGGAGACCAGTCCAGATCCACCTGCTCACCGCCCAGCACGACGGGCAGGGTGAACTGCTGCTGCGCGAGCGTTAGGTCTTGCAGCACCACCTGTTCGCCCTCATCAAGGCGTTGCACGGCGGCGATGAGGTTCGGGTTCGGACGCTTTGCATAGCGAAACGCTACTTGTCCATACTGCTCGCGCACCTGAATCATCTGCGATGAGGACGGGATAAGCTGACGCGCGTGTACACCCTTATCGTCGATTTCCGTGACCAGCCCCTGCGCGATATGTAAAATCTCTTTGCCATCACGGTCGTAGAACGGCGCGAGTTTCGCTCCACTGCCCAGTGTGATTTGGCTCAGCCCTCTGCCGTCAGGGTCTATCGTCCAGATTTGATACACAAAATCGCGCCGATTGGACGAGAAGGCGATCTTTTTGCCGTCGGGCGACCAGTCGGGGCTGCGGTCGTCGTGGTCGTCTTCGGTCAGCATCAGGGTCGTCTCATCGGGTTTGAGCATCAACAGGTCGCCGTGCGCGTTCTCGTCGAGGCGCACACACAGAATCCAGTCTTTGGTGTTCGGCTTGATGGGGCGCAGGTCGATTCGTCCCCACGGCTGCGAGCGGATGAACGCCAGTGCAGCGACCATGATAACGACAATCAATACACCTATCAGCAGGCGTTCACGGCGTTTGATGCGGTTCATAGTTCTGTGGAAGCGGGTGCGTGCAGGATGAGCCATGCAACAACGGTAGAGGGGGCTTCAGCATTGTTAGCGATGCGTTCGATGATGCGGTTCAGTTGACGCTCATCGGCTTCGGATTCGACGGGGATGCGTTGCAGCGCGTCGCGCACGAAGGCAATCATCTCATTCAGGTAGCGGGCGCGGTTCACGGCGAGGCTGCGTCCGGGCGTCTCGGCGAACTTGCGTCCAACCTGTTCGTACACGGCTTCCCAGTTGGTGTAGGTGCGCGCTTCGGCTTCGCGTTTGCGAGTGCCCTGCTCACTCAAGCGGCGCAGTTCATCCTGCTTACGCTGGTGGAGTTGCCAATCCTGCAAGGTCGTGCCCTCGATAATCACCAGCTGCGGGCGGACGGCATAGGCTTCCTCGATATATTGCTCAATCCACTTGCGCACGGTGGGTGCGTTCAGGTGTCCCGCGAGCTGGTACTCCTCGTGGGGCAGTCCCAACACGACGGTCTCGCCCTCGATGGTCACCAGTTGCAGGGCGTCTAAGGCGCGGTAGAGTGTGCGCCCTGTGACTTGCTGTTTCACGCGCTCGCGGATGGCACTCCACGCTTGTTGCATTTCCTGGTTCATAGAACCTCCCTCGAATGACGCTCCCACAGGATGCGCAATCCTTCTAAGGTGAGCATCGGCTCCACGCGCTGGACGCTTGGGCAGTGCGGGGCGAACCGTTCCGCCAGCCCCCCGGTGGCGATGACTTGCGCGTCGTCGCCCAGCTCGCATTTGAACAGGCTCACTAAATGCTCAATCGCGCCCACGGAGCCTAAAATCACGCCACTGCGCAGGCTTTCGGGCGTGCTTTTACCGATGGGTTGGCACGCACCCTCAATCGCGATTCGGGGCAGTCGCGCTGTTCGCCCTGCCAGCGATTCGAGCATCAGCTCCACACCGGGCAGAATCGCACCGCCCACATACACACCCGCGCGCGAGACCGCGTCCAGCGTCGTGGCAGTGCCGAAATCGACTACAATCACGGGCTTACCGAACAGGTTCACACCCGCCACCGCGTTCGCGAGGCGGTCTGCGCCCACAGCGGTCGGCGGTTCGTAGTCAATCTGGAAGCCCAAGTCCAGCTGAGAAGAGACAAAGAGCGGCTCACGCTGTAGCCACCGCCTTGACATTTGGCGCAGCGGCTCCTCTAAGGCGGGCACGACCGAGCAAATCACAACGCCCGTTATCACTTCTGGCAGTCCCACAGCGCCGAGCAGCGTGCGCAAAAGGATATAGTGTTCATCTTCCGTACGCGCCGTGTTGGTATGCACGCGCCATGCATTCCAACGCCCCGATTCGTATACGCCCAACACGGTGTGCGTGTTGCCTACATCGATGCCCAGCAGCACGCTGCAGATTATACCTGACGCCTCAATTCTTGCATTCGCGCCGACGCGCATGGTATAATCTTATTTGCCTGCGGGGATCGTAGCTCAGTCGGTTAGAGCGCCTGACTGTGGCTCAGGAGGTCGTGGGTTCGAGTCCCATCGGTCCCCCCAGTATGGGCCGTTAGCTCAGTTGGTAGAGCAGCTGACTCTTAATCAGCGGGTCGCAGGTTCGAGTCCTGCACGGCCCACCACCCAATTATTGCCCGTTGTGATGCGTATCGTTGTTGGCGTGGACGGAGAGGGTTCATATCAACACGCATTAGCCTGAATCGCCGCGCTGGGCTTTTAGCAGCCCCATTTGCATTAGGCAGGCAGTTGAACCTGTTGCTGTTGTGTGCCCCCGAAGCCTGAACTATGCGACGACGCCTAATCGGTGTGATTGGCAGCTCCATCGGAACGCCTGAGCAGCTGCGCCTTGCAGAAAGTGTGGGACGGCTAATTGCTCAGCGTGGCGCAGTGCTCCTCTGCGGCGGGATGACGGGCGTGATGGAAGCCGCTGCGCGGGGCGCACTGCAAGCGGGTGGACTCACGGTTGGTATTCTACCAGGCGCAAACGCTTACGAATCGCCCCCGAATGAGTTTATCGAGATTGCGCTGTTTACAGGCATGCGCGAGGGGCGCAACTACTTGATTGCCTGCGCCAGTGAGGGATTGATTGCCATCGGTGGAGGCTACGGCACACTCTCCGAAATCGCCCTCGGTCTGCGCATGGGCAAACCCGTCGTGCTGCTGGATAGCTGGCAGTTCCAGATGCAGGGCGAAATCGTACAAGTCCCTACCGCCACCACCGCTGAGGAAGCCGTGACGATGCTTTGGGAGCGGTTGTCAGAAACTGTTGTTTGAGAAATGTTTTTGGCAAAAAAAATTTTGTCTTCCCACTATGCACAGCCTCTGGAGGGCGAGGCTCTTGCCAAGCCATCCGGTTTATCACCTTCGCAGCGCAAGAGAACTCCTATGGAGGGCGAGGCTCCTGCCGAGCCACCCTCTGACTATGGCGGGTGCGTTGTGAAGGTGGATTGCTTGAGTGTGTTCTTGGAGGGCGAGGCTCCTGCCGAGCCACCCTCTGACTATGGCGGGTGCGTTGTGAAGGTGGATTGCCTGAGTGTGTTCTTGGAGGGCGAGGCTCCTGCCGAGCCGTTTGTTGCCCGGACTATGCACGTTGCAGTGCTTCAAGACGAATGGCTCGGCAGGCGCCTCGCCCTCCAATTTTGTCTGAGGGTGGCTCGGCAAAAGCCTCGCCCTCCAAATGTATGCCTCGGGAGTGTGGTCGGCTCGGCAGGAACCTTGCCCTCTAGGGGCGGTGCGTTACCTATGGGATTCTAAAAACGGATTACACACGCGACCGTTGTGCAATTCGCTCCCATGAATCACGGCAGGGTAAATAGGTTAGCCGCGCAGCAGCGTTACCTCGTCCACATCGATGCTCTCGCGCAAGCGGAACATGACCGTGATGATGCCCAGCCCAACCGCGACCTCCGCCGCCGCCACGCCAAACACGAACAACACAAACACATGCCCCGACACCTGCGTTAATAAATCCGTCTGATACCGCGCGAACGCCAAAAAGCTCAGGTTCACAGCGTTCAGCATCAGCTCGATGCACATAAACATTACAATCGGGTTGCGCTTCACCACCACGCCGATTGCGCCCATCACAAACAGGAACGCCGAGAGTATCAGATACGCATTCAGCGGCACTGCGTCCATCTCAGGAAGCCCTCCTTCGCGCCAGCAGAATCGAGCCTATCACGCCGACAGTTAGCAGCGCGCCCATCAGCAACAGCGGGTACGCCCACTGCGTAAACAGCGCAAGCCCAATCACGCGCGCCGTGCCTACCTCCGGCGAGGCTTGCGGCGTCATGGGCAACATAAGTGCAAGCGACTGCGAAACCAGCGTCGCTAAGATACCAAAGCCTATTAGATACGCCAGCGGGCGTTTCACCTCACGCTCTTGCGGGATGGCGTCGGGCGAGCCGAGATTCAAAAGCATAATCACGAACAGGAATAGCACCATTATCGCGCCTGCGTACACAATCACCTGCAACGCGCCGATGAACTGCGCCGAGAGCGTGAAGTAAATCAGTGCGAGCGTGAAGAAGTTCAGCACCAGCAGGAGTGCGCTGCGCACAGGGTTGCGCGAGAACACCACGCCACCCGCGCTCAAGATTGCCACAATCGCCAGGATGAAAAACAGCACTCGTTCGCCCAACTTACGCCTCCTTTGGTCGGTAGGGCTGCGCCTCGCTGACCAACGCCACCTCGCGCCGCTCGGGCTTGCGACTGCTGGAAATCGCAAAATAGAGCGCAATTGCCACCGCGTAGCCAATCAGCGACGGAACCCAGCCCCAAATCACATACACCGTAAGCAGTGCAAGGTTCACTAAGCCCACGGGAATCAGGAACCGCCAACCAATATTCATCAGCTGGTCGTAGCGCAGGCGCAGTAGCGTCGCGCGAATCCACAGGAAACTGAAAAACAACCCGAATAGTTTCAGCACGAACCAGAGCGGGGGCATTAGCGCGCCCGTCATCGTCGCCAGCACACCCCAGAAGCCGCCCTGCTCGCTCAACGCCTGAATCGGCGAGAAGTTAATCGGCGCGAGGTAGCCGCCCAGGAAGCACGTGGTCATTACGCCACAGATTGCCAGAATTGCGATATACTCGCCCATAAAGAAGGCGGCGAACTTCATGCTGCTGTATTCCGTCTGATAGCCCGCCACCAGCTCGCTTTCGGCTTCGGGCAGATCGAACGGCGCGCGGTTCGTCTCGGCGAGCATGCAGATGAAAAACAGCGCACCGCCTATCAACCCCCACGGTGTGAAAATCAGCCAGTTATGCAGGAACGGCACGACGCCCCACAACGGCTCGGCTTGCATATCCACGATCGCGGTCATGCGGAAGCTGCCCGACGCCAGTACCGCCGTTGCGAGCGCAAGTCCCATGCCCAGCTCGTAACTAATCACCTGCGCCGACGCCCGCAGCCCACCCAGCAGCGAGTACTTGTTGTTGGACGACCAGCCCGCCAGCAGCACGCCATACGCCGCCAGCGACGACATCGCCAGAAAATAGAGCAGCCCGATATCCACATCCGCCACGGGGGTCAGTAGGCGGTTAGGACCCCACGGGATCGTCGCCGCCGCCACTAATGCAGGGAACAGCGACAGCGCAGGCGCAAGCGCCCAGATGAACCTATCCGCGCTCGCGGGCACAATCTCCTCTTTGAAAAACAGTTTCGCAGCGTCTGCCATCGGCTGAAGCAGTCCAAACGGTCCCAGTCGGTTCGGTCCCACACGATTTTGGAACCATGCTAAGGCGCGCCGCTCCAGCCAAATCACCAGGGGCAGCACGCTCAGCAAGAAGCCCAGCATAATGGCGATGCGCACAATCGCCCAGCCGAAGTCTGCAAGCGTCATAAGCAACAGGGATTATACCTGTTGAAACAGGGTTATACAGTTGCGCGGCTCGGTGCCTGTTCCGGCATCCAGCAGTAGGCTATGCTGAGTTATCTCGCACATTTGTTTCCTGCAATTGCTATGTCCCCAGTGCATTTCTCACCGCATCCAGCGCACGCTGCACGCCAACGGTGGGTACGACGCTGCAGCCCGCCGCAGGGCGTATGCGCCAGCCGTCGCCCTCGCGCACGATTTCTATCCAGAAATGCTGCGTCAGGTCATCCTCCACCACCACCACGCGCGTCATCGCGATTTGCCGAGCAGGGTCGTAGCGTGTCTCCTTGAAGAACACGCGTGGCTCATCTACTAGATCGGCGGGCTGAAATCGCTCAGGGTCGAAATCTCGCACACGATAGGTTTCCAACGCTCGATCCTCCTCTAATGGAACGGCACAGTGGGCGATTTTGGTCAGCGTGAGTTCGTAGAATCGCGTCTGCCCCTCCGCCAGCCATTTCTGTTCGTACTTGGTGTTCACCTGTGGCGGAACCGTGCAGGCGATTGCCTGAAACCCCGTGTCCGTAAGGTTGCCCAGCACCCACTGGAAATACTCTGCGTGGTCGGTCAGCAGACAGAACTCGCCACCTTCGTACAGTTTACTGTTGATCAGTTGCAGCTGCGCCTGATCGAACAGGCGGTGCTTGTGGTGGTGCTTCTTGGGCCACGGGCACGGGAACAGTGCGTAGGCTCGCGCCAGGCTTTGCGGAGCGATGGCGCGTTTGAGAATCGGTCGGGCGTCGCCCAGCAGCAGGCGCACGTTGCTTAGCCCTGCAGCAGCAACTTTGCGCAAGGCGCGCTGCACACCCTCCCACTCCAGCTCGATACCCGCAAAATCGCGCTCAGGATGCTGGCTCGCTCGCGCGACCAGATAATCGCCGCTGCCGAACCCGATTTCCAGCTCCACCGGCGCGACGCGCCCAAACAGCAAGGTCCAGTCCAGCGGTAGTGCCGACTCGCGCCATAGCACCAGCGGCTTCAACGAGCGATAGTACGCACGCACGGGCTAAATTAAACCCTGCTTTTGCGCCAGTAACGCCGCCTCTGTACGCGAGTTTACTTGCAACTTAAACAGGATGCTGGAGATGTAGTTCTTGACGGTCTTTTCTGTAAGGAACAGCTGCGCGGCGATTTCTTTATTGCGTTTGCCTGCCGCCAGCAGGCGCAGCACTTCGGTCTCCCGCGCGGTCAGTTCGTAGAGCCACTCCGGCGAGGCTTGCGGCGCAGTACGCATACGCTGGAACTCCTGAATCACGCGGTTCGCGACAGCGGGATGGAGCAGCGATTCGCCCCGCGCCGCCGCCAAGATGCCCTCGATAATCTCCTGCGTGGGGCTGTCCTTGAGTAAGTAGCCAATCGCGCCCGCTTTGATGGCTTCGAACACGTGCTGATCGTCGCCGAAGATTGTCCAGATGACCACCTGCACAGTGGGCAGGGTGCGCTTGACACGCCGAGTGGCTTCGATGCCGTTCAAGCGCGGCATCTGAATATCCATCAGCACGACCTGCGGCTCGAATTGTAGCGCCATCTGCACAGCTTGCTCGCCGTCGCACGCCACGCCCAGCAGGTCGAGGGACTGCTCCTCGTCAGCGATGTCACGAAATGCCTCCTGGATGCGTGCGTCATCTTCCGCCAGTATAATCCGCACCTTGTCCATCGCTCACCCCTGTAGTGGGATTCGGGCAGTGATGGTAGTGCCCTGTCCGATTGTGCTTTGGATATGCAGTTCGCCGCCGAGCGCGTGAATCCTGTCGCGCATGCTTATCAGCCCCATGCCTTGCAACGCGGCGTGGGGGTCGAACCCATTGCCGTCGTCGGCGATGCGAATGGTGAGCCAGCGGTCTTGCGGCACGCACTCCACCCACAGGTTTTGGGGGCTGCCTGCGTGTTTCATGATGTTGCTCAGCGCTTCTTGCATCACGCGCATAAGCATCAGTCGTTGCAGGGGTGTGAGGTTCGGCATTGCCTTTGGGCAGTTGCAGTGCAGTTGTGCGTTCAGGTTTTGTGCCACACGCTCGGCAGTCTGCTTTACGAACTGGTGCAGGTCGACAGTTTCGGGCGAGCGCAGTTGCTGGATGGTCTGGCGCGTCTCGTGCAGGGCATCGCGCAGCGTGTTGATTTGCTCCTGCAGCGATGCGTTGAGCGCCTTGTCTTCCAGCGGATGCAGGCGGCGTTGGAGCGATTCCAGCCCGCGTATCGAGCTGACCAGATGATGCCCCAAACCATCGTGGAACTCGCGGGCGATGCGTTCACGTTCCTGCGCCAGTTCGTACTGCTCGCGCAGATCGGCAAGTTCCATGCGATACTCCACGTGGCTTCGATAAATCTGGTGCGCCAGCCAGCTCACAAGGCTCACCGAGACCACGCGGTAGCCGAAGTCGTTCCAATGTTCGGGCGGTATCGGCGCACATGCCCAGCCGTAGCCCGCGACAGTCAGCCCCAATACAAGAAGCAGACCGCGCGTCGACATCACCGCCGCCTCCGACGCCAGCAGCGCGAAGTAGAGTAGCCACACTTGGCTCTCGTAGCCACCTGTGAAACGCGCGGCGAGCGTGATCAGGATGAGGTCGAACGCCACCAGCGGTAGGCTCAGCCGATACATCACGCGCGGGTCTTTCAAGCCCACCCAAGTGCGCGCCGTCACCGAGACCAGCGCCAGCACAATCAGTACAGCCAGCTGCTCCCACCCGATGGTGAATGCGCCTGCGCGTTTTTGCAACACTGCCCAGATAACTGTCGCGCCGACAATCATCCATACGGGCAGGTTCACGCGTGAGAACCGCCGATAGGGCTGTGGAACCAAAGTTGTCGCGCCTCCTATGCCTGCGGCGAGAAGCCCGCCTGCTCAATCAAGTCGCGCAGCGTCTCGGAGCTCGTGCGGTCAGCGTCGTACACCACACGCACGGTCTTTGCCAACATATCCACTTCCACTTGCCGCACGCCGTCCACATCGTCCAGCGCGTGATGGATGGAACGCACACAGCCCTCGCACTCGATATCAGGGACAAGCCACGTCTTTTCTTGTAGGTTCATACGCGATAATTATACCGACTTCTGCTTTACTTGCTCCACATAATAAGTCGCATATTCCTCGTCATTCGGCAGGCGCAGGCGCAGCTGGAAGTCAGGCAGCACGGCAACTGCGGTTCCAACGGGCTGTTCAGGGAAATCCAAGATACGGTAGTCGCGCCCTGCGCTCGCATCACGGGCTTGCCAGAGAGCATGCACGGCGTCAGGCTGCGCTTGCCACAAACGTAGCAAAGTCGTCAGCTCGTCGCGTATGCGGGCGATTAACGCGGCACGTTCTTCGCGCGTCACTGTTTCGGCGACGATCAATTGCGGCGTCGCCTGCACAAGGGAGATGGCAACTGAGTCTAACTCTGGCGGAAACCCGCGCTGCGCAAGGTTCACGCCTATCCCCACAATTGCGACGCCTTCCACCACTTCCACCAGCGCGCCACCCAGCTTGCGCCCACGCAGTAGCAAATCGTTTGGGTATTTGAGCAGCACGACGGGCATACCGCGATAGTGCGCCTCCAGCGCCTGTGCCGTCGCCAGTGAGGCGAACACACTAAGCAACCCGACAGGCTGCGGTAGCGGTGCATTCCAGAGTATCAGGCTCACCAGCAGGCTCTGGCTCGTCGCATCGTACCAGGTTGCGCCCTGTCTACCACGCCCTGCCGTCTGCGTATCCGCGCATACCGCCCCCCAACGACGGTCGCCCTGCTCTACCAACAACCGGGCACAAGCCTGCGTGCTGTCCAACGAGTCGTAGAAACGGATGAGCATGGTTAATCACCTGAAATTTTGCCACAGAAATGATACCAGTTGTAGGGGTATCGTCATCATGCAGGAATCGCTCCTCCACCTGCGAAATTACTCTCGGGGGTATACGATGGAAAACGGCAAGCAAGCAGCCGAGTGGTTCCGCGAGACCTACCACGCGCTGAAGGCGCAAATCGGGCGCGTGGTGGTGGGGCAAGAGGAAGTTGTGGAGAACGCACTGGTAGCCGTATGTGCGGGCGGGCATGCACTGCTGGAAGGCGTACCGGGCTTAGGAAAGACGCTACTGGTGCGCACGCTCGCTCAAGCGTTGCATCTGGAGTTCGCCCGCATCCAGTTCACACCTGACCTAATGCCTGCCGACATCACCGGCACAAACATCCTGGTGGAAAGCGAATCGGGTGCGCGCGGGTTCGCGTTCCGCCCTGGTCCCGTGTTCACGAACATCCTGTTGGCAGACGAGATTAACCGCGCCACGCCCAAAACTCAGTCCGCACTGCTGGAGGCGATGCAGGAGCAGGCGGTCACCGTGGCAGGCAAACGCTATCCTATCGAGCCACCCTTCTGGGTGCTGGCAACGCAGAATCCACTGGAGCAGGAAGGCACCTATCCCCTGCCCGAGGCGCAGTTAGACCGGTTCTTTTTCAAGATTCTGGTGGGCTATCCCTCCCTGGATGAGCTTCGCGAGATTGTCGACCGCACCACGGGCGTGGAGACACCCCAGCCTGAGGTAGTGGCGGATAAAGAGACCCTGTTGCGCATGCAACGCCTCGTGCGCGAAGTGCCTGTTGCACGCCCGGTTCAGGAATTTGCGCTGAAACTCATCGTGGCAACTCATCCACGTTCGGATTTTGCGCCCCCTGAAGTGAACAAGTATGTGCGGTATGGCTCTAGTCCCCGCGGGGCGCAAACGCTGATTTTAGCAAGTAAAGTGTTTGGGCTGCTGGACGGGCGCTATAATGTGGCGCGCGAGGATGTGCAGCGTGCTCTCAAACCCGCTCTGCGCCACCGCCTGCTGCTGAACTACGAAGCCGAAGCCGATGGCGTCACCCCTGATCAGATACTGGAGATTATCTGGAACTTTGTGAGCCGCACCGAAGGCGAGCCGATTAAAGTGTAAGTTCGAGACACCGACCCTGGAGGGCGAGGCTCCTTCCGAGCCATCTTGCTGCACACATCCTGGAGGGTTAGGCTCCTGCCGAGCCATTCATCCTGAATCATTGCAACGTGCATAGTCCGGGCAACAAACGGCTCGGCAGGCGCCGCGCCCTCCATAGGGAGGTTTCGTCTGCGGACACTTGTCATCAGCGTCCAACCTTTAGATAGTCTCTTAGTCACACTCGCAAAAGCGAAACCTCGCCTGCGCGGGGTTTTCAGCCCGCGCGAGTACAATTACGCGATGCTTGTCGCTGATTTGATTACTGCAGGCTACAACGGGACGCCGATTGTGCAGGACGCCTCGTTGCAAGTGGAGGCAGGGCAGGTGGTCGCGCTTCTGGGTCCGAATGGCTCAGGCAAGACAACGCTGCTGCGTACACTCGCGCGCACGCTCACGCCCTACGCAGGCAGGCGGACACTGGACGGCAAGCCCTATGACGCCTACACTCGCACCGAGTTCGCGCGGCAGATTGCCTACGCTCCGCAGGAGACACCCGCCGAGATGGGCTTCACCGTTGCCGAGCTGGTGATGATGGGGCGCTACCCACACCAGAAGGGCTTTTGGAGCGCAAGCCGCACCGACTGGGATGCCGTGCAACAGGCGATGGAGCAGACCGAAATCGCGCATTTGGCGGAACGTACAATCAGCCAGCTCAGTGGGGGCGAAAGGCAGCGCGTGAACCTCGCCCGCGCACTCGCTCAACAAGCCCGCTACCTGCTGCTGGACGAACCTACCACTCACTTAGACCTGCATCACCAGACGCGCCTCATGCACATGCTGCGTCAGCACGCGCTACGGGGAGGCATCGGAGCGTTGCTGGTGCTGCACGACCTGAACTTAGCAGCGCAGTATGCCGACTGGATTGTGCTGATGCATACAGGGCGTATCGTTGCGCAGGGCACGCCTGACGAGGTATTGCAGCCCGCGCTGCTGGAGCAGGTTTACCATACACCCGTGCTGCGCCAAACAAACCCGCTCACAGGTAGACCACTGCTGTTTCCGCTCAGTCGGGATGCTGCGCCGCCGATTGCGCCCGACGCCCCCCATGCCTTTATCATCGCAGGTGGCGGCTCAGGCGCAGAGCTTTACTACACGCTACTCTCAGCGGGCTGGCGTGTTAGCACAGGGGTGCTGAACCTGCTGGATACTGACGAGGAAATCGCCCGCGCGTTGCAACTGGAGCATGTCACTGAACAGCCCTTCTCGCCCATCTCTGATGAAGCCTACCAGCGTGCACAGTCGCTCATTGCACACGCACAGGTAGTCATTATCGCAGATATACCCTTCGGGCGCGGCAACCTGCGCAACTTGGAACTTGCACTCTGGGCGATGGAGCAAGGAATCGCTGTGTACGCTGTCAACAACCGCCCCATTCAAGAACGCGACTTCACAGACGGCACGGCGACACGAATGTGGGAATCGCTTTTAGCGAACGGCATGCGTACGGTGTCTGTGAAAGAACTTCTGGAGTGGTAAGCGATTGAGGCAATCACAGTGGCGTTGTGTAACTGTCCCAATCGGTAAGTGCTTATCACACCGCCGCCGCGTCCATCAACCTGATTACTGTCGCCCCCGCGAACGCCAATCGCTGGGTCATCACCTGAATCGCCTCTGGATTATTGTCAATCAGTACGAATCGCCTGTTCAGCCTTGCCGCTGCCTCCCCTGTGGTGCCGCTGCCCGCGAAGAAGTCCAGCACCCAGTCCCCCGGATGGGTATGCACACGGATAATGCGCTCCAGCAGTTTGAGAGGCTTTTGGGTAGGGTAGTCCGTCTTCTCCTTACTGCGGGTGGGCACGATGGTCAGCCACCACACATCGGTGGGGGTTTTGCCGCGCTGTGCTTTCGCTTCGCCTACCAGCTTGGGCGACATGTACGGAATGCGGTCTATTGCGTCATAGTTGAATACATAGTTGTCGGGGTCTTTGGCGTACCAGAGGATATTATCGTGTTTGGTGGACCAGCGTCGTTTGCTGCGCCCACCGTAGTCGTACGCCCAGATGATTTCGTTCATAAAGCACTCACGCCCGAACAGTATATCCAGCATCACCTTCACATAATGCACTTCACGGTAGTCCAGATGCACAAACAGCGAACCATCAGGGGTAAGCAGGCGATAGGCGTGTTCTAAGCGCGGATACAGAAACTGCAGGTAGTCGTCGTAGTCATCGGCGTAGGCAGGCGAGGGGTAGGCTTGCACCGTGTAGCGGCGGTCGCCGAAGCCTATCCGTTCGCCTTGTTCGCTTGCGGCAACTTGCAAACGCATGCGTTGTTGCGTTTTGCCGGTGTTGAACGGTGGATCGATATAAATCAGCCGAAATGCGCCGCCGGGCAGGAGGGGTAGAAACTCCAGATTGTCGCCGTAGCCGATGAGGTTCGACTGCAATTGCATAGATTAGAGTGTACCTCACCCCGTAAAATTCTTTGAGTTTGTCCTTTCCCCAAAATCTTTTCAGTAATAAATAAGAATTGTCCGAGGAAGCCATTTTGCCTGCACCCAACGCATCAACACTGGAGGGCGAGGCTCCCGCCGAGCCTTCAACCTGCCCACTCAATAGGGCACTACCGTAATCGGATGAAGGCTCGGCGGGAGCCTCACCCTCCAAAGGCGTGTTTCCCGAAAACGGCTCGGCAAGAGCCTCGCCCTCCAAAGGCTGTCTTGAAGGGCGAATCGAGAAATCTTGACTGTCTTGAGGGAAAAGTATTTATGGTGACCCCAGGGGGATTCGAACCCCCGTCCTCCAGGATGAGAACCTGGCGTCCTCGACCACTAGACCATGGGGCCACACAGTGCACATAATAATACCCTAACGCACCTCGGCTTGTCAAGGGGGGGTGCGCTGACTTAGAGCCGCTTCGCCGACGAGCCTGCCTCGATTAGATACCAGCGCCCGTCCACACGCTCGAAGGTGTACTGGATGTACACCACGCGCCGAACGCCCGTCGCCTCATCCAGGTATTGATGCTCGCCGCGCACCACAATCTGCGTCTCGCCGCGCTTGGTAATGCGGTCGAACCGAATCTGTTCGGTTTTCACGGCACGGATTGCGTCATGAGTCATGGCGAGGTAATCCTCTGCAGGTAGCGAGTAGGCGTACTGCCCGTCCAGGTAGATTGCGATGTAGCTGTTGGGGCGCACGTGACGCTCAATGAAGCTAGGGTCGCGCAGCATCCACGCGGCGCGCAGGTCGCTCAGCAGCTGTTGCCGCTCATCAGGGGTGCGACGCTCCAAGTAGTAAGACGACTCCATCTGGAGCGGAACCTCCACCAGCACAGTGTGGGAACGCGGCGGTAGGTACACCACGCGATACACCACCACAAAGGGTGGGCACGGGTCGTAATACCAGTAGGGCGCGTACACCACACGGTAAGGCTCAGGGTAGGTGTAATAATACTGATAGCCGAAGCGCAGGTTGCCGATGCGGTATTCCACATAAAATCCGTCGGTCACGAAGCCGGAGCCTATGGGAACTATCACATAGCGGTCACGCCAGCGGAGTGGGTTTAAGCCTTCGGTTTGACGCACCAGCGCAGGCAGCATCGTGTTCTCGATGGGCACAGGACGGTTCTGGCTGTGCGCAGGTTGCTGCGGTGGGATTAGCACTGGGCGCGACTCGAACGGCACGGGGCGTCCCTCCAACGGTACACGCCGCCCTTCCAGTGGCACACGCCGCCCTTCCAGTGGCACACGCCCCGAATCTTGCTGAGGCTGTGGATTGT
>CAYVKB010000009.1:0-8969 GCA_964451985.1 uncultured Fimbriimonadales bacterium | reverse complement strand
ACACGCCGCCCTTCCAGTGGCACACGCCCCGAATCTTGCTGAGGCTGTGGATTGTTTGCGCCTCCTGAGCCGCTGCGCGGTTTCTTGCGCAAGGGGTTTTCATTGTCGGAAGGTGTACTCGACGGCTGTGGATTGCCTCCCTGATTCTCCACTGGATGCGGCTTGTTGTCCTTGTCATCACTGCTTCGAGACGGGTTATTGTCCGACGAGCGCGACGGCGCGGGCTTATTATCGCCCTTTTTGCCCTCAGTCTTGCGTACCAGACCGCCCAGCCCGTCATCTGCGAAGCTGAAGCTAAACGCTAATGCCCCAATCAGCATCAAATAGCGCA
This sequence comes from uncultured Fimbriimonadales bacterium, assembly GCA_964451985.1. GTDB lineage: Bacteria > Armatimonadota > Fimbriimonadia > Fimbriimonadales > GBS-DC > GBS-DC. The sequence continues at coordinate 8,638 of CAYVKB010000009.1, read as the reverse complement.
TGGTTGCCTCCTCTGAGTGTAGTGTACCTCTGATAATCTATACGCTTATCGTTGCCGACTTGTTACACCGTTCCAGTTGCTCCGCCAGCCACTCCAACGAGTCGGCAAGGCGCGGTCCGGGGCGGCTGAAGTAGGCGTTGCCGTCCGTGATAAACACTTGTCCATGCCGCACGGCAGGTAGTGTCTCCCAGCCGGGCATTTGCTCCAGTATCGGCAGGTCCTGCATCGTGCGTTCGATGGTAAAGCCGCAGCAGGCAATCACGATGGTTTCGGGCTGCCAATCCAGCACTTCCTGCCACTCCATCCGTCGTGAGGGCTGTCCTGCCTTGCCGTGCCCATCGATTCCACCAGCCAGTTGTACCAGCTCGGGCGTCCAGTGCCCGCAGGCGAAAGGTGGGTCAATCCACTCCAGAAACGTCAGGCGCACAGATGGGCGATGCTGGGTGCGCTCGCGCACGCGCTCCACACGCGCCTGAAACTGCCTAACCAACTCGCGCCCGCGCCTCGGCACATCTGCAGCGTCGGCGACCATCTGGAATGTATCCATCACGCTTTGCAGCGTGGTTGGCTCAAGGTTCAACACGCGCGTTCGAGGGCTTAGCGCAGCCACCGCCTCCTGCACCGAGTTAAACGATACTGCACACACATCACACAGTGCCTGCGTAATCAGTAGATCGGGTTCCAGTGCCTGCAATAGATCCAGGTTCAGTCCGTACAGCGTGGCGTGCGTCATCAGCGTCGCCGAGACCATGCGGTCAATCTCGCTGCTGGGTAGATCGGGCGGGATGAGGCTATAGGTGATGATTGGAACCTGTTCGGCTGCCGGCGGGTAATCGCACTCGTGGCTGCGGGCGACCAGATGCTCCCCCAGCCCAAGCGCGTACACAATCTCTGTCGCGCTGGGCAACAACGACACGATGCGCATAACGGGATTATACCTGCAAGCCATATCCAGAGTCATACCCCCTTGATTCTCTACAACGATTGGGTATAATCATTTTTGTTGCCGGGTCGTCTAACGGCAGGACGCCAGACTCTGGATCTGGTAGTGGTGGTTCGAATCCACCCCCGGCAGCCAGGAGATCCCTCAATGAAACTCTTCGTGGACACAGGCAAGGTCGAGGAAGTGCACAAAGCCGCCGAATGGGGCATACTGGACGGCGTGACCACGAATCCCTCCCTCATTGCGCAAGCTGGGCGCGGCTTCAAAGAGACTGTTTTAGAGATATGCTCCATCCTGCCACACGGCTCGATTAGCGCAGAAGTGGTGGGTACAACGGTCGATGAGATTTTGCGCGAGGCGCACGAGATTGCCTCATGGGCGCCCAATATCGTGGTGAAAGTGCCGATGACACAGGCGGGCATCGCCGCCACACGCCGCCTCACCCGAGAGGGAATCCGCGTGAACATGACGCTGGTGTTCTCCCCTGCGCAGGCGTTGCTGGCGGCGAAAGCGGGCGCGAGCTATATCAGCGTGTTCGTTGGGCGCGTAGACGATGTGTCCAGCGAAGGCATGCGCACGATTGAAGACGCTGTGCTGATGGTGGAGAATTACGGTTTCGACAGCGAGGTGCTGGTCGCCAGTATTCGCCACCCGATGCATGTGGTGGAGTCGATTCGGCTGGGCGCGCACATCGCCACGATGCCCTTCAAGGTGATGGAGCAGCTATTCCACCACCCGCTAACCGATGTCGGCTTGCAACGCTTCCTGGACGACTGGAACAAGGCAGGACTGCGTATTTTCGAGTGAGTCGATACAACAGGTATACTCTCTGGCGTTATGGCGGTGGCTTTAGTCTTTCCAGGGCAGGGAGCGCAGCGTCCAGGGATGGGACGCGAACTGTATGAACGCAGCCCCGCCGCGCGACAAGTGTTCGAATTCGCCTCCGAGCGCGCTGGACGCTCGTTCACGCAACTGTGCTTTGAGATCGACGAGGAGACCCTCAAGCGCACCGAGAATGCGCAGCCCGCGCTGCTGGTGACGGGCTATGCGGCATGGGCGGCGTTGCACGAATCTGCACCTGAGTTCAAACCCGATTTCGTAGCCGGGCATAGCGTCGGCGAGTACCCTGCGTTGACCGTCGCTGGCGTGTGGACGCTTGATGAGTCGCTGCGCTGGGTCGAAGAGCGCGCCAAAGCGATGCATGCGCTGGCGTACCGCACTCCAGGCACGATGGCAGCGGTGATTGGCATGACCGGCGAGCAGGTGGAAGCGGTGTGCCAGCAGGTGCAGCAGGAGCTGGGTGAGGTCGTGCTGCCCACCAACTACAACGCGCCGAACCAAATCGTGATTTCGGGCACAGTGAACGCGATTCAGGTCGCCGCCGAGCGGCTCAAAGAGGCAGGCGCGCGGCGCATCGTGCCCCTGATGGTCGCCGGCGCGTTCCACTCCCCCATCATGCAACCTGCCGCCGAGATGATGACCGAAGCCTACCGCGAGGCGAACTTCCAGAAACCTACCTACCCCTTCTTCTCCACTACCGAAGTGCGCGTGCTGGACGACCCCGACGAGATTCGTTTCGTGATGGCGCAGCAAATCGCCCGACCCGTGCGTTGGCAGCAAAGCGTGGAGGCGATGCACGCGCAGGGCGTGGACACTTTTATCGAACTGGGTGTGGGCGATGTGCTGTCGGGACTGATTAAACGCATCCTACCCGATGTGCGCACGCTCCGTGTGGTAGACTCTAAGACCCTTGACGAGACCATCGCATTTTTACGAGGCGAGGCAGCGTGAGAATTCAGTTAGATGGGCGCGTGGCGTTAGTCACGGGCGCGGGCAGAGGGATTGGAAAGGCGGTTGCGCTGGCGTTGGCGCAGGCGGGCGCGAAGGTCGTCGCCTTCAGCCGTACCGAAGCTAACGCTCAAGAGACTGCCCACGCCATTACACAGACGGGCGGACAAGCCCTCGCCTTCGGTGGCGACGTGGCGGATACCGCGACCGTCGAAAGCGTGATTGACCAGACGCTCAAGCACTGGGAACGGCTGGACATCGTGGTGAACAACGCAGGCGTCACGCGCGACACTCTGCTACTGCGCATGAAAGACGAGGATTGGGACGCCGTGCTACAAACGAATCTGAAAGGGGCTTTTGCCTGCACGCGCACTGCGCTCAAACCCATGATGCGCCAGCGCTGGGGTAGAATCGTGAACATTAGCTCGGTTGTCGGGCTGACGGGCAACGTGGGGCAGGCGAACTACGCCGCGTCCAAAGCTGCGCTAATAGCGTTCACCAAAACCGTTGCGCTGGAGATGGGCAGCCGCAACATCACCTGCAACGCTGTCGCGCCCGGACTCATCGAGACCGATATGACACAGACACTAACCGATCAAGTACGCGAGTACGCCCTGCAACGCATCCCGCTGGGACGGTTCGGCAACCCCGACGAGATTGCGTATGGGGTACTCTTTTTATGCAGCGAGTTTGCCTCGTACATCACGGGGCAAGTGTTCGTCATCGATGGCGGACTCACCGTCGGTATCTAACCATCAGAGGAGGTAGACCCAAATGAATCAGGAGATCTTTGAGCGTGTGCAGAAGGTTATCGTGGAGCAACTGGGCGTGGACGAGAACGCCGTGACCCCTGAGGCGAGTTTTATCGATGATTTTAATGCCGATTCGCTGGACCTGGTGGAGCTGGTGATGGCGTTCGAACAAGAGTTCGATGTCTCCATCTCCGAAGAGGAGTCGGAGCAAGTGCGCACAGTGGCGGACGCAGTGCGACTGCTGACCGAGAAAGTGCACGCGGAAGAGTAAGTGATGCGCCGCCGTGTTGTCATCACAGGGCTGGGGCTAATCACCCCGCTGGGGCTGGGCAAGGAGGCGTTCTGGGAGGGGCTAACCCTGCCCCGTCGCGTGGTGGGTCCCATCACGCGCTTCGATGCTACCGGCTACGCCACCCGCATCGCCGCCGAGGTGAAGGAGTTCGACCCGACACAGTTTATGGACCGTAAGGACGCCCGCCGCGCCGCGCGGTTCATCCAGTTCGCAATTGCCGCCACGACCCTCGCCCTGCAAGATGCGGGGTTAGAAATCACCGACGCCAATCGCGAGCAGGTGGGCGTACTAATCGGCTCTGGCATCGGCGGAATCGACTATATGGATACGCAAGTGCGCGCGCTGGACAGGCACGGACCCGACCGCATAAGCCCCTTCCTGCCCGCGATGATGATTAGCGATATGGCGTCGGGCATGGTCTCGATACAGTTCGGGATTAAGGGACCGAACCTGTGCGCGGTGACGGCGTGTTCCACAGGCGCGGATTCGATTGGCTTGGCGGCGCGGCTGATTGAATACGGCGATGCAGAGGTGGTGCTGGCAGGCGGTACGGAGGCAGCAATCGAGCCGATTGGGATTGCGGGCTTCTGTGCGGCGCGGGCGATGTCCACCCGTAACGACGACCCCGAACACGCGAGCCGCCCGTTCGATGCCGAGCGCGACGGGTTCGTGATGGGCGAAGGCGCGGGCGTGCTGGTGCTGGAATCCTTAGAACATGCACAGGCGCGCGGGGCACCCATCTACGCCGAACTGCTGGGCTATGGCATGACTGCCGACGCCTATCACCTCACCCAACCCGACCCCGAAGGCGACGGCGCAATGCGCGCGATGCGTAAAGCCATTCAGGACGCGGGGCTGCAACCGACCGATATTCACTATATCAACGCACACGGTACCTCTACGCGCTATAACGACGCAAAAGAGACTCTTGCCATTAAGCGACTCTTTGGGGACTACGCCTACCAGCTACCTGTCAGCTCCACCAAATCGGTCACAGGACACCTACTGGGCGCAGCGGGTGCAGTGGAGGCTGCGGCGTGCGTGCTTGCCCTCCAACACCAAATCGTGCCCCCCACCATCAACTATGAACATCCCGACCCCGAATGTGATTTGGACTACGTCCCCAACGAAGCTCGCCCTGCCCACCTGCGCTATGTGATGACCAACTCCTTCGGTTTCGGCGGACACAACAGCGTGCTGGTGCTTGGGAAGTTTGATGCATAACTCAAGCAGAGACTATTTGGGGATTACACGGTGTGGATGTTGCTGATAAGCATCTGCAGGCGCAATACGCATTCGGTACAATATCTCTACTATGGGATACCTACTATTAATCGGTGCAGATAGTTCAATCGGACAATCGATAGCGAAGGCGTTTTTAGAGGACGAATGGCAGGTGTGGGCGGTTGGACGCCACGCTGAACGGTTCGACGAAGGCGTGCAGTGGGCGCACACTGTCTCCGATGTTGCCGACTTCGAGCAGATGGCGCAAGCCGCGCGGGAACTGCAAACTTACCTTGCCTCGCAAGGCGATTTAAAGGTGGATGCGCTCATCTATGCCGTGGGCGACATCACCGCACAGAAAACCCATGAGATGAGCCTCGACACTTGGCATCGCATCCTGAACGCGAACCTGACGGGCGCATTCGTGGCGACGCGTGTCTTCAGTTCGTTGTTCGGTCATGAACCGCATCTGTTCTACATCGGTGCACTGAGCGAGAAACTGATTCTGCCAGGTCTCAGCGCGTACGCAACTGCCAAAGCAGGGCTGGAAGTGTTCGCGCAGGTCGTTGCGAAGGAGCAGCCCCGCTGGAAAGTTACGGTGGTGCGTCCGGGCACGGTGGCGACGCGATTCTGGGAGCGCGTGCCGTTCCGCATGCCACCCAAAGCCCTGAAGCCCGAAGACGTTGCGCTGCGCATTCTGGAAGCCTACTACAACGAGCATAAAGGCGCGCTGGACCTAATCCCTGAATGAGAGTCATAGAACCGATTCCTGAGACGATGCAGGCGGCGGTGCTGCATGCCTACGGCGGTGCGCCCGACTCGCTGCGCATCGAGACGCGCCCCGTGCCCAAGCCCGAGCGTGGGCTGGTACTGGTGAAGATGCGCGCTGCGCCCATCAACCCGTCCGACCTGATGTTTCTGAAGGGCTATTATGGCGTGCAGAAGCCGCTACCGGTTGTGCCTGGCTGGGAGGGCATTGGGCGCGTGGTGGCGACAGGTGAAGACTGGCTCAGCCGTCAGTTGCTGGGCAAGCGCGTAGCGTGCGCCGCGCCCAACCAGCACGATGGCACCTGGGCGGAGTACATGCTCACCTCCGCCACCCGCTGCATTCCGCTCAGTGACGCCGTACCCGACGAACAGGGCGCGATGCTCATCGTGAACCCGCTCACCGCCTGGGCACTGATGGACATCGCCCGTAAGGACAGCGCACACGCCTTCGTGCAAACCGCCGCCGCCAGCGCAGTGGGACGGATGCTGGTGCGCCTGAGCCAGCACTTCGGCGTGCAGGGCGTCCACATCGTGCGGCGTGAGGAGCAAGCGGAACTACTACGCACGATGGGCGCGCAGCATGTGCTGAACAGCGAAACGCCCGACTTTGACCAGCAGCTCCGCGAAGCGTGCCGCCAGCTCAACGCTACCATCGCGTTTGAAGCCGTGTCTGGAATGCTTTCGGCGCGGGTGCTGAAAGCAATGCCCGACGGCAGTCGGCTGATACTCTACGGCGCGCTTTCCGAATCGCCTCTGATGGCAGACCCGCGCGACCTGATTTTCCAGCGTAAACGGGTGGAGGGCTTCTGGCTGGCGGATTGGCTGGGCAATCGGAGCGTGATTGGACAAATTCGGCTCGGCAAACAAATCCAAAACGCGCTGGGCGACCTGCTCCACAGCGAGGTGGCGGCGCGCTACCCCCTAAGCGAACTCCATTGCGCCCTGCAAGATTATCAGGCGTCGATGACGACGGGCAAGCGGCTCCTCGTAATGGGGTAGGAGGATGTGCTCCAGAACGATCTCAGTCCCTCAACGCCTGCAGGAAAAAACCCAGCGTGCGTGAATCACCCCATCGAGGTGTGCAACGATGCCAAACGGTTTTGTCGTGAACCCGCCCGTGAACCGCTTGCAGGGCGCGCTGCCGAAGGTGGGCATCCGCCCCGTGATTGACGGGCGCAGACAGGGCGTACGCGAGAGCATGGAAGCCGCCACGATGCAAATGGCGCAGGCTGCAGCGAAGCTCGTCACTGAGCACCTGCGACACGCTTGCGGGCTGCCAGTAGAATGCGTAATCGCCGACACCTGCATTGGCGGAATCGCCGAAGCCGCCGCGTGCGAGGCGAAGTTCGAACGCGAGGGCGTCGGCGTGAGCCTCACCGTCGCGCGCAGCTGGTGCTACGGCTACGAAGTGATGGACACCCACCCCACCCGCCCGAAAGCCATCTGGGGCTTCAACGGCACTGAGCGACCTGGCGCAGTGTTCTTGGCGGCGGCGATGGCTGCCCACGCCAACAAAAAACTGCCTGCCTTCAGCATCTACGGGCGCGACGTGCAGGACGCCGACGACTTCAGCATATCCCCTGACGTGGCGGAACGCTTGCTACAGTTCGTGCGTTGTGGAATCGCCGTCGCCACGATGCAAGGCAAAACCTACGCCTCGATGGGCAACGTGTCGATGGGCATCGTCGGCTCACTGGTCGACCAAAACTTCCTGCAGCACTACCTCGGCATGCGAACGATGACCGTCGATATGGTGGAGTTCGTGCGCCGAATGGAACGCGAGATTTACGACCCCGACGAGTTCGAACGCGCCTACCAGTGGACACGCACCTATTGCAAGGAGGGGAAAGACTACAACCCGCCCGATAAGCAACTCACGCCAGAACAAAAAGAGCACACCTGGCGACAGAGCATCCAGATGGCATTAATTGCCCGCGACCTGATGGTAGGCAATCCTAAGCTTGCCGAGCTGGGCTATGATGAAGAGGCGCAGGGCTACAATGCGATTGCCGGTGGCTTTCAGGGGCAACGGCAGTGGACAGACCATTTGCCTAACGGCGACTTTATGGAGGCAATTCTCTGCTCCAGCTTCGACTGGAACGGCATCCGCCAGCCGTATATCTTAGCCACTGAGAACGACTACTTGAACGGTATCGGTATGCTGTTTGGGCATTTGCTGACAGGCGCGGCGCAAATTTTCGCCGATGTGCGCACCTACTGGTCGCCCGACGCCGTGCAGCGCGTCACAGGCTGGACACCGACAGGCATGGCGGAAGGTGGCTTTTTGCATTTGATTAACTCCGGTCCCGCCGCGCTGGACGGCACAGGCGAGCAAACCCTGTCCGACAATACACCCACGATGAAGCCCTGGTGGGAAATCTCTCCCGATGAGGCGGAGCGCTGCCTGAGGGCGACCACATGGCACAGTGGAATGCTGGAATACTTCCGTGGCGGGGGATGGAGCACTCGCTTCCGCACGCGCGGGGGTATGCCCGCCACGATGTTCCGCCTGAACCTCGTGGACGGCTTGGGACCCATCATGCAAATCGCCGAGGGCTACACGCTTGAACTGCCCGACGCAGTTCACACTGCACTGGATGAGCGCACGAACCCCACCTGGCCCACCACATGGTTTGTCCCGCGCGTCATGGGGCACGGCGCGTTCCAAGATGTGTATACAGTGATGGCGCACTGGGGCGCGAACCACTGCGTGCTAAGCGCAGGACACATCGGCGACGCGCTCATCACACTCTGCTCAATGCTGCGCATTCCCGTGTCGATGCACAACCTTCCCCCTGAGCGCATCTTCCGCCCGCATCAGTGGGGCATGTTCGGCACAGCCGACGCCGAAAGCGCAGACTACCGAGCGTG
>CAYVKB010000008.1:0-50178 GCA_964451985.1 uncultured Fimbriimonadales bacterium | reverse complement strand
GCTCGGGGGGTTCCCCCTGCGTGGTAGGAGGAACCTGCAGGAGGAGGTGCTACCTCGAGTACAAAAATGCCCCCTTGACGCCGATGATATTAAGAGGTATACTTAGGGTAAGACCATGCGAAACCTACTACTGATTGTGGGCTGTGCGCTGATGTTGGGCATCGGCTGGTCGCAGGCGAAGCCACCGGAAGCCGTGCAACGCAAACTGACCGCCATTCGCGAACTAACTCAGTATCGGCTGGTGCAACTCGCAGATGAGTATTGGCACGACGGCTTGCATTACAAAACGATGGCGCTGATGTTTGTGTTTATTGAGTACGACCCACACGATGTGGAGAACATCGGTAGCCTTGCGTGGCTGCTGGACGGCTACGGCAATCACGCACGTGCTATCCAGGTTTATCAGCGCGGTATCCGCTTGAACCCCAATCGGTACGATATATACTACGATTTGGGATTCGCGTACTTCAACAAGCGTCAATACGAGCAGGCGTTGCCATATCTGGAAAAAGCCGTGACTTTCAACGATGCTCCGCAGTTCGCATGGAAGACGCTGGCACACTGCTACGAACGATTGGGGCGATTGCAACAATCACTGCAAGCATGGGAAAAGGCAAAGCAGTTAGACCCCAGTGACGGTGCGGTGGAACCGAACCTACAGCGCGTGCGTAAAAAGTTGGAGGAAGAACGCGCGAACCGATGACGGAACGCTAACGGGGGAGGGAACCATGTCGCCGATTGAGCTATTGATACTGCTGCTGCGCGGGATTGTAATCATTCTGATTATCAACGTTGTGTTCTCGTGGATTCGCTTCGCGGGTGGGCGCGTACCGCGTTACAACCCGGTGGTGCGCTTTATCGACCGCATCAGCGACGCGATACTAAGCCCCATCCGCGATGTGCAGAACCGCCTGCTGCGCAGTGCGGGCATGGGCTACATGCCGATTGATTTCTCGCCGTTGATTGCGATTATCTTTATTCAGTTCATAATCTACCTGCTCGATGGGCTGCGATGAACGAACCGAGACGGATTACGGTACTGGAAATTGAGACCAAGAGGTTCCGCAAACGCTTGCGGGGCTACGACCCCATAGCGGTGGAGGCGTTCCTGCAGGAGGTAGCGGCTCACTACGAGGAGGTCATTACCGAGAACCACCGCATGCGCGAGGAGCTGATCGGGCTGCGTCAGGAAGCCGAGCGGTACAAGGCGATGGAGGACGCCCTCAAGGAGTCACTGGTGCTGGCGCAACGCAGCGCAGACGAAACGCGCAGCAACGCCCACAAAGAGGCGGAGCTGATACTCCGCGAGGCGCAACTCAAAGCGGAGCAAATCGTGCGCGAGGCGGAGGAGCGCGCTCAGCGCATGCTCGCCGAGACCGAGCATCTCGAAGCCCGCAAACGCGCTGCTGCAATGGAGCTACGCGCCCTACTGCTAACCCACCTACAGGCTTTGGAGCAGTTCACAGGCGAAGTAGGGCGCGCCATCGCGCTCACGCAACCCACCCCTGACACCGCATCCGAGGACGGCACTACTGTCCCGACCGCTCCCGAAACTGCCGAAGCGTAGCAGGAATTTCTACTCGCTGTTCGAATATCGCCCGTATGAACATTCGCGAGGCGACCTTCGAGTGGATGCGAACGCGCGAGATACGCCATATCTTCGGCAACCCTGGCTCAACTGAGCTGCCGTTTCTGGTGAGCCTGCCCGATGGCGTGCACTATGTGCTGGGGTTGCAGGAGAGCATCGCGCTGGCGATGGCAGACGGCTACGCCCAAGCAAGTGGCAAACCCGCGCTGATTAACCTCCATGTCGCGCCAGGACTGGGCAACGCGATGGGCGTGTTGTTTACCGCGCTCAAGAATCGCTCGCCGCTGATTGTGACCTGCGGGCAGCAGGATACGCGCCACATCTTCCACGAGCCGCTGTTGTCGGGCGATTTGGTGAGCATGGCGCGTCCTGTCACTAAGTGGGCATACGAGGTGAAACACGCCGCTGACGTGCCCGACGCGCTGGAGCAGGCGTATCACATCGCAATGATGCCTCCGCGTGGACCCGTGTTCGTCTCAATCCCGATGAATTTCTGGGATGCATCCGCCGAGCCACCCCGCGTTAAAAGCGTCCATCCGCCGAGTGCGACGCAGGACGTGACACCGCTGGTGGATGCCTTGTCCGCCGCGCAGAAGCCTGCGCTGGTGTGTGGGGCAGGCGTTGGGGGCGCGAACGCTGTTCCCGAAGCCGTTGCACTCGCAGAGAAGCTTGGCTGCGCGGTGTATCATGCGCCGCTCAACTCGCGTATAGGTTTTCCGACCAAACATCCACTTTATGAGGGGATGCTGCTGCCTGCCACGCCGCGCCTGATGCAGGTCCTCAGCCAGCACGACTTCGTATTGGTGGTGGGCGCGCCTGTGTTCCTGTTGTATCCGTACTTTCCAGGCGGCATGCTGCCGAGCGGTGTGCGGGCGATGCTAATCACCGACGACCCACAAGACGCCTCACGCGCCCCTGTAGAGCGAGCGTTCGTAGGTGACATCAAGCGCACGCTGGCGGATCTGACGGAGCGCGTGCCCCAACGCGATTACAAGATGCCCTCGCGTGCCGTAGAGGAGGCGCGCCGCCGCTCGGAAGCTACCCGCGCCCGCAGCAAGATGGGCGCATTCTTCGTGCTACACACGCTTGCCCGACACCTACCCGAAAATGCTGTGGTTGTGGACGAGGCAGTCTCCTCCAGCCTGTGCCTGCGCGAGTTTGTGCGGCTCGGCGCGGAGAACGATTACTACACATCCGCCAGCGGTGGGCTGGGCTGGGCGATGCCCGCATCCGTGGGAGTCAAAATGGCACAGCCAGAGCGTCCTGTGGTGTGCGTGATTGGCGACGGCTCGGTAATGTATTCGGTGCAGGCACTCTGGAGTGCGCGCGAGGAGAACGCTTCCGTCCTGTTTCTGGTCCTGAACAACGGCGCGTACAACATTCTCAAAAGCTTCACGATGGCGTTTTATCCCGGTAGTGAGGGGCGCATGCAAGGGCTGGATGTGCCGCATCTGGACATCGTACAGATTGCGCAGGGGATGGGCGTCCACGCCGAACGCATCACCACACCGGAAGCAGTGGAGGAAGCCATCCCACGCGCGCTGCAGTCGGGGCAGCCCATCCTGTTGGATGTACAGATTGACCCCACGGTACCGAGCCTGTTCTGAACGCACGTTTACAACAGCAAAAACGTACTTGGTGGTGTGGCGTACTTCGTGAACCGGCGGAGTTGAAACTGCTACGCATCGCTGCACGCTCAGGTAGATAGGTTATTTTCCGCTTTGAACGCTTGCATCGCTAAATCTGGAGAAGGTATAATACACTCGCGAGCCGACATAGCTCAGCGGTAGAGCGACGCACTCGTAATGCGTAGGTCGTGGGTTCGAGTCCCACTGTCGGCTCCACTGTCTACCGTGACCATCCTGCAGCGCATTCTGGAGACAAAACGCGAGGAAGTGGACGCCCGACAGCGCACTATACCGCTTGCCGAACTCAAGGCGCGTCTTCCTGACCTCCCACCTACGCGCGGATTCCACATTGCCTTAAAAAATTCGTCGAATCCAATCGCGCTCATCGCCGAAATTAAGCGTGCCTCGCCCAGCAAGGGCGTGATTCGCGAGGATTTTGACCCTGCCGCCATTGCCCAGCAGTATCACGAGGCGGGCGCAGATGCGCTCAGCGTGCTAACGGATGAGCCTTATTTTCAAGGTAAACCCGAAAACTTATACATTGTACGCCGCCACGCCCCCCTACCGACTTTGCGTAAAGATTTTATTATCGATGAGTATCAGATTTACGAAAGTCGCGTGTTGGAAGCCGACGCGATTTTACTGATTGTAGCCGCGCTGCCCGACCGCAAGCAACTGCACGACCTGCGCGCCCTTGCCGAATCACTGGGGATGGATGCGCTGGTTGAGGTACACAACGAGTGGGAACTGGAAACCGCTGTCGAATCGGGTGGGATGCTGATCGGTGTGAACAACCGCGACCTACGCACGTTCGAGGTTTCGCTGGAGACGACATTTCGGCTGCTGCGCTACTTCCCTGAGGGGATTACGCGCGTAAGCGAGAGCGGCATCGAGACCGCTGAACAGGTACAGCGGTTGCATGCAGCAGGTGTCCACGCGCTTCTGGTGGGCGAGACGCTGATGCGTGCGGGCGACCCTGCCGCAACGGTACGGGACTGGATGGACGCCTGCCGATGAGAATCGCCCTACTACACACCAACGACGCGCACAACCGCTGGAACGAGACGTTCGTGGCGCGACTGCGCGAACTCAAAGTACAACATAACGCGCTTTTGTTAGACTCGGGCGATTGCATTCGTTCAGGCAATATCGGGATCCCGCTACGCTCAGAGACTGCGTGGGCGTGGATGCATCAGGCGAGCTATGACGCGATTACGATTGGCAACCGCGAGTTCCACATTACGGCAGGGGGCTTTCTGGCGAAGACGCGCGGTGCGCCTTGCCCCTTGTTATGTGCCAATATTCGCCCTAAGCAGCCCGAAACGTCCCTGCCTGTTCAGCCCACGTGGCAAACCGAACATCAAGGCGTGCGCGTGGCAGTGCTGGGGCTTACCGTGCCGATGGTCACACCGCGTATGAAGACCGCTTCCCTGAGTGCATACCTATTCGAACCGCCCATCGAGACCGCCCGCTATTGGGTTCCGCGCTTACGTTCCGAAGCCAACCTGCTCATCGCCCTCACTCATATCGGCATTCAGCAAGATCGCCTACTGGCGGAAGCATGTCCCGAAATCGATATCATCTTAGGTGGTCATTCGCACACGCCTATTCGCCCGCCAGAGCAGGTGAACGGCGTGTGGCTGTGTCAGTCGCCCCCGTTCTGCAAAGGTGCGACTCTGCTGCTGCTGGAGCATTTGGGTGAGCGCTGGTGCGTAGAGGCGTGGTACGACAGCACGAATGCCGTCGTACCATGAAGGTTATTGTAGGTCCATCAGCTCATCCGTCTGGGGATTGCCGTCGCGGTCGATGTTGCCCAGGTTGAGCTGGCGATGAGGCTCGAACTGTGTCTCTGTACGCAGGGCGGGCTTGAACGCCTTCGCATGACCGTCACACCACAGCACGTTGCCCATGCTGTTGTGCCTGCCGTGAAATGTGGGGTTGTCATAGGAGGGCGGCTCAAGGAAGCCCGTGCCCTCAAAGACAGGCGCACCTTGCCCCCACGTGCGCCACTGCGCGCTGTCGGCAATCCACGCCGTCTCCGCTACGCTGTTGATTGCCCCCAGCGAGACAGCGATTGGCGTGTAGGTAGGAGGACGCATAGGGCTGAGATACACATAATTGTAGCCGTAGCCCAACAGCCCGTACTGGAACGAACGATTCTCTCGGAACGTGGGGCACGCCTGAATCTCCGCGTTGCGCATGTACGGATGCAGAAAACTGCGTCGTGTATCGACGCGCTGGTTCTGACTGTCCACGTAACCCCACCAATAGTGCGACCAGTCGTCGTAGGCAACTGGGAACAGGCGTTCATCGTAGTCCTGGGCGTATTGCAAGCCTGCCAGTCCAATCTGGCGCAGGTTGCTAAGGCACGAGGTCTGACGCGCCTTCTCGCGCGCCTGAGCAAACACGGGGAACAGTATCGCCGCCAGAATGGCGATTATCGCGATTACGACCAGCAGCTCAATCAGTGTGAAGCCGCGTGCACGGCTTGCCGTTGTGTGTTGTACCGTCATACTATCCCTCCACATAGTGTTTTGGCTATGTGGGCGGGACGAAATGCGCGCAGCCCACGATGAGGCACAGCTGTCCCGACCGTGCGTAGCGTTCGGAGGCGAGACACCCCTACGATGTGCACGTGTGCCTCAATTTCAGGGGCGCAGACGCCCCTGTGATGCCGAACGTGCATTAGAGCAAGGGTGAGACCCCCTTGCTACGATTGCTGCGCGCGCTCTTTCGCCCAACCCGCGAGGCGAAACGAGCGAGACACGGCTGAATCGGTCTTCGGGCTTCTGGCTCGTCCTACTTGCAGCGCCTTCCCAGCTTGCGCCAGTGGCGTTGTGCTGCGTTCGTCCCCAGTCACCGCTGCGCGTCAGCGTCGGAGTTGCACCGACTTCCCGTACATCCAGCCGCCGCGAAACTCGTTTGCCGAAAAGCATCATATTCTTCTCCATCCGGCGGAAGGTTCCTGCTTCGGTATGATTTAGTGGATGACCATCGCGGAGGCAATCCAGCAAGCGCATAAGACGCTTCAAGCGGCGGGCATAGCCGACGCCCGTCGGGAGGCGGAGATACTGGTTGCCGCTTGCTTAGAAGTGGAACGGGGGCACATGATTGCTTACTCGGATAGACCCCTCTCACCTTCGCATCAGCGTCGGCTGAGTTGCTGGCTGCGTCGCCGTGCGAACCGCGAGCCGCTGGCGTATATCACGCGACGGGCATGGTTTTACGGGCTGGAGTTGACTGTCGGACGAGGCGCGCTGATTCCACGCCCTGAGACAGAGGTGTTGGTGGAGTTGTTTCAGGAATGGGTAGGGAAATATGCTGTCCGTAGCATCGTCATCCCTGCCGACGGGTCGAATCGCTCAGAGCCTCGATGGATATTAGCCGATGCAGGCACAGGCACGGGCGCAATCGCGCTTGCATGCCTGAAGCACGCCCCGAACTGGCGCGGGATTGGAATCGACCGCAGCCGACGCGCGTTGCGTATCGCTCGGCTCAATCGGCGTAAGCTTGAGCTGGAGGCGCGCCTTTGGCTGGTACAGGGCGATTGGCTAAGCCCTCTGCGCCCGCACTCAGTGGATGCCGTTCTCAGCAATCCGCCCTACGTGCTACCCGACGAGTGGAACGATTTGCAACCGGAAATCGCGCGCTATGAGCCGCGTGGCGCGCTGCTGGTTCCTCGAAGTGACCATTTACTGCCCTACCGTCGAATCGCGGAAGGCGCAAAACACGCCCTACGCTCTCCTGGGCTGATTGCGCTGGAGACCAGCCCGCGTCTCGCTCCCGCCGTAGCAGAATGTCTCGCGCGGCACGGCTTTACTTGCCCTCAGATACGACAAGACTACGGCGGCGCAGCGCGTGTGGTGTGGGCGACCATTTAGCCTATAAACAGGCGCGACTTGCTCAGCTCCATCTGCATCGTGACGAGGCGGTGGTACACGCCCTCGCGCTCCATCAGCTCGTCGTGCGCGCCCACCTCCACCACGCGCCCACGCTCCAGCACCACAATTCTGTCCGCGTTGCGTAGGGTGGACAGGCGGTGGGCGATGGCAATTGTGGTACGATTCTGCACCAGCCGCTCCAACGCCTCCTGAATCAACCGCTCGGTTTCAGTGTCCACCGAAGCAGTCGCCTCGTCCAAAATCAGAATCTGCGGGTTGCGCAGGATGGCGCGGGCAATCGCGATGCGCTGCCGCTCGCCGCCCGACAACCGATGCCCTCGCTCGCCCACCCAGGTGTCGTAGCCGTCGGGGAAGCGCATAATGAAGTCGTGTGCGTTCGCGGCTTTGGCGGCTTCGATAATCTCCTCCAGTGTGGCGTTCGGGCGTGCGTAGGCGATGTTCTCGCGAATCGTGCCGGGGAACAGGAAGTTGTCCTGCAACACCACGCCGATATGCTGGCGCAGGTCTTGCATCCGAATATCGCGCAGGTCGTTGCCGTCCAGCAGGATTCGCCCGCGCGTGGGATCGTAGAAACGGCAAATAAGGTTAATCAGCGTTGTCTTGCCTGAACCAGAGGGTCCCACCAGCCCGATCATCTCGCCGGGGCGGATATGCAAGTTGATGTCGTGCAGCACGGGGTGGTGTTTCTCGTAGCCAAACGACACATTCTCCAGCACGATTTCGCCCTTGACTTCGGTGAGGGGCTTGGCGTCAGGCGCGTCGCGCACTTCGGGTTCGGTGTCCAGTACCTCGAACACACGCTCCGCTGCTGTCACCGTGCGCGACGCCCAATCCATAATGTTCGTGATGATGCTCAGCGGACCGAACAGCATGCCGATATACGACAGGAACGCCACCAACTTGCCAAGTTCGAAAGTGCCATCCAGCACGCCGCGCCCGCCCACATACCAAATCACGAATGAACTGGACATCACCAGGAACGAGATTAGGGGGAACACGCTCGCGTTGATTTTGCCCGCCACCATGCCCGTTTCGGCGATTTCGAAGTTGCGCTTGTCAAAAGTTTGCATCTCGCGTTGCTCTTGTGTGAACGCCTTCACCTCGCGGATGCCCGATAGGGTGCCCCCCAAGTGCGCCGTGAGGCGCGACCAGCGATGCCAGTGCCTGCGCCACACTCTGATTACTCTGCGCCATGCATAGCGTGATAGCCACACAATGAATGGCGCGGGTATCAGCACCAGCAGGCTCAGTTTCCAGTCCATCAGCACCATCACAGTCGCGATGCCGATAATCATTATCAGGTTCAGTGCAATTGTGGGCGCGCTGTTCACAATGAAATCGTACAAAGCGTCTGTGTCGCGTGTCACGCGGCTCATGATGGAGCCTGTCTGCCGCTTGTCAAAATAGCTCAGTGAGAGCCACTGCAGGTGCTGATAGAGCTTGGAGCGCAGCATAAACGAGATTTCGCTGCCCAGCCAAGCGTTCAGCCGCCCGCGAATGATGTTCACGCCTGTACCGAGCAGCCGAATACCGATCAGCCCGCCCAACAGCCATAAAAACAGATGCGCGTTCGATCGGGGAACCAGCACCTCGTCGATGAGAATCTTGGTCAGGTAGGGCGGGGTCAGCTCCACCGCCGCCGTGATAATGGCTAAGAAGGTGGAAAGCCACATATACTTCCAGTACGGGCGCACCAGCCCCATCAGGCGCAGCAGCACCTGCCCCTGCGAGCGGCACGCGGGGCACGACACACTGTCTTCTGGAATCGGACGACCGCACTGCTCGCACATGAGCTGTTTTTGCTCGAACGGCGGCGGCTCCTCGCCCTTGAGCATCGCCTCCAGTCGCAGCCTCGCCTGCCCAAACAGATACGCCAGTGCGCTGCTGTAGCGAATCAGCTCCAGAATGCGCCCGTCCTTAAGTTTCACCTCCAGCGCGGACGCGCCCACCAGCTGCGTCGTACGTATCTGCTCCACCTCGACCAAAGGGATGGCGAGATGAATTGACACAGGAGGCGCGGTTCCGTTGGTGGGTGCTGCACCGTTGCGGTGCGCGCCGTTCTGACTGTGGTTCTTGCGCAGCCATGGCAAGCGTGCGCTGGTGCTGGTCTCAACGGGAGTGTGGTCTACTCGTAGAGTTAGCAGGGTATCGTTCGCCAGAACGAGCCAGCTTTCGCCGAACCGCCCTTCAGGCGAGAGGTCGGACGCTAAAGCGAACTCGATGTCCGTGTTGCCCATCCTTTGCTCGACGGCGGCGCGGATAAACTCTGGCACCCGTCGTTGCGGCGTGTCCATACCGCCATATTATACCTGAATTGAATAATTGAATAATCGTGTCTCACGATCCATTCATGGTCGCCGCCTGATAAAACGCGCAGAACTCTTGCAAGGGGCACGCTGTGCAGCGTGGGTTCTGCGCCTTGCACACGGCGCGTCCGTGCTGAATCAACGCCACATGAAACCGATAGACCAGCGGTTCGGGAATCATCGCCTCCAGCGCGTCGTGTGCCTTCGCCTCGCCTAGCGATTGGGGAATTAGTCCCAGCCGCCATGACACGCGAAACACATGCGTATCCACCGGAATCACGGGGCGTCCCATCGCAAAGCATAACACAATCGCCGCACACTTCGGACCGATACCAGGCAAGTCCAGCAAAAACTTTCTCGCTTCAGGCGTGGGCAACTCGTGTAGCCAGTCTAAGTTGTAGTCGCCGTGCGCTTCGTAGATGGCTTTCAGCACCGCCTGAATGCGCGGGGCTTTCTGGTTTGCCAGTCCGCCAGAGCGGATGGTCTCGGCAAGTTCACTTGTGGGCGCGTCCACGACGGCTTGCCAAGTAGGATAGCGCTCGCGCAACAACCGATAGGCGCGGAACGAGTTCGCGTCGGAGGTGTGCTGCGACAGGATGCAGTGAATTAACTCTTCCAATGGGTTGTTGCGTGGTTTCCATTCGGGAATGCCGTACAGGGTTTCCAAGCGTGCGACGATGTCTGGAATTTGGAGCGCCATCGGATTTAGTGTACCTGATGGGGCAGGCGTACTTTCAAAACATCAGAGGATACTTGCGTGCTGATGGATCGCCTGCGCGCCTTCGTTACGGGGAAACGATTGGGCGACTTGTGGACTACCCCTTTTCGGGGAAGCATCTTTTTCCCGCGCAGGTACTCGCGGGGCTGGAGTTGAAGCCGATCGAGGTGTTTCAGGTAGCGCGCTGAGTAAACGCGGTGTTATAGCTCTTGTCGCCCGCTGAGTGCATAGCCCAAAGTGGCGGCATCGGCGTAGTCCAGCTCGCCGCCAACAGGCATGCCGTAGGCAATCCTTGTCACGCGCACACCCATCGGCTTAAGCAGGCGAGCGATGTAGAGCGCAGTCGCGTCGCCTTCCACATTCGCGGGCGTGGCTAGGATGACCTCGCGGGGGTGCTCCGAGCGGATGCGCTCCATCAGCTCGCGCAGTTTCAAATCTTCAGGCTGCACGCCTTCCGCTGGGGAGATGAGTCCGTGCAGCACGTGGTACCTTCCGCGATATTGCTCCAATCGTTCCAGTGCGACCACATCGCGCGGGTCGGCAACGACGCAGAGGATGTCCGCCTCGCGCGATGGGTCGCGACACAGTTCACACAGCTCCGACTCACTCAGGAAAAAGCAGCGTTGGCACTGGCGCGTATTCTGACGCGCCAGCATCAGGCTTTCGGCAAGGCGCATCACTTCCTCTTCAGGGCGGCGGATGAGGTACAGGGCGAGCCGTTGGGCAGAGCGCGCCCCCACGCCGGGCAACCGCTCCAGCTGCTGCATCAGCTGGCGCAGGGCAGGAGGGAACAACATATGCTAAAATGGCAGCCCCAGCTTGTCCAAGCCCAGTCCACCCGTGAGCTGCCCCATGCGCTCCGCGCGGATGTTCTCGGCTTGGGTTTGTGCCTCACGCACTGCGCTCACAATCAGGTCTTGTAGCATCTCAGGGTCGTCGGGGTCAATCACGTCAGGCGCGATTTCGAGTGCGATCAGCACACCTTTGCCATTCACGGTGGCTTTCACCACGCCGCCGCCTGCAGTGGCTTGCACCTGCAGGTTGTCCATCTCTGCCTCGAAGCGTTGCGCCTCTTCCATCATGCGCTGTGCTTGTTCCATCATCTGGCGCATAGAGCCGCCGCCGGGGATTTTTGGCATCTTCATCGGTAATTGCCTCCAGTGGTTTAGATTGTACCCTGTATAAAGGCGCTTCGACGCGTGGTGGGCGAATAGCTCAGATACAATCGCTCACGAGCGCGTGTACAGACCGTATAGAGGAGTTGACGCTCCTGATTCTCTTTCGCCATCTTCTCAGCGTGGTCGGTAACATCTCTGATAACAGCGTAGCTGGGGAAGTGAGAGTTCGTGACGCCGACTACAGCAACCGCTCGGAACTCCAACCCTTTGGCGCTGTGCGCCGTGCCAAAGTTGAGTTCATAAAGTACGGGCTGCATCTCGCGGCTTAGCCGACGCGCACGGATGCCTCGCTCGTGCAGAACCTCCTGAAGCAGTCTCTCAACCTCGTTGAGAATTTGCGCTCCGCGTGCAAAGATGGCAATCTCGCCTGGCTGAATGTTTTCGTTCAGGCACTGATAAATCCACTGTTTCAGTCCGCGCATCTCAGCGGGGATGTTCTCGTAGCCACGCACCTCGGGGGTAACGCCGTGCATCAGCGCAATCGGACGGTCGGCAAGGATGCGCGTCTCGCCCTCTTGACTGTCCTCGATCTCGCCCGGCAGCACGTTTTCGGCGAAGTTCTGGATTTGCAGCGTGGTGCGGTAGTTCACGCGCAGCGTGTAGCTACGCCCGCGCGTGTCGATGCCGAACCGAATCCAGGGAACAGCGGGGCGATAGATACGCTGGCGCGAGTCTGCGCACAGGAACAGGGTGTTCTCTTTGTCGTGTTGCGACAAAGCACGGATGAGTGTCAACTCTGGGGGACCGAAATCTTGCGCCTCGTCCACCACCACGCAACGGTAGCGCTCCTCTGGGTGGTTATCAAGATACTCTGCCACGGCGTAGCATATCCCGCCGTAAGTAGTCAGGTTGCGCTCTTGCATCAGCATCCACATCTGCTCGAACACGGGCCACAGGCTCTCGCGTTGGCTGCGTTGTAGGGGCATTTTCCGTCCGATCCGCTCGATATTCAGGTAGGCGTCCAACGTGCGCACATTCCACGGCTCGATAATGGTTTCCCACTCGGGGCGCACGAACGCAAGGTCGTACACGGAACCTGCGCGCTGGATGGCTTCGCTCAGTAAGGGGTCAGGGTCTTCAAGGGCCGTCTCGGTGCGTTGCAGTTTTTGCTGGAAGAAGCGATAGGCGACGGCATGTAGGTTAGCAATCTCGATGAGGGTGCCAGTGGTAGAGCCGATAATCTGCTCCACGCGCTGCTTGAGATTCTCGGCGAGTACGCGCGTGAAGGTGGTCAGTAGTATCCGTTCGTTCGGATAGCGGGCGGCTAACCACGCAGTGCGGTGTGCCGCCACGACGGTTTTGCCCGTGCCCGCGCCGCCCCCGATGCGCATTGCGCCCACCCTATCGCGTTCCACCGCCGCCTTCTGAGCAGGATGTAAAAAGATAATCCACTCTTGCCAGCATCTCTGGATTGCCCTGCGGATCTCTTGTTCGCTTTCAGGCGACCAGAAATCGCGCGGACGACGCCGAAACAGCTCCGACGGCAACAGAAACGATACCTGTGGGGGGAGTAATTCTTGGTATGGCTTTTCGCCCAACACCAAATACATCACCCGCTCAATTGCCTCCTCAGGCAGCCAATCCTCATCAAGGGCTTTCTGTAGAATCTGCTCCAGTTGCTCCTCAGTGGCTTGAATCAGCAACTCCGCCCAGTCGCGATTCAGAATGCCCAAACGCATAATCTGCTCGGCGGTATAGCCGCTTAGCGGACGACGGAACGCCTGTTCGTGCAATTGTACGTCTGGAATCGCTTCTCGGATTTCAGCAATCGGCGGTGCCAGTGAATAGCTGCCTTGAGTAAGGTCTATCGAGAAGCGATGACGCTCCGCCCATTGATAAGCATCATCGTGATGCGCCACGTAACAGATCACCCAGCTGTCTTGCTGATCGGAGAGAATTGTGCGAATATCCCTATTCACATAATAACTCCACCAATCGCGATGTCCGACGCGGTCAAGACGGTGCAGATTGAGCGAAGCGTGTCGCGGGTCGCGCCAGAACAGTTCGAACTTCTCGTCGATAAGTTCGTGGTAGTCGCGCAGACGCTCACGCGCCTTATTGTAGGAACGAGTCACTACCACTTGCTTACGGGTACTCATAACCTATCCCCTCTGCACAGATTCACAGCAGAATAGACTCTACGACGCTATACAAAAGTTTCCTGCTATTTGTACCTTCGGCGGGTGTGGGCGCCGCTGATGGTGTCCGCAGGTGAAACCGCCTTCGCAGGGCGAGGCGCCTGCCGAGCCATCCTCCAACTGTAATTGTTCGTTGTAAAGCAGGCGATACGTGCCTTTGGAGGGCGAGGCGCATGCCGAGCCATCAGCCCTGTTCACCTTCACATTGTACTGCCATAGTTGGAGGATGGCTCGGCATGCGCCTCGCCCTCCAGTGTTGCGGGTTGCCGTGCTGGGGATGGGTAGTGTGGCATAGGTGGCTCAGCAGGCGCCTCGCCCTCCAGTGTCAGCGCGTCAGCGCGAGGCGACTACTCCTCTAAAACTCGGTAAATATCCTGTAAGAGCACCTGCACCTGCTCAGGATTCACGCCTGAGTAGTACCCGCGAATGCGTCCTTGACGGTCAATTAGCACCAGTTTATCGCTGTGGACGATGGGATGGGTTTCGTCGCCCGGCTCTGCTGCGAGTTTGAAGGTTTGGCGCGATAACTTATATAGCGTCTCGCGGTCACCCGTGAGGAAATGCCACTTACCGGGTTGAGCCTCGTGTCGCTTCGCCCATTTTTTGAGCGCGTCTACAGAGTCATTTTCGGGGTCGACGGTGAAACCTGCAATCAGCACGTTTGGATTGTTGGCGAACTCACGTTGCACATCCATCGCGTTGCGGTTCATCGCGGGGCAGATGCTGGGGCAAGTGGTGAAAAAGAAGTAGGCGACCCACACTTTCCCCTTGAAGGCGTCGCGCCTGATGGTTTCGCCCATCTGGTTCTTAAAGGAGAAGGGCAGGTCGACGGTTCCGAGCACGGGTAACGCCTCCTCGCGCTGAATCAGCGATTGGCGCGTGTAGAGCGCAAATATGAACGCCGCCGTCGCCAACGCCAGCAGGCTCCACGCGAAAATCATCATCCCGCGCATCGCTCTTACCTCACTTGACGAGCATCACCGCGAACAGGGCGACCCACAGCACGCCCAGAAAGTGCCAGTAGATTGCGCCGAGTTCCACTTGCTGTACATTCACAACTTGATGCACCTGCGCATAGTAGAGTAGGAAGCCCACAAACACCAGCCCCCCCAGTAAGTGCAAGCCGTGCAGCGCACTGATGACATAGAACATCGCGCTGAAGAAGTGGGCGGGCGCACCTTGTAGTTGCTGTGCGATTTCACCCCAGCTGCCACCCTGTAGAGCCAGAAACACTGCACCCAGCGCGAGCGTGAACATCATACCGCGCCAGACGCCGCGCGTTTTGCCCTCGCGCGCCGCATTCAACGCCATCTGGCAAGGTATGCTGCTCAGCATGATAATCGCTGTGCCAATCCAGCTCAGTTTGGGCATCTGGAAGGCAAAATCACCCTTATCAGGCGTGCGCAACAGATAGAGAATCGCCAACGCGCCGAACATAGTGGTCAGTGCGCCAAGAAAGATATACAGTCCCAGTCGCGCCGCCTGAAACCGATCGAACGGCGGCTCACTGCCGCCCTCGCCGTCGCCGCGATAGCGGGGAGGCAGATTCCCCTCGCCGATGCCGCGGCCAGTTGTGTGCGGACGGTTTTTCAACTTAGCCATAGATACCTCCTATTGCAGCTAAGGCAGGATGCCCAAGCGTGGCGTTGGTGCATGGGCAGGACGCCCGTGCTACAAACTGATAATCATCCAAATCAACAGCAACGGCAGATATAACACGGAACTAATGAGAACACCCCGTGCGCTATGGGACGTATTAGGCAAGCGCAGGAATCGTCGAGCGGCTGAGAGCGCCCACAACCCCAGCGTCAGTGCACCCAGCAAGTAGAGCCAGCTGTGCGTGGCGAACGGGGCAAACATCAGGCTAATGCCTATCATCGCCACGGTGTACCAGAGCGCAAGACGTGCGGTCGCTTCGGCAGTGGCGTCAGGATAGGGCAGCATGTGGAATCCTGCTTTGGCGTATTCGTCGCGGTAGAGCCACGCGATTGCCCAGAAGTGTGGGAACTGCCACACAAACTGCAGCGCGAACAGCAGCCAAGCCTCGATAGAGAAGCCACCTTGCGCCGCCACCCAGCCCGCCATCGGCGGAATTGCACCCGGTACAGCCCCAACCGCCGTACTGAAGTGGCTGTACTGTTTGAGCGGCGTGTAGGCAAAAGCGTAGAGCAGGATTGAAACCGCGCCCAGCACCGCCACAGAAAGGTTCACCCACAGCCCCAGTATCAGCACACCGAATATGCCCCACAGCGCACCCAGCAGCCAGCCTTCACGAGGACTAACACGCCCCGACGGAATCGGACGCTGCGCGGTGCGCGCCATGAGAGCATCTTGGCGCCATTCGTAAGCCTGGTTTAGCGCGTTAGCGGAGGCAATCACCAGCCACGAGCCTATCAGCGTCGCTGCAATCAAACCGCCCCCTAAACTTTGACCCCAACCGCCGAGAATGAGACCCGCAAGCGTCGTGAGCCAGACCAATATCGTCACGCGCGGCTTGCTTAGCATCCAGTACGCATGCAGCTTCTGCATAAAAAACCCCGACAGTGGCGCGCTTGCCGAGCGCAGGGCGGTTTTCATACGCACTTATTGTACCCTAAGTGACCCCTTTCACGCAAGAGTCTGTGCGCTCTTTCACAAACTCACCCTTGCTGTAAATGAATGGTCTCCTCTGGCTCCGACGGGGTACGGTAAATCTCGTCGATGGCTTGCTCATAGGCTTGGATCTGTTGACGGAGCGGCTCCAGCAGGGCATCGGCACGGGGGGCTGCGCTGCGCGGGGCGGCGCTGAGTCGCACGGTCTCCATCATCAGGTTCTCGATGCTGGCGGCAATCACCGCGCTCTCGTTTTCCAGTGTGTGCAGTGTGCGCTCCAGGTTGCGGAAGCTGGCAAGTTCGCGTGCTTTCTGTCGGTAGGCACGCTGGAGAGTGTTCTCCATGTGCGGGTCATGGTTGTGCTCCAGTTTGCGCCCCAGCGCGTTCAGCTCGCGCTGCAGCTTCGCACGGTACGCCCGCCAAATCCACTCGGAGCGTTTGAAACTGCCCAGCGTGCCTTCGCGCAGGGCGTCCAACGCCACGCTAAGGTGGTCTGTCCACGACAGCCCGCGTCTTGCCTGCTGCTCAATTTGCAGGCGCAGTTCGGTGGCTTTGTGGCGCAGATCGGCGTCTTTATCGAGAATTTCGTCCAGTTCGGGATACGCGCTTTTGACGCCCGTCATCTTTTGCAAGTTAGTGCGGATTTGATGGGTCATCTGGCGTAGGCGCATATGTTCCTCGCGATAGTGGGGCAGCATTTTGGGAATGCGCCGCGCCCACAGGTAGCCGCCCACCGCGCCACTTAGGGTAGCCAAGCCCGTAATCACCAGCACAGTCAGCACGGAAGCCCCAAACCCTGCGCCGCCTGTTATCAGCAGCCATCCCAGTGAGCCAAATACGCCCGCGCCTGCGCCTAACAAAGCCCCCAGCCCGACCCGTAGCATCACCCAGAAGTATACCCGCTAACACACAACCCCTCCTCACGCGGGGGATGCGCGAGGAGGGGAGGGAGGTGAGTGGGAGGTGCGGAAAGTCTCAGTTGCTGTCCACGCGGTAAATGTCGAGCCGATCGGTTCCAATCGAACTCTGCACAACGAACAGATACTGCGCCTGTGGGCTGGCGCCGAAGTTGAACAGCACCGTCAACAGGTCGGCGTCGTCCACCACGCCATCGCTGTTAACATCCACCGCCACGTCGCTGGAACCGAACGCGAACAGAATCGCCAGCAGGTCGGCGTCGTCCACCACGCCGTCCAGATTCACATCGCCTTTCGACGGGTCGGGTCCGAAACCGCTGGTGAAGTTGAAGATGTCGAAGTTATATGCGGCGGGAGTGTTGCCGTTGGGCAGTGGCTCGTCGCCTGTAAGCTCGGCATACGGTGTCCACGATGCGCCCGCGCCAGAAGCCACGAAAATCTTGTTAATCCGAGTCGCGGCATTACCTGTCCGACGATTGTAAATCAAATAGTCACCGCTACCCGTGCGTAAGTAGTGAATGTTAATAAGCACTTGGAGAGCGTTATCGGCACTGAAGTCGAGGATTCGGCACACGCGCCCATCCTGGACGGCGTTATCGGCAGTGCGCGGTGCGTAGAAAACACTATTGTCCACACGCAGGTAGGCGTCTCCCTCAGGTGAGAAAGTGATGTCGCGCATACCCGTAGTGGTACCTGTATTGCCAGGACAATCGTTGTGAGGTAAGCTCAGAATGTTAGGGAGCGCATTGCCAGTTGTAAAGTCGCGCCGGAAGGTAATTCCTCGTCCTCGTGCCAACACTGCCAGCGAGGAACTGTTGCCTTGATAACCGGGGTCAACCTCGATGCATTCGGCGCGAGAGGAGTTGCTCAAATCACCCGGCAGCACAACGCCCGTGCCGTTCCATCCACTGACTTGCGTTCCGGTAGATGCGTCGAATTTGCGGATGCCTGTCTGAAGCGGGTCGTTAGCAGCGCCCAGCCCCGTCCCCAAATAGATAAAACCTTCGCGGTACACGATGTAGCTGCTGCGACTTTGCCCTGCCTGTGTAAGCGTAATCAGCGGGCTGTAAGTCCAGCTGTTCGCATCCAGCGATAGCACGTTGGAAATCTTTAGCACGCCGACGCTCACTGCCGTTGAGTTAGCGGTGGACATACCCGCGATGTACAGGTTACTCCCATCGAACGCCACATCCGAGGCGAGATCGCCTTGCTGACCATTAGCGGGGAAATATGTAGAGAGGTCAACACTCTTAATATGTCTAAAACTCACCTGTGCACTTGCGCTCAGTGCTGCGCCGAGAGCCATAATGCCCAATAAACCCAGTGGTCGCTTCATTGCCATATGCCTCCTTTCGTAGGATGTATCTATTATACCACAGGTTTGTGGGGTTAATCGGGGGAAGTAGAGTCGCCAGCGGACTGCACTGCCAACCAGTGTTCCAGGCGGTCGATGTCTGTGCCTACTTCGGGGTAGGGGGTCAGCACGCCTTTCACAGGGACCTTGATGATACGCTGCACACGCTGTTCAATCTGCTGGATGCTGAGGAGGCGCGGGCTGATGAACTTTGCCAGCAGAAAGCGCAACAGCAGGTCCAAACCCACTTGCATCGCCAGTCGGAGGGGCTGCTTGCGAGCGCGATAGAGGGCTTCGAGGCGAGGCAGGTACATCAAGGCGACGGCGCGGCGCACCCAGAACAGGTTGCCGCCTGTAACCTCGCCCTCGTGTAGGCGTACGGTGGTACGTTTGAGCTGTGGGAACCGCTCGCGGCACAAATCGGCGGGTACAACGGCGTAGGTCAGCGCGGCGCCGCTGCGTAAACTCTCACTGAGAAAGAACTGCACACTCTCTGCTGTGAGGTAGGGCAAATCAACGGTGGCGAACAGCACGGAATCGGTTTGGCTCTGCTCCAAGCCGAGTCGTACGTTCTCCAGCAGGCTTTCGCGTGCAGGCAGCACGGTGTAGCCCGCGCCTTCAGGCACATCGCCCACAATCAGGATTGACCTAATCGCCTCCACGCTCTGCAACGCCCGCAGCACGAGCTGATACATCGGCGCGCCATTCACAACCACTTCGGCGCGTGAACGCGCCCCTGTGCGGGCTTGCCATTCAGGTTCAATCGCGCCGCCTGCTAAAATAACCGCCGTCGTTGCTTCCATAGTTGATTCGAGAAGACGCTCACAAGAGCTACACCGCAAACAATCGCGCCCCGCGAATGGTACGCTCACGGCGCGATAACAGGGCGATGGAGTCTTTGTCTGTTAGCGTCAGTCGCACGAGTGCTGAGCCTGCTAAAACTTGAAATCATCAGGTTTTAGGTTCGGAAAAGCATACTCGGTGAACACGCGCAGCGAGCGTGTACCCTTGGAATCGGCGTACTCGATGCGCCACGGCATCATGTCGCGGGCATCTACCGTAAAGTTCACGCGTTCGACAGGGTCGTTCTGCGATGCAAAGCTTAGGGTAAAGACCTCGCGCTGCGCCTGCTTGGCGCGTTTCACAGGGTCTGCCTTCGCCCCGCGAAACAGCCGCTGGAGGTCCTTCAGGATGTACCCCAAGTCGGTTTCGAAAAACCGCTTGATTTCAGGGTCGTTGGTCTCATACTCGCGGCGGATGATGCCCCGACGCGCGAGGACTTTTTTGTCTACATCGGGATTGTAAATCACCGTTGCGCCGTTGCTGAACAGGTCGCGCTGGATGATGGTCATCTTGCGGTAGTAGGGCTGCAGGAACTCCAGCTTATAAATTTGCTTGTCGCCGAGCTTGCCAGTTTTCTCGTCGCGTTCCTGAAACTCCCAAGTGTAGCTGTACGAGCGCGTGCGGGCGACCTTCTGTGCGAACTGTTGCATCAGTTGCTGCGGAGTGAGCGTCTGCATGTCTTACACCTCCGGCGCTATGAACTGTTCTAGGTAGCGTTTGCCAATCAGGAAGCCTTCCTCACGTCCCACGGCAGCGTCTTCGTGCTCGATGGACAGCACACCGTTGTACCCCACGCGCCGCAGCGCGCCGATATACTCGCCCCAGCGCACGCTGCCCAAGCCCGGAATCACATACCGCCACCAGCCGCTACCCTGATTGCCCACGTACTCTAAGCGCGTGTGCATCACTTCAGTGTCTTTGGCATGCGTGTGGAAGATGCGCGAGCCGAACAGGAACACGGCGTTGATGTAGTCAATCTGCTGCCACAGTAGGTGCGACGGGTCGAAGTTCAGCCCGAAATTCGCGTGGGGCACGACCTCGAACAGCCGCTGCCAGTGGTCTAACGCCTGAATGTTAGTGGCGAACCAGTTTTCGAGGGCGATGTTCACACCCTTTTCGCCTGCGTACTCACATAGGGGGTGAAATACAGCCGCGCAGTCTTCCTCGATAGTTTGCATTTTGCTTTTGCCGGGCATCGGGTGCCCCGCGAGGGTGCAGACCACCTCTACGCCGAGCGCATGGGCGATCTCAATTGCTTTACGCACGCCTTCGTTGTTGCGTTGGCGTTCAGTAGGGTCGGGGTGTGTGTTATTCGTGTAGAACGCGACCGCTGACAGCCTCACGCCTGTGGTGTCCATGAGGCGTTTCAGCGTATCTAAGTCGGGATTTTCCAGGTTCAGGTGCGGGTGTCCGTAGCCGCAGGCGAGTTCAAGCGTCTTGAAGCCGTGCTTGTGTGCGAACTGGAAAACCGTCTCCAGCGTTTCGCCACCGAACGGCGCAGTCAGAATTCCGACATGCATAGTACGGAATTCGTTCGGCAGGGCAAGGCGGACTCCTGCAGGTATAATCAGAGCGTTATGCATAAAGGATACTATCGCTTTCCGACCATCTACCGTGACACAGTCGCGTTTGTATGCGAGGACGATTTGTGGATGGTTTCCGCCGACGGCGGTGCAGCGCGGCGATTGACCACCAGCCTGAGCACAGTGATTACGCCCCACTATTCGCCCAATGGGCAGTGGATTGCGTTCGTGGCGCGGGACGAGGGACACCCTGAGGTGTATGTGATGGCGGCGGACGGGGGCGAGCCGAGACGCTTGACCTATCAGGGCGCAGCGCGTGTGGAAGTGGTCGGCTGGACGCCCGACGGCAGCGCGGTGATTTACAACAGCACTGCGGGACGCCCTCCGCGCGAGACCGTGTTGTGGCGCGTATCGCTGGAAGGTGGATTGCCGACGCAGTATCCATATGGATTGGCAAATCATCTTAGTTTTGGGGTGAATGGCGCAGTGATATTAGGCAGGCACACGGGCGACCCCGCACGCTGGAAACGATATCGCGGTGGTACGGCGGGCGTGTTCTGGATTGACCGCGAGGGCAGCGGTGAATTCGTCCGCTTCAAGCCGACTGACGGCAACCTGACCGCCCCAATGTGGATTGGCGCGCGCATCTACTTCGTATCTGACCATGAGGGCATCGCGAATATCTACTCCTGCTTGCCCGATGGGAGCGACTTACAACGCCACACACACCACGAGGAATACTACGTGCGCTACCCCAGCACGGACGGCAAGCGTATCGTGTACCACGCGGGCGCGGATTTGTATGTGCTGGATCTGGCGACCGGCGAGAACCGCCTGATTCCGGTGGATCTGCGCAGCCCGCGCACACAGGCGCAGCGCAAGTTCGTTGAGACAGAGAAATACCTGCAGGAGTATACACTTCATCCACAGGGGCATTCGCTAATGCTGACTGTGCGAGGTAAGCCGTTTACGATGGGCAACTGGGAAGGCGCGGTGATTCAGTATGGCGAGCCACAGGGCGTGCGCTATCGTCTGAACCGCTACCTGAACGATGGCAAGCGGATGATTACCATCTCTGACGAGAGCGGCGAGCCGCGCCTCGAGCTGCACTCGCCCGACGGCATCATCCGCTACGAGGAGCTCGATATTGGGCATCCGTACCGATTGGAAGTGTGCCCCACCGCCGACCGCGTTGCGCTGAGCAACCATCGATTCGAGCTCCACATCTTCGATATCGGGATGCGCGAGTTGAAACTAGTAGAGCGCAGCGAGTACGGCATGATTGAGGGCTTCGCGTGGTCGCCCTGCGGACGCTGGTTAGCCTACAGTTTCGCCCCGAATGAGCGCACACACATTATTAAGATATACGATTCTGAGACAGGCGCGATCCATCCCATTACGCAGCCTGAGTTCCGTGATTGGATGCCTGGATGGGACCCTGATGGCGATCTCCTTTACTTTATCTCCCATCGCGATTACGACCCTGTACCTGATCATATGCAGTTCGAGTTCGCGTTTCCGATGGGCATGCGTGTGATGGCGGTAGTGCTTCGCAAGGATATTCCGAATCCGCTGCTGCCTCAACCAAAGCCGTTTGAGGAAGGCGCTGCTGCTCAAGCGGGAGCTGAGAAAACTGCCGATGCTCCTAAGCAGAGCGAGACGAAGCCCACTGCCATCGATTTCGACGACATCCACCTGCGTGTGATTACCGTGCCGTTGCCGGCAGGCATCTACGGGCAGGTGGCGGGGCTGAACAAAAGGCGTGTGCTTGCCACGCAATTTCCTGTGGAGGGTACACTGGGCAAAAGCTGGCTCGACTCTGACGAGGGCGGTAAAGGTACCTTGCTGATGTATGACTTCAATACCACCAAAACCGAGACGCTGGCAAGCAAGGTGGACGATTTCACGCTCTCGCCCGATTACAAGACGCTGGCGTATCGTTCAGGCAAGCGGCTGCGTGTGATACCTGCGGGGCAGAAGCCCGATGAGAAGCACGAGCAAGCCGCACCCTCGCGCGAGAGCGGCTGGATTGACCTGAGCCGCGTACGCTGCGCTGTAATCCCCACCCGCGAGTGGCAGCAGATGTACCGCGAGGCATGGCGACTGCAACGTGAGTTCTTCTGGAGCGCGGACATGTCGGGCGTCGACTGGCAAAGGGTGTACGACCGCTACTACCCGCTACTGGAGCGCGTCGCTACGCGCGGTGAGTTTTCGGATCTGATGTGGGAGATGCAGGGCGAGCTGGGCACGTCGCACTGCTATGAGTTCGGCGGTGACTACCGTCAACCCCCGCAGTACAGTGTCGGGCAACTCGGTGCGGAATTCGTGTGGGACGAGGCGGCGCAGGGCTACCGCATCACGCGGATACTGATGGGCGACCCATGGCTGGAGGAGGTGGACTCGCCCCTGAACGAACCGGGCGTGAACGCGCAGGTGGGCGAGGTGTTGCTTGCCATCAATGGGAGGCGTCTCACGCGCGAGTTCACGCCCGGCGAGGCGCTGCTTCACCTCGCGGGCGTGCCTGTGGAACTCACACTGCGCAACGCTAACGGCGAAACGCGCACCGTGACCACTAAAACGCTCGCAGACGAAGCCAAACTGCGCTACCGCGACTGGGTGCGTCGGAACCGTGAGTATGTGCAGGTGCAGACCAACGGGCAAGTGGGCTACCTCCACATTCCCGATATGGGTAGCTGGGGCTTCTCGGAGTTCCATCGAGGCTTTCTGGCGGAGATTGCCCGCCCTGCGCTGATTGTGGATGTGCGGGCAAACGGCGGAGGCAGCGTCTCGCCCCTGCTGTTGGAGAAACTCGCCCGCAAGCGACTGGGCTATGATGTGCCCCGCTGGGGCAAGCCCGTGCCCTACCCGTATGAATCCGTAATGGGACCGATCGTGGCGATTACCGACGAGCGGGCAGGCTCCGATGGCGATATGTTCAGCCACGCCTTCAAACTGATGAAACTTGGCGTGTTGATTGGTAAGCGCACGTGGGGCGGCGTGATTGGCATCTGGCCCAAGTCGACCTTCGTAGATCAGGGCTTAACCACGCAGCCTGAGTACGCTTTCTGGTTCCACGATGTCGGCTGGGCGGTGGAAAACTACGGTACAGACCCTGAAATCGAGGTGGATTACGCCCCACAGGACTACGCCTCGGGGCGTGACCCACAACTCGATCGGGCGATTACCGAGATAATGAAACAGATGGAGGCGAATCCGCCCCGCCTACCCGACTTCGAGCCGCGTCCCAAACTGCCGCTGCCGAGTGGGTTAGGATAACAAGTACAGAATGTTCGTCTTGGCTTTGTTGGATGGAAACCGCTGGCTCTCAACCGCGCGCCCTGTCGCTGTAATCTGCGCGTCTACTCACTCCGAAGTGCTGCCCGCGCTTGCGGAAGTGGAGCGAGCAGTACAGCGAGGGCTGACTGCTATGGGTTTTGTGGCTTACGAGGCGGCGCACGGGCTGGAGAAGGCGTTTCCCCAAGCGCAGGCGGGAGTGCCCCTGGTGTGGTTTGGGGTGTATGAAGATATTATTTCGATCTCACCCCCTAGTCCCCCCTTTGTAAACGGAGAAGGGAAGCAAGTACTGTGCGGCGCGGGCATTCCCCGCATTCTGTTTACGAAGACGGGCGACAAGGGGGCGAGGTTGGAGCCTGCCCTCTCCTGGCAATCCACTCTTTCCGAATCCGACTACTACCGTGCCCTTCGGCGCATCCGCGACTACATCGCAGCGGGCGATGTATATCAGGTGAACTACAGTTTTCGGTTGCGTGCACAGTGGGAACATGAGCAGAAATCGCAAACACTCTTAGCGAGGTTCTGGCAGCTCTACTACGCCCAGCCCGTGCCCTACGCCGCGTATATCGACACAGGACAACACGTAATCCTTTCGCTTTCGCCCGAACTGTTATTTGCACTGAATGGGGAGCGGATTATCAGTCGTCCGATGAAAGGCACGGCGTCGCGCGGGCGAACGCTGGAAGAGGATGTGAAGCAAGCGCAATCACTCCGTTGCAGTGAGAAGAACCGCGCCGAGAACCTGATGATTGTAGACATGGTGCGCAACGACTTGGGACGCATCGCAAAAACGGGTACGGTGCGCGTGCCGAAACTGTTCGAGACCGAATGCTACGCGACCCTATGGCAGATGACCTCCACTGTGGAAGCCGAGACCCACGCGCCGCTAACTGAGATTTTCCGTGCGCTGTTTCCCGCAGCGTCGATTACGGGT
Organism: uncultured Fimbriimonadales bacterium; assembly: GCA_964451985.1. GTDB lineage: Bacteria > Armatimonadota > Fimbriimonadia > Fimbriimonadales > GBS-DC > GBS-DC. The sequence continues at coordinate 25,263 of CAYVKB010000008.1, read as the reverse complement.
GCGCCGAAAATCCGCGCCGTGCAAGTAATTCGCGAACTGGAAACAACCCCGCGCGGTACGTACACTGGCGCAGTTGGCATCGTGATGCCCCACCGCAGGGCGCAGTTCAACGTGGCGATACGCACGCTGGTTTACGAGAGGGCGACCGAACAGCTGGAGTACGGCGTGGGTAGCGGTGTCGTGTGGGACTCTGATAAACGCGCTGAGTATCAGGAATGCCTAACCAAAGCGCAGGTTATCTTAAAGCCTCGACCAGAGTTCGAGCTGCTGGAAACTGTCCTCTGGCGTGCGGATAGAGGCTACTTCCTACTGGAGAAACATCTACAACGCCTGCAACGCTCAGCAGAGTATTTTGGGTTTATGTGGGATGAGAAGGCGATACGGGAGATACTGAAGACTTCAGCCCCCCGCGCCTTCTCTGCAAACGGAGAGGGGGAGCGGCTACTTGCATATCGCATTCGCCTCTTGCTCAATCGCTGGGGCGAGGCGCGTGTGGAGTGCGCCCCACTGAAGCCGAAACCCCATATCTGGCGCGTTGCACTTGCTCCCGAGCCTGTGAACGAGCAGGATGTGTTTCTCTATCATAAGACAACGAACCGCAAGGCTTACGAGCAAGCCCGTGCGTCCTGTCCTGAGTGCGAGGATGTGATTCTATGGAACACGCGCAGCGAGATTACCGAGTCCACGATTGCGAACGTGGTCGTGCGGCTGAACGGTAAGTTCTATACGCCTCCTGTTGCCTGCGGATTGCTGGGAGGTGTATACCGTGAGCATCTGTTGGAGCGTGGCTGGATTAGGGAGCGCGTGATTACCGTAGAGGAGCTCCCTAAAGCGGAGGCATTTTACCTGATCAACTCGGTGCGGGGGCGGGTGAGGGCGGTGTTGCGCTGAGGTCGCCCACGCGCTCGATAGCAGTGCGCATAATCGCCTCACTGGGGGCGCGGCTGCGCAGGTGCTGCTCGCACATCCTAAACGGATAGAGCAGGCGGTCGTAGCGCGGGTCGGGCAGGCTTAGCGGGCGCGTCTCCTGCAGAAGCCACGCGGAAATCTTATCCGCCCATTCGCGTGTGTCGTCGGGGCTGGTCAGCACGGGCGTCTCGATGCGCACTAAGCCGTAGGTAGGCGATGCGCCTGCCTGCCAGCGCAGACGCAAGTACCAGCTATACACTTCACTTTGTCCCTCACGCACGGGGCGGAACACACTACTGCGGTAGCCCGCAGGCATGTTCAGCACCTGCAGCATCCAGTTAATCTCCAGATAGCTCGTGCGGTGCGATTTAGACACGCCCACCACCTGCACCAACTTACGCCGGTCGAGCGCGCTCATCAGGTCGGCAATTGAGCCATCCACCAGCAGCCAGTCGGTGGAGGCGGGCGTTTGCTGCTCGATCCACTGGAGGGCGAGTTTGCGCTCTAAATGGTCACGCACGCGCGCTACCGTCGCTCCCGCGCGCACCAGCATCGTGCTGAACGAGGTCCTCTCCAGATCCCGCTCTTCCAGCGAGTCGTACACTGTCACGCCCGCGCGCTTGAACTTCTTAGCGTCGAACGCTTTCAAGGGCAGGAAGAGCGCCTCTTCCGCCTCCGTGAGTTCAGGCACAGGATGGAGTTCGCGATTGCGCCTTTGCAACACCATCGCCGCCACGTAGCCGTACACGACGGGAAGCAGCCCCTTCGCCGTCTGCTGGTAGTACAGCAGGTGTGAGTGCTGGATGCCATCGATGAAGTGCGTGAACTGCGTCGGGTCATCAGCGGGTGGTACGGGGAATACACCGAACTCGCGGCGTTCAGGCTCGTGCACTAACATGGCGCGGCTGAACCCGCCTTCCTCTTCAGGCGGTTCGATAGTGTCTTCTGAACTCACCCGTCGCACAATCTGCACGCCTTCCGGATTCTCGCGCAGGAACCGCACCACACGCTGAAGGAACGGAGTCATCGGATACGCAGTTCGCCTCCGGTGCGCCGACTCCTGCTGAACGAGGGTGTGTCGGGTATAATCCACTTGCTATGGTACCGAACGTTTCGACCCATGGGCAGGAGAACCGCTATGAGGTTCAGAAATCCACCTGGCGCACAAAGGTCGGCTTAGCCGAGATGCTGCGCGGGGGCGTGATTATGGATGTAGTGAACGCTGAGCAGGCACGCATCGCTGAAGAAGCGGGTGCAGTTGCCGTGATGGCGCTGGAGCGCGTGCCGGCGGACATCCGACGCGAGGGCGGCGTTGCGCGCATGTCCGACCCGCGCGTGATTGAAGAGATTATGAACGCCGTCACGATTCCTGTGATGGCGAAATGCCGTATCGGGCACTTCGCGGAGGCAATGATTTTGGAATCTTTGGGCGTAGATTTTATTGACGAGAGTGAAGTGTTGACACCCGCAGATGAGGAGCATCATGTCAATAAACATGCTTTCAAGACGCCGTTTGTGTGTGGGGCGCGCGACTTGGGCGAGGCGTTGCGGCGCATTGGCGAGGGCGCGGCGATGATTCGCACCAAAGGCGAGGCGGGCACAGGCAACATCGTGGAAGCCGTGCGCCATATGCGGGCGATTATGAGGGATATCCGCCGCATCCACAGCGCGCCCGAAGACGAACTGATGGCAATCGCCAAGCAGTTGCAAGCCCCATATGATTTGGTAGCGGAGGTTCACCAGACGGGTAGGCTGCCCGTGCCGAACTTCTCGGCGGGAGGCATCGCCACGCCTGCCGATGCTGCGCTGATGATGTGGCTGGGCGCAGAGGCGGTGTTTGTCGGCTCAGGTATCTTCAAGTCGTCTGACCCCGAGCGGCGCGCCCGCGCGATTGTGGATGCTGTCACCTACTACCGTGAGCCTGAAATGTTGGCGGAAATCTCCAAGGGCCTCGGTGAGGCTATGCCCAGCCTCGATGTGCGCAAACTCGCTGAAGAGGAACTGATGGCAGTGCGCGGCTGGTAAAAGTAGCACGGGCACCCCCGCCCGTGCTTCTATTTTCCGCTGTCTAAAAACCTAAAAGCCATGAGAGTAGGCGTTTTAGCACTGCAGGGCGACTTTGCGGAACATTTGGCGATGCTGGCGCGACTGGGCGTGGCGGCGTGTGAGGTGCGTAAACTCAGCGACCTTGAAAGCGTCGACGCACTGATTATTCCGGGCGGCGAAAGCACAACGATTGGCAAACTAATGGCGCGCCACGAGTTGGATAAAGCCATCCGCACCCGCGCCGAGCAGGGCATGCCGATTTACGGAACCTGCGCGGGCATGATACTGTTGGCGAAAACGATCGAGGGCAGCGAGCAGCTGCGCTTGGGGCTGATGGATATCGCTGTTTTGCGCAACGCCTTCGGCAGGCAGATTGAGAGCTTCGAAGCCGACGTTCCGTTCAAGCCGTTGCCCGAACGCCCCGTACGCGGTGTATTCATTCGCGCCCCCATCGTGTCGCAGGTGGGCGCAGGGGTGGAGGTTCTCAGTGAGTTCGAAGGCAAAATCGTCGCGGTGCAGCAGGGCAACCTACTGGCGACGGCTTTCCATCCAGAACTAACGGACGATGCGCGCGTGCATCGATACTTCCTGTCGCTGGTTAAGTAGTTTCAGGTACACTCTACCTCGATGCAACGTAAACCGAACGAGACACGCCTGTATCGGCAAGAGATGAACGAGCGCATCCTGAACTGCGGTTTCAAGCCGTTTCAGCGATTTTTTGCGCTCGACGCCAGCGCGTACACCGAAGGCGCAATCCCCGTTAAGTACAAAGAGCTCATGGGGCTGGTCGGCTCGATGGTGCTGCGCTGTAATGACTGTATCTTCTATCATTTAGATCGCTGTGTGCAAGAAGGTGCAACGCGCGAGGAGTTGCACGAGGCGATGAATATTGCGCTAATCATTGGCGGCTCAATTGTGATACCGCACCTGCGCTACGCCTATGAGATGATGGATGCGCTGTTCGCCGAGCAGGAGATATAATCTTCAGGAAGGCGGGGCGATGTCGAACCCCTGTCCGGGCAGGAACCCTTATTTGGAACACAGGCAGTACTGGAACGATTTCCCTACCGCCCTGATGACCACATCCGCAATCCGCTTTCCTTTGGCAGTGGGAGATGGTTTTGCGTCGCTGGATTGGGTGCGTTGGTGGGGCAGTGTTATGTGGATCGGGCTTATGGGGTGACGCTGGACTATTCGGGGCCGCCACCCCCGCCGCCGTTCAGCTCAAAGGATGAGGCGTGGACAGACGACCTACTGAAATCAAAGGGGCAACGCTAACTCGCTGTAGGCGGTATAATCGAGGCGATGGCAAAAGTGCATATGACGATTGCGACCACGAACCGCGAGCAGGTGAGTGTGCCCTGGCTGTGGCGTCTGGGGCGCGATTTTGACCTGAAAGTAAACATCCTCAAGGCGAACATTAACGAGGACTTCGGCTGGGCGTTTGTGGAACTGGAGGGTCCCGTCGAGGAGATACAGCGGGCGACGGCGTGGCTACACACCACTGGTTTGCACATCGAGCCGGTAGAGCGTTCGGTGTTTGGATAATGATGGACGCTGCTGTGCCGTTGAAGTTGCCGCAGCCACCCGCCGATTTTGAAGCGTTCTGGCAAGCGGCGGTTGCTGAAGTGGATTCTGCGCCTCTACGCTACGAGCGGGTGCATTTCGAGCAAGATGACCACCCCACGCACACTGTGTACCGCGTACGCTGGATGGGCATCGACGGGCGCGGACGCGAAGGGTGGTACGCTGTTCCGAAAGCCGTGTCATCGCCTGTACCTGCCGTGCTGTATCTGCCCGGCTATGGGGTCGGAACTGTGCCCATCAATGAGAACACGATGTTCGACGGGCTAATCACTTTCTCTGTCAACCTGCATGGCTACGCAGTGGAGCCGAACGTTCCTTACAGTCCCGAATTGGGCTACTTCACACGCGGTATCGAGTCACCCCTAAGCTATATCTATCGACGCATCATTCAGGATAGTCTGCTGGCGATGCGTGTACTGGCGGCGCAGGCGGAGGTGGACTCGCGTAGGCTTATCGCAGCAGGTCTCAGTCAGGGCGGGGGACTGGCAGTGATGCTAGGCGCATGGTGCAAACTGACCCAATGTGTCGTCGCTGAGCTGCCTGCACTGAGCTACTGGGAGTACCTACTTGGTAGACCTGCGTGGCGCTACCCTATCAAGGAGTTCAGCGACTACATGGAGATGACCGCCACGCCCCGTGAAGCAATTCTGAGCGTGTTGCAATACTATGACGCTGTGAACCACGCCCCGCGCGTGCGTGTGCCCGTCCAACTTAGCCTCGCCCTGAAAGACCCCGGCATCCGCGCGCCTGTAGTGTTTTCACTGTACGACGCGCTGCCTCAACCCAAACGCCTGCTGATTTACGAAGACTTAGGGCACGATTGGCACCCTGAGATGCGCCTGCGTTTGGCGGAATGGGCGAGATATTATCTGGGTCGCCCGCGATAACGCTCGTAGAGACGGATATGCTTACTGGTCATCTCGATGGGGCGTCCGGCAATCCAGACCTGGATAACCTCCGTTCGGATGTCCAGCGGATCGCCGCTGAGTAGCACCAGATTCGCGTCCTTGCCCACCTCGATACTGCCGAGTCGATGGGATAGCCCCAATATTTGCGCGGGATAGAGCGTGATGGCTTTGAGGGCTTCCTCACGGGGCAGTCCGTGCGCAACGGCGGTCGCCACATGATAGGGCAGGTTGCGGGCATTACTGGCGTCGTTGCTGGCGATGCAGAACCGGACGCCCTTCTCGTGCAGGCGTTTGGGCAGTAGGAACGGTTCGTCGTAGGGTTCCGACTCCGCGCTGGGCATGTTATGCACGCCTTCCAGTATCACCGGCACTTGCTTCTCGCGCAGCAGGTCGGCAACTTTGTGCGCTTCCGAGCCACCCACAATCACGAGGCGCAGCCGCTGCTCCTCCGCCCAGCGGATTGCCGCTTGAATGCCCAACGCGCTATTCACGCGCACCATCACGGGTAACTTGCCTTCCAGAATGGGAATCATCGCGTCGAATCGCGGGTCGCGTTCGTGCGCGGGAATGCCGTCCTTACCCGCCGCTTGGTGAGCACGCAGGTAGCGTCGGGCGTTCTCGAGAAATTCGTTCACAGGACGTACGCGGGTCTCCCAATCACGCCGACGTGCTTCCGCGCTCTGGTTCGGCGCAGCCGACGGGGCAGGGAAGTTCATAAATAGCCCAATCGGAGTCTTGATGACCATCTCCTCCCATGTCCAACCATCGAGGTTCATTACGCAGCCCATCCCCGAAAAGACTCCGCCTGTCGGCGTCGCCACAACAGTCGTTGTGCCGTTCACGCGCGTAACGGGAATCAGTTCCGAGTCGGGATTGAGCGCGATTTCCGCCCGCGAGTTCGGGTTGAACTGCCCCGTCTCGGTGGTGTCGATAGTGGCGGCGATGGAGCCGATTTCGGTTAGCCCCAGCGTGGTGCAAGCGTCGATATAGCCCGGATAGAGGTGATGCCCCTTGCCATCGTAAATTTTTGCGCCGCGCGGGATGGTGACACTTTTACCCACCGCTTCAATTTTGCCATCGCGTATTACCACAGTTGCCCCTTCAATCGGCGGCGCTGTCATCGGATGCACCGTTACATTCCGTATCGCGTACACGCCGCGTGTTTTGGTAGGGCGTTCCAGAGAAGCTTCATAGCGCGGTGCAAGGGGCGAAACACTCTCGTCGCCCCAAGCGGCAAGGAGTAGTAGCAATCCGAACCCGTAGGAGACAAGCCTGCGCATAGGCGTCATGTTCGCGTTGGCGTTTGAATCTCCTGCATTCCCTGCAGATACTCAATGGATTTCCGATAATGCCCATCTGGAGGCGACGATGATAGCGGTGGACAATAAAGTACAAAACAATCTAAACTTTTCTGTCGAGCGGATACGCGCTCAGTGGGATAGACAGTTCGCCCTAATGCTTTGGGCGCATTTTGGTGTGTCGTTGCTACTGGCGCTCTGGCATCGAACTTTTGAAGAAGCGTTGCTGATTGGTCTCACCACCTCTGCGGTAGTGGCTTATTTGGCGAAAACACAGCCAGGCAGCTTAACCACGCGTCTTGTGATAGGTGCGGCATTTATGGTCTACTCAGGATTGTTCATCCACCAGGCGCGAGGCGTGACGGAGTTGCATTTCCATGTGTTTGCTTCGCTGGCTATATTAGGCGTCTATCGCGATTGGCGTGTGATTACTGTTGCTGCTGCCACGATCGCTGTGCATCATGCCAGCTTTGCACTGTTGCAGTGGATGGGGCTACCTGTCTACGTCTATACGACCAACCTGAACTTTTTCGTGTTGACGCTGGTACATGCGCTGTTTGTGGTGCTGGAGTCAGCAATCCTGATTTGGCAATCTGTGCAGGGCTATGCAGAATGGCAACAAGCGGAAGAACTCAGTCGTTTGGGACAGGAGTTGCGCAGCGATCGGTTTGCAGGCAACGATTTGACCGCACAAATCGAGTGGAACCCACGGTCCCCGCTATGGGGCACGGTGAACGTGATTAATCAGCTCATAGCACGACTGAATCATAACATCGCAGAGACCAAGCAGGCGGCTCAGGCAATTGTTGCGCAAACCCACAGCGTGCGCGAGGAGACGGGGCGCATTCACCATTTGGGCGACGCTGTGCTGCGCTCGATAGAAGAAGTAAGCGAGGGGGCGCGGTCGCAAGCCACTCAGATAGAGCAGTCAGCACAGCAAATTCAACAGATTGCAGTGCTGGCTCAGGAGACCCGTGTTCAGGCGGAGCGTCAACTGCAAGAAGCGGAACAGACCACTCAAATGACGTACCAAGCAGCGGGCAACGCCGACGGGATTGTGAGAGCCAGTCAAGAGCAGCGAGTTGCTGCAAGTCAGGCGGGCGAGGCCGCATTGCAGTCTGCACAAGCGGTGCAGCAGGCGCTGCAGGCAGTGCAACAACTAAACACGACCGCCGATGCCGTGCTGAGTCAAGCGGCCCAGGCGCAGGTATCGCTGGAGGAGGCGGTGCACTGCGCCAGCGAGCAGGTCGATCGACTCGGCGCGCGTTCATCAGATATTCGGCAAATCCTACTGACGATTACCGAAATCGCCCGTCAGACGAACCTACTCGCGCTGAATGCTGCCATCGAGGCAGCGCGGGCGGGCGAACATGGAAAGGGATTCGCCGTTGTCGCTGACGAAGTGCGCGCCCTTGCCAATCGCTCCGCCGACGCTGCCAAGGAAATCGACGCCGTAATTCAGGAGATGACGCGCGACATTCATGAGATTATCGTGCACATGCGCGGCGACGAGAAGCGTCAAGGGCTGCAGGAAGTGACGACTCACACCCTCCAACAAGTGGTAAGCGCGTTCCAAACTCTGCGCGAACAGCTCAGCCAAGTGGAAAACGCAGCACAGGGCGTCAATCGTGCAACCGAATTGGTGGTCAACCAGTGTCGGGCGATTGAGGATGCTGCACAGCAGAACACTGACCGTGCCGCCGAGAGCCAACGCATCCTGCGTCAAATCGCGGAACAGGTGGATGCCCTGCGCGACGCCATACAGATCGGCTTGCAATCCTCGTCCAATACCTCGCACCAGATAGAACTTATCAACGAAATCGTGCAAGGGATTGCCGCTATCAGTGAGCAGACGACTGCTTCCACTCACGAGGTGCAGCAAGCCATCCGCCAGCAGTTTGAGGCGGTGCGCGCATTGCTCGCGCAGATTGAAATGACCGACCAGACAGCACGCGCTGTGTATCACCGCCTGGAGGAGTTCAAAACGAGTGATGAGCGTGCCCAAGAAGTGTCCCACGAGCAACTGCAAGCAGCATAACAAACCTGCTCCCCTCTCCACCTTAGGAGAGGGGAGTGAGGATGGGGACAGCACATGCTCACCAAAAAACTGTTCACTGGAGCCGTTCTGGTCGTTTGGCTGACGCTCATTGGCGTTACTTACTGGCGCATGGAGTTGCGTTTCCTACAGCCTGCAAAGCGTCCTGCAGGCGCGGCGACGATAGACCCATCCCTGCAGCCTCCTGCGCCCATTCAACGGCTACAAACGGATGCAGGCGATTTTGAGCTGTATGGCAAGTTCACACTGCTCAACTTCTGGTACCCTGACTGTGCCTGCTCGCGTTTTATGGAGGGCCATGTGCGCGAGCTTGTGAAAGAATTCACACCGCGAGGCATACAAATTGCCACTGTGATTATTGTGAACGATGAGCACGTGTCGGATGTAGACGCGCTTCGGGGGTGGCGCAGGCGGGGCATCGAGACGCCCGCGCTTGTAGACAGAAACGGCGCACTGGCGCGTCAGTTCGGCGTTTGGGCAGGTCCAGCGGCTGTTATCATCAACCAGCAGGGACAGATTGTCTATATCGGCGCCTATAATATCGGTAGATATTGCAGCAACGAAGAGACTGCTTTCGCAAAGCAGGCGTTGGAAACAGTGCTGACAGGGCGAAAACCCCCACGTGCCAGTACGCCCTTTTATGGCTGTCAGGTTCCTTCAGCGCGTCAATAGTCGTGCTGCGCCCAGAAACCCTATCAGCAGCAGCCCTAAGATACCCAGCATCACCGCCCAGCCGAGGGCGCGACTCCAACGCGACGACGCCCGTCGCTCCAGTCCCACGGTATCGTCGCGCGTGCGTGTATCTTTGCCGAACAGAAACACGAAGTAGAAGCGCGTCCACAGGAACGGTATCACGCCGCGCACATCCAGTAGGTGTCGCCGATGGTAGGAATAGAGCGACTGTTTGAGTAGCGCGTACTGCTCGGGCGAAAGCGTTTCGAGCAAGGCAGGGGGCAGGGCGCGCAGTAGGTGCAGAATATACACATCCTGCGGCTGTTCGGCGGGCTGTTCGCCCTCGAACGCCTCTTGAATAATCCACAGCGGCGGCTTCTCGTCGGGCTGACGGGCTGGATACCCCATACCGCCTATTATCGGCAGGGCATGGGGGTGTCTTAATCGTCCCGTTTCTTCACGGCGTGCCCGCCGAACGCCTTGCGCAACTGCGCGAGGAATCGGTACTGGAAGCCCTGCTCATCTTGGCTGCGGAACCGCTCGTGCAGGGCGAGTGTAATCAGCGGGGCAGGGCTGCCGAGATTAATCGCCTCGTGCGCTGTCCAGCGTCCTTCACCTGAATCAGCGACATAAGGGGCGATGCCGGTCATCTTGTCGTCCTCTTTCAGGAAGCCGGCAATCAGGTCCAGCAGCCAGCTGCGCACGACCGTGCCATGACGCCACGCCTCTGCTACCGCAGCGATGTCGATATGGAACTCTTCCTTGCGCCGCAGTAGTTCAAACCCCTCCGCGTAGGCTTGCATGAGGGCATACTCGATGCCGTTGTGAATCATTTTGGCGTAGTGTCCCGCGCCGACGGGTCCCACGTGTACCCAGCCCTTATCGGGGGCAGGGGCGAGGTCGCGCAGGATTGGCTCAATCTGTGCAATCACTTCGGCGTCGCCGCCCGCCATCAGCCCGTAGCCGTTCTCCAAGCCCCACACGCCGCCCGATACGCCCACATCGGCGAAGCGTATACCATGCTCCCGTAGTCGCTCTGCATAGCGGATGGAATCTTTGTAAAGGCTATTCGCGCCGTTCACTACGATATCGCCTTGCTGCAGCAGGGGCGCAAACTGAAATATGGCGGTTTCGGTCGGCTCACCTGCTGGATACATAAACCACACGATGCGCGGGGGCACGAGGGGGTTCACAGTTTCATCGGGCGTGTAGGCGGGCGTAATGCCGTAAGGCACATACTCATCCACTGTAGCGCGTGTGCGTGAGTAGCCGATGACGCGATGCCCGCGCTGCACGAGGCGGCGCGCCATATTGCCACCCATACGCCCTAACCCGACGATTGCGAGTTCCATCGCGCCAAGTATACCCCTTACCGTCGCTGCTGGGCGATAAAGTCTGCATACCAGCGTCCACTGGACTTCAAGAGGCGCTGCTGCGTCTCGAAGTCTACATACAACAGCCCGAATCGCTTACTGTAGCCGAACGCCCACTCAAAGTTATCCATCAGCGACCAGTAGAAGTAGCCCTTGAGGGGTACGCCGTCCTGAAGGGCGCGATGCGACTGCTCCAAGTGCGCCTTGAGATAGTCCACGCGCAGAGGGTCGGCCACCTCGCCTTGCGCGTTGGGCGTATCGGGGAACGCCGCGCCGTTCTCGGTGATGTATAGCGGAATATCGCCGTATTCGTCGTGTAGCCATTTGAGAATCTCGTACAAGCCTTCGGGGTAGACCTCCCAGCCCATCTCAGTGTGGAGTTTGCCTTCCTGATGGATGGTGCGCGAGCCGATGGGGTCGGAGGCGTCGTAGGCGATAACGTTGCGCGTGTAATAGTTCACGCCGACGAAGTCGATGGGCGTTTGAATAATTTGCATATCGTCAGGGGCAACTTTGGGGGCGAACTCGCCGATGAAATTAATCACGGTATCGGGATACTCGCCGCGAAAGATGGGGTCTAAGAAGTAGCGGTTGATGAATCCGTGCCAAAGCGCTGCCATCATTTGGTCTTGTGGGCTGTCGCTGGCGGGCTGTTGTGGACCGAGATTAGTCACGATGCCGATTCTGGCGTTGGGAATGCCTTCCGCGCGGAGGGCTTGGACGGCTTTCCCGTGCCCCAGCAGCATATGGTGCCCGGCTTTGGCGGCTGCGCCGATGTCGCGCATGCCGGGCGCGTGCTGCCCCCACAGATAGCCCAGCGCCATCACGACCCATGGCTCGTTGATGGTCGCCCACAGATGCACGCGGTCGCCCAGTTCTCGGAACATTAGACAGGCATAGTCGGCGAACCATTTGGCGCAGTCGCGGTTTGCCCAGCCACCGCAATCTTGCAGTTCAGCCGGCAGGTCCCAGTGGTAAAGCGTAATCATGGGGGTAATACCCGCGTGCAGTAAGCCGTCCACGAGGCGCTTGTAGAAGTCCAGCCCTTTAGAATTGACTACGCCGCGCCCCGTGGGCAGCACGCGCCCCCACGCCACCGAAAAGCGGTAGGCGTTCAAGCCCAGTCGTCGCATCCACTCGATGTCTTCCTGCCAGCGGCGGTAGTGGTCACACGCCATATCGCCGTTGTCGCCGTTCAGAATTGTGCCCGGCGTATGGCTGAACCGATGCCAGATAGATGCGCCTGCACCGTCCGCAAGCGGCGAGCCTTCAATCTGGTAGGCGGCGGTTGCCGCGCCCCAAAGAAAATCCGAAGGGAACTGCATAGTATCGTTCTATTCGGCGTAGACATCTTGTCTCCTGCCGCGACCAGTAAGCGTCAAGCAGGGTTTGACAGGGTGTCAAGGTGCGTTTTGATACGTTGTCAATCACCCAGCATCAGTGCAAGTAAGGCTTTCTGCGTGTGTAAACGGTTTTCCGCCTGATCCCATACAGCGGATTGAGAACCGTCTAACACAGCATCAGTGATTTCCTCGCCGCGGCGGGCAGGTAGACAGTGTAAAACAATAGCGTCTGGCTTTGCGAGGCTAAGCAGTTGCTCGTTGACTTGAAAATTCTGGAACTGTCGCATGCGCGCTTCGCGTTCGGTTTCGTAGCCCATAGAGACCCAGACGTCAGTGTAAACCACATCGGCGTCAGAGACGGCCTCGTGCGGGTCGTGTGTCAACTGCACCTGTCCACCTGATTGTATTGCGAGCGTGCGCGCCTGTTGAATAATCGCTGTGTATGGTTCGTAGCCCTCGGGCGTGGCGATTGTTAAAGTGTGCCCTAAGAGGGCAGCCAGTAGTGTAAAGCTGTGGCACACGTTGTTTCCGTCGCCCACCCATGCGAGGCGTAAGGGTGCGTTGCCTTTGCGCTCCTGAATCGTCATCAAGTCCGCTAACGCCTGACAGGGATGCTCGCGATCGCTAAGGGCGTTAATCACTGGCACCTCTGAAAAGCGGGTCAGCTCTTCCAGTGTGCTGTGCAGGAATACACGGGCAATCACGCAGCGCACCCAGCGGGAGAGGTTCCGTGCAATGTCCATCACCGCCTCGCGCTTGCCCATCTGGATGTCACTCTGCGTGAGATACACACCGTGTGCACCCATCTGATACAGCCCGGCTTCCAGCGTGACGCGCGTACGCAGTGAGGGCTTCTCGAAAATCAGCGCGACGGCAGTAGGGCGGGGGAGTCGGAACAACTCCTCCCCGCTATGTGTGGCGCGTTTCATCGCCTGCGCCAGCGATAGCACCGCTTGAGCCGTTTGGGGGTTGAGGTCAGTTATTGAGAGATAGTGCTGTGGCGGGTTCGATGCTCGCCAAACCGATTGCGCCTGTTCGTAAGTCATAATCCTCTCCACCTGATTGAGCGTGTAGTTTACCTCATCACTCGTTCCAGTTGCTGGATCAGGCGTATGACTTCCTGAGGTGTTATGTTCGGGTTCTGCACCATTTTGTGCGCTTCGGTTAGCGAGTCGCACAGGGGCGAGTCGGGGGGAAGGAATTGGATGAGTTGGAGCAGCGTTGCGCCAGCAGGCAGTCCGAGCCGTTGACAGAGGCGACGGCGGATGTCGTCCAGCACTGTCTCGAAGGCGGGCTGGGCGGCTTGTGCGCGTTCGTAGACGCCTGCGAGTGCATCCACATACTCGCCGAGCGCGGGGGCACGGGGTGGTGTAGGACGGGAAAGCCCAAACCGCTTGCCAAGCGAATACATCACGACAGCTGTCAATACCAGCAAGTGTGCGAAGGCGATACGCACGCCCATGGGCGCAACACCCCAGAAGCCGCGCACCTCGCGCTCGATCTCGATAATCAGGTCGCCTTGACCCGCGTCATCGAAGTAAATCACGCCGCCGTCGGGGAGTATCTTTCGTACCACCGCCAGAATGAACGCGCCGTTATCTGCTTCACGCAGATGCTCGTTGGTGAGCCACTGCCAGTCAGCGCACTCGAAAACTATTCCGTCCTCGTAGTACCAAAGTGCGCCTCTCACCACGCCGCCTGTGTGGAGCAGGGGAACCCAGCGTTTCTCGCGGGGCGAGAGAGCGGCACCCTGGTCGCCCAGTCGTACTTTAGCGATTCCCCTGAGCCATGGGGCGGGCACGGCGGGTTGCGCCTCCAAGAACCGCTTTGCTGAGAGTTGAAAAGGGGGCAGGCGTCGGAAAGCTTCGTCTCTAAGCGGTTCGGGCAGGCGTTCATCGCCGCTGAACAAAAGCAGACGCCCACCACGCCGCAGCCAAGCGTTCAACGAGTCGGCGTCTTCTTCGCTCCAAACTCCCGATCCGCCGATACCGCTGAGCGATAAGGGCGGGGGAAAGACCACCAACATATCGGCATCTTTAGGGAGGTGGCGAAAGGTGCGCTTATGTGAACGCACCGTGTAGCCGTTGCGCTCCAGCAAGCGTGCGAAGCCTTTCATTCCGAGCCGATGCTGGCTGTAGCTGAGGGGCAGGGGAGCAAAGCGTGGGTCGCGCGCCTCGCTTGCTAAGCGCAGGGAGTAGAGCAGCAGCCCCACTACCAAGCCAATCAGCAATACCAGCCCCAGCCGCTCACGCAGAAACCGCATGCGGTTGCACCTTCCTTAGCAGGGTTTCAAAGGCAACCTCGTACTCGCGCAAGGTGTTTTCATCAGGGATTGCGCTGCCGTACCACACGGCATCAAACTGAAGTGTGAGCGGATGCATTAGGTGATAGGCGTCCTCACGCACAGTGGGATCGGGCAGTGAGGCGGGAGCAGCAACGAAGCGGGGCAGGGGGGGCTGACGCAGCCGTCGTAGATGCTCCCAGTTGGTCAGTGCGGGGTCATACTCCAGCAAGTGTGATTCGTTCAGCAGGCGCAATAGCCCCAGATAGTACGCCCGCAAAGACAGTTTCCAATGTTGATCATTAGCGAACCGCCGCGCCATCTCGCGCCATTCCAGTGCGCTCATCGTGCGGGCATCTTGTAATGCAGCGTCCAGTGCGGGGGTAGGGGAGGGCGTGCGCTTTCCAATCCGGACGCGCCCTAATATGTACGACGCCGCCAACGCAAGCGTCAGCACCAGCAGCACAATTACCAGCCACTGGAAAAAAGGTGTCATGCTCGCCATTCCGCTGCCACCCAGCCTGCTAAAGAGCCGTTGAAGCCAACGCGCTATCATCTCAAAGGCGCGCTGGATAGACTCTGTGATTCGCTCCGCCAGCGACTTGGGCGGAATTTGCATATCTGGTTCGGCAAAAATCGCGTTCAGTTGAGCCTTTATTCGCGCCGCGTTGGGTACAGGAGTAGGGGAGGCTTGCAGGGTCTCTCGGTAGGCGCGCAGGCTGCTTAGGGCGTTCTGTATCTCGCCCTTTGCAATCTGGGTCTCCAGTGGCTCGCGTGTCGCGGGAGGCAGGGAAGCGATGGCGCGCTCGGCTTGCTGAAGGAAAACTTTTCGGTCGGAAGGTTTCGCTCGCTGCGCTGCTTCCAACGCACGCTCGGCGCGTTGTAAGGCATCCAATGGCTCAGTCGCCAGCGCCACGCAACACAGCCACAGAGCCCCAACAAGCCCCAGCTCAACTCTGCGCGCCCTGTTGCAGCACCTCATAGATGTCCAGCCCCTCACTCCGATAGCGCAGGTCAAAGTAGAGCAACACGCTCATCAAATACATCGGCGGCATCACGAACATGTACGCGATGTAGGACACCGCTTCATAAGCCTGAGTAAGTGAAAACAGCCATCGTGACAATAGTTGCTCTAAGTCCGCGTAAATCGCCGCGATTCCGGCGATGATGCCTAAAATGATAAACGAGAGGATCATTACCGCGAGGAGAAATACTGTCTGTGCGCCCCAAAACGCAAGATAGCTCAAAACCGCGTGCCTAAAGTGGGGGCGCACCAGCCCGAGCGCACGCGAGAAAGCAGTAATGGCGTCTGTGCGCTCCTCCAGCACGATAATCGGCGGCAGAATCACGAACCAGACCGCCGCCATCGCCGAGATAATTAGTACGGCGATTGAAATAATGAGCCATAGCACTGTCATCAAAATAAGCGCGGCAGTGGGGCTACCTGGAATCAGCGAAGCAGCTCCAAAGATGACACCCAGCGCAAGTAGCACAAAGCCAAAGCCTATCACCACAAAGATACCACTCAAAGCCAGCACTGCGAGGGTCTGGTTTGCAATCAGATGCCAAAATCTCGGCTTTAGCTTCGCCCACAAAGACTGAAGCGTAATCGGCTCGCCCGTCGCCAGCATACGGAACGCAAGCGTTGTAAACGCCGCCTGAAGTATGGGCGCAAGCATGAGAAAAGGCAACTGAACAAATAGCCCCGCATAGTCCAATAAAACCGTGCCGAGCATGCCGCTCTGTGTGGTTGCATCGAGCAAAAGCATCGGTCCCAGCAGTAGGATGGAGATAACGGTCGGCACGATGTAAACCCACAGTGAGATTCGAAACAACGGCTTGAAGTTCTCGCGGTAGTAGCTAATCGCGTCGTCCATCAGTTCAAAGGGCGTGGCGGGGCGGTTGAGCGTGCGGAACCGCGACTGCAGAATCGCCGTTCCCAGCGTCGAGATGCGCCAATCGCCCGTGCGTGCATGCGTTTCCATCGCTATCGCAACCCTTTCTCGCGCAGGAGATGGTAGACCCACTCGAGCGCAGCCAAGGGGCAGGGGAAATAGTCAATCACCTGATGATACGGCCCCTCCTGGTCGGTCTTGTCCAGCACCGCCTGTAATTGTACCTCAGTGCTACTTGTGGCTTTGGAAGCGTCGTTGTCCTGACAGGCGCGCCACCTGCTCCTCAAGGAACGCTAACTGTGCTTCGGAGGTAGGGAGACTGAGAATCTGCTCGGCGGGGATTGGCTCACCGAAGCGGACGGTGACTACACCAAACGCAGGCTTAGGAACCAGTTTTCCGTAAGGCAGGATTTTGTCTGTACCAATCAGCCCTACAGGTAGCACGGGAACGCGCGTCTGGCGCAGGATAAGCAAGATTCCAGGTAAGAACGGTTGCAAGTCGCGTGATTCGGAAAGTTCACCTTCAGGAAAGGCTCCCAGTGCTTCGCCTTGCTGGACGGTCTCTACGGCGAGTTTGAGACCGTTGCGGTCGGCGGCGCGTTGCTTGATGGGAACCATTTTCGCCAGCCGTGCGATAGCCCCGACGATGGGAATGTTGGGGATGTCGGCGCGCCCGATGAAGCAGATGTGGCGTGGGGCGGCGTACCAAAGCACGGGCGGGTCTGCAAGCGAGAGATGATTGGCGACGACAATCAGCCCACCGCGCCGCGGCACATTTTTGCGCCCCTCAATCCGCAGCCATACGAAAAGCGGGAACCGAAAAGTTATTGCGAAGAAGACCTTGAAGAAGACATACGCCAGGTCGAAAACGATTCGGTTCCACAGGGTGCGCATAGAGTCCGATAAGTGGGATTATGTTAACTAAAGTCTTCAGGCTGACCTTCTTCTTCCAGCACGCTCTCCGCCATGTAAATCGGCGCACGGAAGCGCACCGCCAGCGCAATCGCATCGCTGGGGCGGGCATCGATTTCGATTTCCTCGTCGCCGTGCAGCAGGTACAGTTTGGCGTAGAACGTGCCCTGCCACAGGTCGTCAATCAGCACGCGATCGATACTCACGCCCAGCCGTGTTAGGATATTTCGGATAAGGTCGTGTGTCATTGGGCGCGGTGGCGCGTCGTCGTTAATCGCGGAGACAATCGCGTGCGCTTCAAAGGGTCCTATCACAATCGGTACGACACGCCCGTAGTTATCACGCAGTTGCACCAGCAGGGCGCGCGGCTGACCGTGCTCGATGCGCTCGTACACACCCATCACGTGCACTTCCAGCTCGCGTCCCTTGTCGTAGCGCGGCGGTCGCTCTTCGAGTTCGTTGGAGACATCGCCCCCGAAAAGTCGCTGCAGCTGCGCTTCAATCTCCTCGGCGTCCGCCTCTTCCTCGAACGGGTCGCCCAGCAGGTCGTCCTCGTCGGGGTCTTGAAAAAGTTTCTCGAACTCGTCGTCGGGGTCTTCGTCGAAGCGTCGTCTGCGTTCCATGTGCGCCTCCTTAGCCCGCGCGGGTACGTGCGACCACTTCCATCAGGAAGTCGCGGTTCGACTTCGTGCGCTGTAGCAGCCTAATCAGTTGCTCTGCTGCCTCCACGAGGTCTTCCTGGTTCGCCAATAGCCGTCGCAGCTGCCAGATTGCCATCAGTTCCTCTTTAGTATACAACAACTCCTCGTGGCGGGTTCCTGAGCGTTTGACGTCGATGGCGGGAAAGATGCGCCTTTCCGCGAGGTCGCGCGACAGCACCAACTCCATGTTGCCCGTGCCCTTGAACTCCTCGAAAATCACCTCATCCATGCGCGAGCCTGTATCGATGAGACAGGTAGCGATGACTGTGAGACTGCCACCCTCCTCGATGTTGCGTGCTGCGCCGAAGAAGCGTTTCGGGCGGTACAGCGCGGCGGGGTCTAAGCCACCCGAGAGGGTGCGCCCGCTGGGGCTGGTGGTCAGGTTGGAGGCGCGTCCGAATCGGGTCAGGCTGTCCAGCAGAATCACGACATCCTTACCCTGCTCCACAAGCCGTTTCGCCCGCTCTAGCACCAGGTCTGCTACGCGCATGTGGTTTTCGGGTGGCTCGTCGAAAGTGGAACTAATCACCTGTCCCTTCACTGAGCGACGCATGTCGGTCACCTCTTCGGGGCGTTCGTCCACCAGGAGCACCAGCAACACAACTTCGGGGTGATTAGATGTGATACTGTTGGCAATATTTTTGAGCAGCGTGGTCTTCCCTGCCTTGGGCGGCGCGACGATGAGCGCGCGTTGCCCCTTGCCAATCGGCGCGATGAGGTCGATAATGCGTCCAGAGGTGTTTTCGGGCGTGGTCTCCATCACCAGTCGCTGGTTCGGATAGAGGGGTGTGAGTTGTTCGAAATCTTTTCGGCGGCGCATTTCGTCGGCAGGTGCGCCGTTAATAGCCTCCACGCGCAGCAGCCCATAATACTTTTCACCCTCTTTAGGGGGACGCGCCACGCCGAACACCAAATCGCCTGTGCGCAGTCCGAACCGCTTGATTTGTGATTGGGACACATACACATCGTCGCTGGTGCTTTGGAAGTTGGGGTGGCGTCGTAGGAAGCCCCACCCATCAGGCAGGATTTCAAGCACGCCCCAGGCGTACTCGCTGCCCGGCTCCTGTGCGGTGGCGCGGAGAATGCCATAAATCAGCTCGGCTCTGTCCTCAGTTTCGTCGCTCATACCGACACGCTTGGCGCGGCGCTTGAGATCGCTCAGTGGTTGCTGCCAGAGCTGTTTGAAATCGACGCCGTCTTTGGTCTCTTTAGCGACTTTGGGGCGCATTTCGACTTCGAGTGCATCGCCCGCACCGTTGGAGGCGGTTTTCACTGGGGTTGTATCGTTCAGCGCCTCCGTGTGTTCTTCAGAGGTAGTTGTGCGTGTTCGTCTTCTCATCGTAAGTACCATCCAATCTCAGAGTGTGCCTACCCGCCATAAGCCTGCGCACGACGCGCAGTGTTGGGAAATTCGCTCCGATGGTGATGTGCTGTAATTATACCTCGAAATCAAGAATTGCAAGGGGGGGCGGCTACAAGCCGCCCTAAGTATGATTAGCGAATAACGTCGCCACCCTGTCGCGGAGGCACCAACGTACCCACGCCCGGCGTTATGCCTGTAGACAGCACAGATTGATCCACAATCGCATACAGGAATCGGTTCGAAGCCGCCACATAGAGCGTCGCCACGCCTCCCACATCCGCCAGTACAGGCGCAACTCGTATCGGTGCACCCAAGCTTAGCTGCCAGCGCGGTGTGTTGTCCGGATTAATCGCGTATAGGATGCCGCGTTCATCGCCAATATACAGTACACCATTCTGGTCAATTGTAGGTGTACAACGGCTGATGTTCGGCAGCACATGCACCCACTTTTGCACTCCATCCGAAGCGCTGATCGCATGAATCGCGCTCTGCGATGCGGAGTGACGCACCACGATGTAGACCGTGTCTTCACCGATAGAGGGACCTGCCATAATCGCACGGTTGGCTTGGTATTCCCACTGCCGCGCGCCATCGTCAGTCGCCACGCCCCACACACGCCCGGTGTTGGAGGCACATACAATCGCCGTTTGGTCGTCTGAGGTAATCACAATCGGTCGGTCAACCGCATCGGAAGCGATTTCAGGACCGCTCCCGTTGTCGCTCAGGGTAATTACGTCGGTGAACCAAGCATAATCGATAACCGTGGTGTCGATGGCAATCACTAAGCCGTTGTGGAAGCCAAGTAATATCCGATCGCCCGCTGTTGTACCCGATACTGTACTGAGCGCAGCCGACGGTATCTGATCGAAAATAAAGCCACCGTAATCGGCGAATACATCTTGAATCTCGAAAGCGTCGTTCACTTCAATGAACCATGCCAGGAACAGAATGATGATATTCCCAAAGTTGTCGGCAAAGACAGGATAGATGTAGTTGCCATCGGTAAACGCTCCAAAGCTAGTGCGATAGGCAGGAACGCCGCGAATCGTCCAGAATACATCGGGGAAGCCGAGCACGGGCGATGCGCTGAAAAGTAGACACTCGTACTGCCCACCTGATAACATTAGCGCGTCCCAGGGTACGGGCGGCAGCACAGGGACTAGATTGCTATCCACAATAAAGACTGCCGCGTTCAGGAAAATCGGCGTTGAGGGCTGACCCCAGAACGGACCGAATGAACCGGTGACACGCCCGTTAACAGCGTTGTAAAAAGTGAAACGCGTGTAGCGCGACCCTACGCTGGGATGTTGCGGAACCCAAAGTGCATTCGGCGCGGGCATCCCAGGCTCTTCCAGTGCGCCTCCTTGACTGAACCAGCGCACGGCAGGCGTATTGGGTCCTGCCACATCCGGCACATAGTGGCTCCGTCGCATATCGCGCCCCCAGGTGGGCCACGGCGCGTCCAGCAAAGGCTCTGTAATCGCTGGCTGCGCTAACGCCACAGCAACGCACAGCGACGTCGCCAACCCAAGCATCCATCGTCTCATTCTCATATGTACGCCTCCATCGTATTTTAATTTTGGCGCTTGAACCACCATTCCTGCAAGGTTCAGCAGGATTTCCCTACTCCATCGGGAAAATTTGGACGCTGATGGAGCGACTTCGTATCGGTTTTGTCGGCAGCGGTTTCGTGGCGCGGTTCCACGCGCAGGCATTCGCGTCTGTGCGCAACGCCGAAATCACCGCTATTATGACACGCGACGCGAGCAAAGGTTCGGAACTGGCAACATTCTGCCAATCACTGGGCGTAGGCAACCCGACCGTGTATACCGATGTGCGCGAACTGGCGCGCGACCCCAATGTAGACGCCATTTGGTTCCTTGCGCCGAACTATGTGCGTGTGGAACTAATTGAGGCAATCGCTGACGAGGTGAAATCGGGGCGGGCGCAGCTCAGCGGCTTGGCAGTGGAGAAACCCCTCGCCCGCAATCTGAGAGAGGCACGTCAGATACTGCAAGCAGTGTCGGAAGCGGGCATCTCGCACGGCTACTTGGAGAACCAGCTGTTTGCACCCAGCCTTGTGCGCGGCAAGGAGTTGCTGTGGCGTCGGGGTGCGGCGGTGGCGGGCGAACCGTACCTGGCACGCTGCGCCGAGGAACACAGCGGTCCCCATCGCGCCTGGTTCTGGCGGGGCGACCTGCAAGGCGGCGGCGTGCTGAACGACATGATGTGCCACAGCGTCGCTGCGGGCTGGTACGCGCTCACCCCGCCCGATACCCCTCTCTCTGCCCTGCTCCCCTACTCCGTCTCCGCGCAGATTGCCTGCCTCAAGTGGGCGCGACCGGAATACGCTCAAAAACTGCGCGAAACCTACGCCCACGAGATGGAGGTAGACTACACTAACGCTCCTGCCGAAGACTACGCTACCGCACGCATCGAGTTCAAAACCCCTTCGGGCAACAAAGCGATGGTGGAAGCCAGTACCTCGTGGTGTTTCGTTGGACCTGGGCTACGCCTTACTTTTGAAGTGCTAGGACCTGAGTATATGCTCGCCATCAACACCCTGCGCGGCGAGGGCGAGGTGTTTTTCAGCCGCGCGGTTCAGGGTGAGGCGGGCGAAGACATTGTGGAGAAACAAAACGCCGAACAAGGTTTGATGCCCTACCTCGCCGACGAAGCGCACGCCTACGGCTACATCGCCGAGAACCGCTACTTCACGGAGTGCTTCTTGAAGGGTGAGACGCCGTTCTGCGATTTAGAATACGGCGCACGCATCACCGAACTCCTGATGGCGGCGTACCTGAGCGCGGAGCGCGGCGCAACCATCCCACTTCCCTGCCCTGAACTGGAAGTGTTCGTGCCTGCGGTGGCGCGGGGCGAGTGGCGGGGCTAACAGGTATACTCTCCCCCGAGAGGTGAGCGATGAAGAAACAAGCCATCCTGTCTCATGACGCCCCCGCGCCGATAGGACCTTACTCGCAGGCGGTGCGCGTCGGGAACTGGATTTACATTTCGGGGCAGATCCCGATTGACCCCGCCACAGGTGAGCTAATCGTAGGCGGTGTGGCGGCGCAAACCAAACAGGTACTGCAGAACCTGCAGGCGGTGCTGACTGCCGTCGGCTTGAACCTAGACAATATCGTCAAAACCACGATTTACTTGACTGATCTGACCATGTTCGCCGAGATGAACGAAGTCTACTCCAACTACTTTCATCCCCCGTACCCAGCTCGCGCGACGGTTCAGGTGAGCGCGCTGCCGAAGGGGGCGCAAGTGGAGATCGAAGCCATCGCCTACGTAGGAGACTGATTATGCAAAAAATGCTCATTGGCGGGCATCTGGTGGGCGCGGACGAGTGGCTGCCTGTGCGGAACCCCTACACAGGTGAGCCTGTGGACTTCGTGGCGCGGGGCGGCGCGATGCAAGTCGACCAGGCGGTCGCGCTGGCGCGTCACGGCGCAGAACAGATGCGCGAGCTATCGCTTGCCCAACGCGCCGCAATCCTCAAGCATGTGGCGGAGCTGATACGACAGGAGCGTCAGTCGTTGGCGACGCTGCTAACCTTAGAGACGGGCAAGCTAATCGGCGAGTCGCGCATTGAGGTGGAGCGCGCCGCCCTGGTGTTCGATCTGGGGGCGGAGGCGTGTCATCATCCCCGTGCGACGCAGTTTCCCCCAGAGTCGTTCACCGATGGTGCGTCGCGGTTCGGCTTCTGGGCGCGTGAGCCGATGGGCGTGGTCGCTTCCATCTTGGCGTTCAACTTACCGTTGGCGCACGCAGCACAGAAGGCAGCCCCCGCTATCGCCGCAGGCAACGCCATAATCCTCAAGCCTTCTACTGAAGCCCCATTAACCGTGCTGCGCTTGGGACTATTGCTCTACCGAGCGGGTATGCCCCCTGAAGCGCTTAGTATCCTCACCGGCAGGGGCGAAGAGGTCGGGCACGCGCTGGCGGCGCACCCGCTGGTGCAAATGCTCACCTTCACAGGCAGCCGTGAGGTCGGGCTGAAGCTCCCTGTGCAGGCGGGCACCAAACAGATTGAGACCGAACTGGATACCATAGGTGGGCTGATTGCTGCAGAATCGTGCGACCCTAAGCAGGTGGCGGAGGTGGTAGCATGTTGCGGTTTTATGATGGCAGGTCAGACTCCAACAGCGATTCAGCATGTGTGGGCCCATACGCACGTGTTCGAGCCGCTTGCCCACGCCCTGCAGCAGCGTTTAGAAACCATGCGCTGCGGCGACCCGATGGACGAAGCCACTTCCCTGCCCCCACTAATTCATCCGGACGCGCTGGCACGTGTGGAACATCTGGTGCAACAGTCGCTGTCGGCGGGTGCGCGGGCGTTGCTGGGCGCAAAATCTGAGCCGCCGTTTTACCTCCCCACCCTACTTACTGATGCCTCCGATGCTATTGCGCTGAACGCCGAGGCAGTGTTCGGTCCCGTCGTGGTGCTACATCGCTTCGATTCGTTGGAGGCGTTACTTGGGCGAATCAATAGCCTCGCAATTGGCTTGCGATTAGCGATTTTCACGCGCGACATTACGGAGGCGTTCGAGGTTGCCCGTCGCGCTCGCGCACTCAGTGTGCATGTGAACGACGCCACTGCCATGCCGATTGATCCGATTATTCGCGGCGATATGCAGGAACACCACATGTGCTTTGAAGATATGCTCCAGCGCATTGAGCGGCTCAGTCAGCGCAAGTATATCGGCTTCGGCAAGATGACTCTCCACTGATGGACACTCTGTTGCACTTTGATCGCGAGCTGTTTTTCGTGCTCAATCACGGGCTGAACCATCCCATGCTCGACCCTGTCATGTGGCTAATTACCAGCTTGGGGTTGGGCTGGGTGCAGATGCTGATTGTATTAGTCGCTTGGGGCACGTGGGAGTGGCGGCGTAGAATCGCGGCGCGTTCTGACCATGTCGCGAACCTCACCCCCTTGTCCCCCCTCGCTGCCCATGGAGTGGAGAGAACGCCTGCGCCAGGCTCCCCCGTTCCGTCTACGGAGAGGGGGCTGAGGGGTGAGGTCAGACAATCGGGCTTCAAAACTATCTTCCTCCCTGCCCTACTGGCATTTGCGGGCAGCGGGCTAACCACCCAGGCCATTAAGCGCGCCTTGCCCCGCCCCCGTCCTTCCAACCTGCCCGAGGCGATTGTCGCACCCGACGAGCGAATCTTTCACAACTCCTTCCCCTCTGGGCACACCACCACCGCGTTCGCGCTGGCGTTCTGGTTGTTTATGTTAACTTGCCATACACGCTATCGCTGGTGGGGCTACAGCGCGCTGATGCTGGCGGGACTGGTGGGACTCTCGCGCATCTATCGCGGCGTGCACTACCCTTCGGATGTGCTGGTAGGCGCACTGATTGGCATACTGTGGGGTGCGATTGCCTACTTCACTCTGAGTGCGCCGCACGTATCTGCTCTACGCGCTGCCGAATCGCCTCCGGACAGCGCGTCGGCTTCCCCTCGCGATTAATCCACACGTGGCGCGTCCAGCCCTCCGCCAACAGTTGGCGCGTGTCGGCGTTCAGAATCTCGTACTCGAAGCGCATGCTACTACCCTTCAAGTCGGTCATTCGTACGCGGGTGATGATACGGTCGCCGTAGCGCGCAGGCGCGCGGTACCGACAGTACGCCTCCACCACTGCAGCGGGCGTGCCATCTCTCTCTAACGCTACATAATCGATATCGTAGACGCGACAGAAAGTGCCACGCGCTGCTTCGAACCACACCAGATAGTTCGCGTAATATACCACGCCCATCGCGTCGGTCTCGGCGTAGCGCACTTCAAACGGCGCGGTCTCAATCCACGAGGTCAACGCTTCGTGCTGCATCGGGGAAAACTATACCTCAGTGGGTGAGTCATACCAAATAGCGAAGCTAATGTCGTGAATCGTCGGCGAGGACGCC
>CAYVKB010000007.1:29522-50386 GCA_964451985.1 uncultured Fimbriimonadales bacterium | reverse complement strand
ACGCCAATCGCGCTGGCAGGCAACCAATCCTCAATCAACACACGTGGGTATGTAGGTTTCATAGTACTATATTCTAGCACATTTAGGGGTATCCTATGGCTATGAGCCTGCGTGCGCGTGTGTGGGCGCGGTTTCTTAGCGGGGCGGATGGGGCGTTGTTGGAGCAGTTGTATCTGCCCGCGCTGGAGTCGGCGGTGCGTTATGACCGGTGCTGCGCCTATTTTAGCAGCAGCGTGTTGGCAGCGGCGGCGCGGGGCTACAGTGCGTTTTTGCGGCGGTTTGTGGGCGCGCCGCCGCCCGATACACCCGCGCTGCGCCTGCTGGTGAACGAGCAGCTGGATGAGCGAGATGTGCACGCACTGATGACCACTGGGTACAGCCAACGGCTGGAGCAGCAGCTGCTGAAAGGATTGCGCCCGCTGAAGGACTTGCTGCAGCGCGAACGGTTGGCGATGCTGGCGTGGCTGGCGAAGCACGGTTATTTGGAGATTCGAGTCGGCGTGATGCGCTCGGGAGGCGGGATTCTGCACGCTAAGTTCGGCGTGTTTACCGACGCGGAGGGCAACCAGTTGGTGTTTCGGGGCAGCAGCAACGAGACGGCGCAGGGGTTGGTGCAAAACTACGAGCAGCTGGAGCTATCGACCTCGTGGGACGATCCGCAGGGGTGCGATTACTACACCAAGCTGTTCGAGCAGCTCTGGCGGGACGAGAACGAGTATGTGTGCACACTACCGTTGCCGGAGGCAGTGCGGATGGAGTTGTTGCGCTATGCGCCGTCGGAGCCGCCGTTGGACGAGCGTGTGCCGTCGGTCGAGCTGCAGCGGGAGGCGATGCGCTGGCAGTGGCTCTCGCACGCGCTGAGCCTACCCAATAGTTTGGAGAGCGCGCTGGCGACGCTGCCGACCGATTTGTGGCCCCATCAGGCGCGGGTGGCTTATGAAACGGCGCAGGCATATCCCGAGGGGAGGCTGCTGTGCGACGAGGTGGGGTTGGGCAAAACGCTGGAGGCGATAGCTATCCTACGCTGGCTGCGGGCGGGCAACGGCGCACAGCGGATTCTAATCCTCACGCCCGCGGGGCTGATGCGCCAGTGGCAAGCCGAGCTGCGCGAGAAGGGCGGGCTGATTGTACCGCGCTACGAGCCGTCGGGCAAGCTGATTTTCCCCGACGGGCGCGAGCAGACGGTGTCACTGGAGACCGTGCTGGCTCAGCAGGCGCTGCTTATCCTCAGTCGAGAGTGGGCGCGGCGCCCCGACATACGCGCGCAACTGATGCGCGCCCCCGCGTGGGACTTGGTGCTCCTGGATGAGGCGCACGCGGCGCGACGGAGCGAACAGGACGCCAACGCCTTCAACAGCGCGAACCTGCTGCTAAGCCTGCTGCGCGAGCTGGCGTGGAGCGGTCAGGCGCGCGGCATGCTGCTGCTGAGCGCGACGCCGATGCAGACCCAGCCGTGGGAACCGTGGGACCTACTGAGTGTGCTGGGGGTCGGTGACGAGTGGCTCAGCGAGTTCCGCGTGGTGGAGCGGTACTATCAGGCGGTGCAGGCGTGCGCTTCGGATCGGCGGCTCTCGATGCCGCTGGCGCAGGCAGCGGTGCGCCTGCTACTGCGCACGCCCCTGACGCCTCTGCCCGATGGTACGCAACCGCCCACCGATGCCAATTCCCTCAGACACAAACTGCTATTCCAGTGCAACGCCGAGTGGCTGCGCAATCAGTCCCCCCTGCGCCGGCGCATGCACCGCAACACGCGCGACACCTTACGTGAGTACCACCAGCGCGGCTGGCTCGCTTACGCTCCGCCCAGGCGACGCATCCACGACCGACAGGTGGAGTTTCAAGACCCGAAAGAGCACGCACTCTACAAACAGATACGGGAATACATCGAGACGCGCTACGCGCGGCTAGAGGAGGAGCAGAAGGGCAAAGGCTTCGTGATGACGGTGTACCAGCGGCGTGCGGTGAGCGCGTTCCATGCGCTGAAATGCAGCCTCGAGCGGCGGCTGCAGCGGCTGCGGGGCGCCCTGAATCGTCAAGATGTCGGCGCGCTCAGCCCCGATGAGGAGGAGATCGAACTCGACCTGCTGGAGGAACTGGGCGAGGAAGTGGGCGAACGCGGAGGGATTGACCCCGCCCTGCCCACCGACCTCGGTCAAATCCAAGCCGAAATCGAACAGGTGGAACAGCTGCTGGAGCAGATAGACTCTCTGCATGGGGTGGATAGCAAGCGCGACCAGTTTTTGGGCGAGCTGGGGAATCTGCGCGCTGACGGACGCCCCGTGCTAGTGTTCACGCAGTATAAGGATACGCTGTACTACCTGCGCGATTTTTTGGTGTCGCGCTACGCCGAGCGGTTGGCATGCTACACGGGTGAGGGCGGCGCAATATGGCACGATGGACAGTGGTGCAGCGCGTCCAAAGCCAAGATTACGCACCTGCTGCACAGCGGCGCGCTCGATGTGCTCCTCTGTACCGACGCCGCCAGCGAGGGGCTAAACCTGCAGGCGGCGGGCGCGCTGATTAACTACGACCTACCGTGGAACCCCGCAGTTGTGGAGCAGCGCATCGGACGCATCGACCGCATCGGACAGCCCTTCCCCGAAGTGGTGATTGTGAACATGTTCCTGCGCGACAGCATCGACGAGCGGGTCTATCAGGTGCTGCGTCAACGGTGCGGGCTGTTCGAGCGGTTCGTGGGCGAGATGCAGCCGGTGCTGGCGAAGGCGCGGCGGTTGCTGCTGCGCCCCGATGCTCAGGCGATAAATGCGATAGAGGAGCTGGAGCATCCGAAGGCATCGCTGCATCTGATGGTGCAGGAGGTGTACCGGCTGCACGATGCGACGCAGCCGCCGCTAAGTCAGCCGCCGCTGAGCCGCGCCGACCTCGAACACGCCTTGCTCGCCCTGCCTCCCGACAGCGGCGTGCAAGCGAAACCGAAAGATGCCATCTGGCGACTGAAGATTCGCTCGAAACAGCACATCGTCGCGCTCACCACACAGGGTCTGGAATCGGAGCCGAACGCGCTGCCGCTACTGCCTGAATCGGAACTGAGCACGAAAATCGCTGAGCGGCTAACCGAGCAGGTGAGGACAGCACGCCTGCCCCTGGTGATTGGTCCCGCGGAAGGCGAGGGCTACCGCTGCGCACGCGCCTACTGGGTTGACGGCGATACCGCGCGCCCAATCGAAACCTATGCGCAACTGTGCGAGGCGCTACAGCGCTGGGACGGGGAACCGCCCGACCTGCGCCTGTGGAATGAGACGTACCAGTGCGCCCTGCGCGAGGCGCACGCCGACCTGCAACGGCGCATCGAGCAGACGCGCGCCCGCCAACGCAACGCGCTCCAAAACCAACTCGATGCCGCGCGCGCCCGCCTGCAACGCGAACTAATACGCCTGCTGCGAGTGATCGACCTCCACGCCGAACCGAACTACCTGTGGCATAAGCAAATGAAATCTAACGACCGTCTGGGCGGGTTGCTACAGCAGGCAGCTGAGAAACTCGGCTACCCTGTCCACTGGGACGACTACCTGCTGAAAGAAGCGACTCAGGAGGTTGAGCAGATGCATCAGCGCACGCTGCAGGGCTACAAACTCGGCAGCGGACTGGAAGGCGCACTGCGCGACCCGCGCTGGCGCGTCCAAGCCACCCTGCAGGAATTGGAACAGAAGCGACGAACGAAGGAGATGATATGAGCGTGATTCGGCATTGCAAGCCGCGTGCAGAGGTTTTACAGGGCGATTTGCCTGACGCGCTATTCGCCGCTGATTTCGGCTCGGTGGTCGAGGGCACCGCGGCGCCGGTCTATCAGGATGCGCAGACGTTTTTCCGCAACACCCATCCCACGAGCCACTTGACGCAGATGACGGCGCGCGTGTTTGGGCAGTTGCGCAACGCCAACGAGATGGGGGTGGTGATTCGGCTTAGCACAGGCTTTGGTGGGGGCAAAACCCATGCGCTGATTACCCTATGGCACCTGGCGCACCACCTGAGCGACACCTCCGAACCCACCACGCGCCTGCTGCCGATGGCAAACCGCCCGGAGCGCGTGCGTGTGGTGGGCATCGACGCCCAAAAAGCGGGCAATATAGTGTTTCGCAAACACCACGACGCCGAAACCCACAGTCTGTTCGGCGAACTGGCGTACCAACTGGGTGGCATCGATGCCTTGCAAAAGCACAAAGCCCTCGACGACCCCGAAAAACAGCCCGACGAATCGACCCTGAAACAGCTGCTGCCCGATGAACCCGTGCTAATCCTGATTGATGAGTTGGTGATATACCTCTCAATCCTTAGCGATCATGGAAAAAACAATCTGCTGGCGCTCGTGACCAAGCTCGCCAACGTGGTTAGCAATCGCCCGCGCACCGTACTAGTGATTACCGACCCCGCCGACCAGAACGCTTACGCGGAGCAGACGGGCAGGCTAATCGATGCTCTGGCGGCAACGCGCTTAGACGAGATTGTCAGCCGCCGTGCCACCGACTACGACCCTATCGGCGGGGAGAGCGCGGCGGTTATCACCACCCGCCTGTTCGAGTCCATCGACCGCGCCGCCGCCGAAACGGTCTCCAAACAGTATCGGGATTACTACGAGCGCGCCCACAACGAGGACCCGACGCTGATTCCGCAGGAAGCCACGCTTGTCGATTACGCCCAGCACATCGTCGCTTGTTATCCGTTCCATCCGCGCCTGATTCTTACAGCTGAAGCGCGTCTGGGCGCCCTGCCCGACTTTCAGCGCAGCCGCGGCGTGCTGCGGCTCTTCGCCCGACTTGTGCGCGACATGTGGGAACGCAACGAAGATGTGGAACTGATTACCGCCGGCGAAATCAACTGGAGCAGCGACCGAATTCGGCAGGACTTAATCCAGCGGCTCAACCGTCAACAGTTCGAAGCGGCGATTAAGGCGGACATCGAACGGCATGCGCGGGACCTGGACGGCGGAGTGCGGGGTGTGCACACGCGCGTGGCGTCCGCGCTGCTGCTGGATAGCCTGACGCTTGACTCCCAGAGCGGGTTGGACGCGCCAGATTTGACCCTTGCTGTTGCACGCCTGAGCGACGCGCCCACCGACCCGAAAGAGGCGATAGAACGGCTCAGTGCAATCGGCTGGTACACCTACCCGCGCGAGAGCGGTGTCGGCTGGCGGTTCCACGTGCAGCCGAATCTGAACCGCATTATCGAGGAGCGCACCGAGAGTATCCCCGTCGAAGATGCGCGCCAACACGTGCTGAACTTGCTGCAAGAGAGGTGGCGCACCGGCTCGCTTTTCGAGACCCACTTCTTCCCTCGCAAGCCCAACGATGTCCCCGATAACGCGCGGCTCAAACTGGTAATCTGCGATTCGGTCGAGATTGCGCGTGCGGTTTGCCAGTTCGAGCGGGAAGAGGATATGGGGGAAAAGAGTATGCCTCGACGGTTCATCAACGCCATCGTTGCCCTCGCGCCCGACGCCGAGAGCTTCTCACGAGCCATTAGCCGCGCCCGACGCTTTCTGGCGGCTGAACAGGTGCTGCGCGAACAGCAGAGTACTCCCGAACAGCGCAACCCCGACCAACAGACGCAAATCAGCCGACTCAAAGAAACCCTGAATCGCCTGCGCCGCGAGATGCAGCTGGAGGTCTTTCGTGCTTTCCGTATTGTCGTGCTGCACGCGGGCGAACCCATCCCGATGGAAGAAGCCTACCTCGTGCAGTCTGAAGGCATCGAAGCGTACCAGCCTCAAATCAAACTCCGCGAGTTCCTGAAGGATAAAAACCGCATGTATGAACAGAGCAAGGCGTTAGACCCCGACCTCCTGTTGGAACAGCTGGGTGGCGCAACCCCCTACGACTGGCGTGAGGGTTATGGGGTCTACACCGCGCGTAGCCTCCACGAACGCCTGCTGAGCGCGCTGGAACTGCGGCTGATTCCCGGGGACGAGTTCGTTCAGCGCACGCTGCAAGATGCAGTGAAGAGTGGGAAACTGGTGATGCGCAGAGGCGACCGCGTGTACGATGCGCAAGGCGCAATCGTGGAGCGCGACGGGCATCGCCAACGCCTCGATAATGCACAGCCTCCAATCGTGCTGGACGACCAGACCCTGCTGACGCCTGCCGATAGTCCCATCGCTCAAGAGTGGACGCGCCTTGACGCGCCCACGCCCGACGCCATGAAGTCCGAACTGCCTGAGCCAAAGCCCCCCGAGACCTATCCCCCACTGGGGGGCGCGCACAGCGTGGCGGACGCCGTGGTGCTCGCCCGTGAACGGCGCGTGAGCACCATCCGCCTCACTGCCCAGCAACCCGATCAGATCGACCGGCTCACCCAGGCGGCGCAGCAGTTGAACCCGCAGCGCGTCTCGGTCAACCTCACCTTAGGTGGCAGCACCAGCGACGGCGCGCAACTCCACCTCACGATTACGGACGTGCCCAACCTCAATCACCCCAAGCTTAGACCCTTTGAACGCGCCCGCGAGTTGTCGAACGCTCTGCATACTCTCGAAACCTTCGAGATTCAGCTCGAACTCCACGCGCCCGAAGCTGACTATTTAGCCGAACGGCTGGATTCCATGAAGGACAAGCTGGCAGGTCTGAGGATTTATGCCGCGCCCGAACCGTATGAGGAGGCATAACCAATGAAATCGCGCAAGCCTGAGTTTACCATTCGCTTGATACGCCGTCGGGAGGGCATGGTGGGGTATATCTACCAGCGCCAGTTAGACACGCTGGGGCGGTTCCGCCTACGACGAATCGGTCGGTTGAACCCTCTGGCGTTGCGTGCTGCCAGCTCGATGTTGCGCCACGCGCTGCCCCACTCCAAGCAGGAGTTAAAGACAGGCAAACACTACCCGCTCAGCGAGGTATGGGGCATGCGGTTGGGATGCTATGCGCTCATTACGGAGAGGCTGCGCAGCGTGGAGCGGCTTGGACGCGCTGCATGGCACATGGAACGCGCCGACCCTATCGAAGCCGCCTACTGGCTCGGACGGCTGCAACACGCTCCCAATTCGCGTCCCCTGCGCGCTCTGCGGATTCTCGTAGAGGCGGTGGACTGACGCTCACTCATACCGCAGCGCCACAATCGGGTCTAGGTTCGCCGCGCGCCAGGCGGGATACAAGCCGAACACCACGCCGACCGACGCCGAGAACAGAAACGCGCCCACACCCGCCCACAGCGGGAAGTAGAAACTCAAGCCGTTGTCGCCAAAGGCGTCGGTCTGCCTCGAGGCGAACTCAATCAGTTCGCCCAAGCCCCAGCCCATCGCCATACCGATTAGCCCGCCAATCGTCGCCAGCGTCGCCGATTCAATCAGAAACTGGGTCAGGATGTGCCACTTCTGCGCTCCGACCGCCTTGCGCAAGCCAATCTCGCGCGTGCGCTCAGTCACGGAGACCAGCATGATATTCATAATGCCGATTCCGCCCACCAGCAGCGCCAGTCCTGCAATCCCGCCCAGCAGCACGCCAAACAGCGAAATCACGCGCGTAATCGCTGATAGAATGCTCTCTAAGGTGTCTACGCGGAATACGGGCTGGTTGTTGTGCAGGCGCATCAGGGTTTCCCAGATGGCGTTCATCGCGGCGGGGGTCTGCTCGCGCGTGTGGGGCATCGCCAGAATCGTGCTCAGGCTTTCCTCACCTGCCCAGCGTCGCAGCGCCGCTTGCAACGGGATGTACCCGCCCTCGTCTAAGTTCTCGCCGAAGCCGCGCCCGCGCTTTTTCAGCACGCCAATCACCTGCGCCTGCGTGCCATCCACCAACACAGACTGTCCAATCGGATCCTGCTTGCCGAACAGTTTCCGCGCCGTATCGTGCCCCAGCACCAGCAGCTTTTCGCCCTGCTCAATCTCAGATGGCTCAAAGAACCGCCCCCGATCGATTTCCAGCGCGCGTGCCGTGAGGTAATCTTCATTCACGCCAATCAGATTGGCGCGCACTTTTTCGCCCTGATAGATGAACTCCTTCTCGCCCAGTTGCCGTTCGGCGGCGACGGCGCGCAGCTCGGGCAGTTTGCGAATCGCCTCCAAATCGCTCAACTTCAGACTCTCTACCGTGCCCCCGCGTTCCTCGCGACGGATACGCTCGGAGGGGTCAAACGCCACGATAATCACATCCGAGCCGAGCTTTTCGAACTCGGAGACGACGCTAGTGCGTGCGCCCTCAATCAGCGCAACCATCACCACCACCGCCATCACGCCGAAAATCACGCCCAGCATCGTCAAAAACGAGCGCAACTTGTGCGTGCGCAGTGTGTCCAGAGCCACCAACAGCGATTCCAGCGTCCCCACAGGGTGAAGTATACCTGTCAGGTATCCTCATGGCATGGATTGGCAAGCGCGTCTGCACGAGTACCTGCCCCCCCGTGTGTCGCTGGTGAATGATGCGTTGGAGCGTTTTCTGGCGTATGAGCATTCCCTGCCGCGCGTTTTGCCGGAGGCGATGCGCTACGCGGCGTTGGGCGAGGGCAAGCGGCTGCGTCCCATCCTATGCATCGCGGCGGCGGAGGCGATGGGTGAACGCGCCGAAACCGTGCTGCCCACCGCTTGCGCAATCGAACTGATACACGCTTTCAGCCTCGTGCACGACGACCTGCCTGCGATGGACAACGACCACCTGCGGCGCGGGCAGCCTACCGTGTGGGTGCGGTACGGCGAGGCGATGGCGATTCTCGCAGGCGACGCGCTGTTCGCCAAAGCGTTCGAACTCATCGGCAAGCAGGCAAACCATAGCCCCCCCGACCGAGTCGTTCACGCCCTGCGCCTGATTGCTGAAGCGACGGGCGTGCAGGGGATGTGCGGCGGGCAGGTGGAGGACATCCTGTGCGAAGGGCAGGCGGTCTCGGAGGAGCAACTGCGGTTTATCCATGCGCATAAAACGGGCGCGCTGATACGCGCAAGTGTGCTTGCGGGTGCGATTCTATCGGGTGCGGATGAGTCTGTTCTGTCGACGCTGGATGCCTACAGCCGCGCGTTGGGGTTGGCGTTCCAGATTACCGACGATATTTTAGACGACATCGCCTCCACCGAGCAAATCGGCAAGCCCGCTGGCTCCGACCGCGCTCAGCAGAAAGCCACCTACACCGCGTTGTTCGGCGTGGAGACCGCCCGCCAACACGCCCAGCAAGCCCTGCAAAACGCCTTGCACGCCCTTGCAGGCTTTGATACGCGCACCGAGCCGCTGCGCTGGCTGGCGATGTATGCTGTGCATCGCGACAAATAGGCTACACCGGTTCAAAGTGGCAGCTGAAATGCCGCAGAAACGGCGTTTGCCACGTAATCCGATAGCCCCGCAGCTGCTCGCGGCGATGATAGGCTTCCAGAATCACCTCCACCACATAATCTACATGGCTTTGGGTGTATACGCGGCGTGGGATGGCAAGGCGCACCAGCTCGCGTGGGGCGGGTCGCTCCGCGCCTGTGTCGGGGTCGTGCCCGGCGAACATCACGGAGCCAATCTCGCAACTGCGCACGCCCCCCAGCCGATACAGCTCCACCGCCAGCGACTGCCCCGGAAACTGCAACGGCGGGATGTGAGGCAGCATGCGTCCCGCGTCGATGTATATCGCGTGTCCGCCCGGCGGCTGCACAATCGGCACGCCCGCTTTGGCGATATGCTCGCCCAAGTAGCGCGTGGAGGCGATGCGATACTCCAAATAATGCT
Source organism: uncultured Fimbriimonadales bacterium (assembly GCA_964451985.1). Lineage (GTDB taxonomy): Bacteria > Armatimonadota > Fimbriimonadia > Fimbriimonadales > GBS-DC > GBS-DC. Next base: position 40,742 of record CAYVKB010000007.1, on the reverse strand, counting down.
CATCCAGCACTTCGCGCAGCCCTATTGCAATCGCTTCCAAGTCGCGCCCTGCCAAGCCACCGTAGGTCGGGAAGCCCTCCGTGAGAATCAGCAGTTCCTTCTCTTGCTGTGCCAGCGCATCGTCGTTGGTGCACAGGAATCCACCGATGTTCGCCAAGCCGTCCTTTTTGGCAGACATCGTGCAGCCATCAGCATAGGAGAAGATTTCGTGGGCAATCTCCAGCGGCGTCTTATCGGCGTAGCCCGGCTCGCGGAGTTTGATGAAGTAGGCGTTCTCGGCGAAGCGGCAGGCGTCGATGTAGAACGGGATGTGGTGCTTCCGACACACTTCACTCACAGCGCGAATGTTCGCCATCGAAGCGGGCTGCCCACCGCCAGAGTTATTGGTTAGCGTCATCATCACGAGCGGGATGTTCTCCGCGCCTACCTCGCGAATCAGTCGCTCCAGCGCGTCCACATCCATATTTCCCTTGAACGGATAAGACGCGGATGTGTCACTCAGTTCGGGGCACGGTAAATCAACCGCGCGCCCGCCGCGATACTCGATGTTGGCACGGGTGGTGTCGAAGTGCGTATTGTTAGGAATCACGCTGCCGGGCTTGCATAGCAGAGCGAACAAAATGCGCTCCGCCGCGCGTCCCTGATGCACGGGAATCACATGCCGAAAGCCAAAAATCTCGCGCACAGTCTGCTCAAAGAAGTAGAAACTGCGGCTGCCTGCATACGACTCGTCGCCGCGCATGATGCCCGCCCACTGCTCGCTGCTCATCGCCGCCGTGCCCGAATCGGTCAGCAGGTCGATCACTACCTCATCTGAGGGGATGAGGAACAGGTTGTAATGAGCACGCTCCAAAATCGCCTCGCGCTCCGCCTGAGTCGTGAGGCGAATCGGCTCCACTGCCTTGATTTTGAACGGCTCGATAATGGTTCGGAATGACATCGTCGGCTCCCTGCGCCGTGTACAAGACGCGCTATAGGGATTTTACCTGCTTGCAGGGCAGGCGCGTGTGGAAAGTTCCTGCGGGGAGGATGCGACTGATGAATCGAGTTTGGGGCGTTTTGTGCTTAAGTTTGGGCTTTTGGGGTGTTTTATTGGCGGATGTGTCCACTAACCCCGTGCGCACGCCGAACGGCATGCTGTGGGCAGGCACGACCTTCCAGCTGCAGGCCTCAGCGAGCGTGGGCAATCGGCTCATGGCACTCTCAGACCATTCGCAGGTGCGTGTCGGACAGGTGATACGGTGGCAGTGGCAGGTGGAATCACCTGTAGGACAGTCAGTGGTCGCTGGCGTTAGCTCGGATGCGATTTTTCGGGTGCGCGTTACCAACAACGGCAACGGCTTTGATCGGTTAGGCTTTGGATTGGCGCAGTTTGAATTGGTAGATCAGCCCAGTTGGACGGTGGAGTTGCGCGAGAGTGCACAGGGCGTATGGCAAGGCAGTGCCGTCATGCCGAACGGTATGAGCAGTTTTATTACACCCGGCAGCGATATGTTCTACATGGTGCGCATGCGCCCTCCGGGTAGCTCCGTGCCAACCGACGGCGCGTGGTCGCGCCTACAGGCATCTACCAGCGATGGAAATACACAACAGGTTCTGGGCGAGTTTGTGGCGGGCGTGGTGCGTAGCGATTGGGTTCCTGCGCGAGCATGGAGCTGGGGGCAGCACACCCAGTTTGTCTCGCCTATATTGCATCAGGGACGGCTATTCTGGATGGGTACCGACCCCAGCAATAACAATACTGTGGTTTTCTACACACGGGACGCGGTGGAGGCGACGTCGGGAGGAACAGTAGGCAACGAACGGCTCACGGGGCGTACCTTGCACAACTTCCGTCCGACAGGATTCAGCGCTGTGTTGGGCAACAGTTGGTTCACAGGGCAAGGCAATCAGGTGGTGCGCATCGACCTTGTGCAGGCGCAACTGAGTAACGCCACAACACCGGTGGTCTTTCCTGTACAATTCCCCTCAGGCGTGCAGCCGCGCCTGGATATTGAGCCAGCGGTGTTCAATGGGCGTCTGTATGTGGCGGGCAGCGACGGACGGTTGCATGCGTTTCGCGAGGACGGCATGCGCATGGGGCAAAGCGCGGCAATCCCTGCCAACTACGGCGCACTCTCCACCAATATTGTGCTGATTGGGCGTCTCTTCTATGTAGGCACACAGAGCGGCTGGCTGGTGCAAATCGACGCGCTCACAGGCAGCCTGCGCACGGCGCGACGCATCGCTACTCAGCCCTTGCACAGCCTGGCTCCCACAGCATTCGGGCGTTCCATTCTGGTGCGCGTGGGCAATCGTGAGATAATGAGTGTCAATCCCAGTCAGCTCAGCGTGCTGTGGCGACGGGCGGTAAACGAGGATATCGTATCACCCATCAGCGCGTCCACTGAGCAGGAAGTCGGGGCGTTCCTCACACGCTCTGGTATGCTACACGCAGTTCACACGCGCATGGGGCTGAACTTGGGACATTACCCGCAGCGAATCTTCGGGGAGCAGACACTCACACGCGCAACCATCGGCTTCGCCCGGCGTGCCGACCGACGCGCCACCCACCTCTACGTGCTGGCGCAACGCGATACGGGCAGCCAGTCGCAACACCAGGCACTTTTTCGCACCGTAACACTGGAGAACCCCTACAACCGCACCGAGTTCGGCGAATCGACGCTGAATGTCGGTTCACAATACCTGCCCACTATAATGTTCACCGGCAATCGCCAGAACAGCTTCTGCTTGATTGCCTCGCTGCGAGCGGACACTCACGGAGGCACTGTGGCGGCGATACCGTTGCGGTAAAGCAAGTGAACCTGAATTCGTTTCACTCGGAATGATATATCCTGTCATTCCGAGCGAAACAGGAATCTCTTTCCATTTTACCCATCGGGTTTGTAAGGTTTGTGAAATTGTCGGAGTCTGCCGAAGGTTAGTGGCTCTTTTCCGCAAGAGCGGTCTCCTGCTATAGAAAAATTGATACTTGCGAAAGACGGACTGTTTTTATTTCCATAGTACCCACACAGTGCAAAATCATGGTATAATTGTGGTCGAAGCAAAGGAGGCGAGTTATGCGATACACTCGATTAGCACTTGGGGCATTGCTTTTAGCGGCAGTGGCGACCCGACTGGCGGTCGCACAGAACCCGTTTGTCTACTTCGCAGGCAACCCCGCGAATGCCTGGTACACCGTGGGCGGCTCCTGCCCTCCGGGCACACTGACCCTCACGGCGAACTACCTGTTCTTCATTTCGGGCGATGTGGGCAGCGCAGGGCTTCCCGCACGCTGGACGGCGATTCCCTTCCGTATCCACGCACCGATGACCTTCGACTCGATTACCTATATGCCTGGTCTCACGACGGGCGCACCCGACCTGCGTATCTGGATAACTGGCTCGCAGGACACCGCGAACGGTCCACAGCCGAACCTAAGCGACGTCAGGTTCGCAGGCAACTTTGGGCAGTATCCGGGCGACCCGCCTCTGCCTAACAGTGACGACCTACTGATTCGCACCTTCTACGGCGGCACCACCACTTTTACTTACCTGCGCAACACACCACTGGGGCAGTCTGTGACGCTACAACCCGGTCTCTACTATGCGATTATCGTGGGCGATGAGGACTTTGGTGCGGCAGGCCCGTTCGACTCTTATATTGCGCTGGGTATGGGCGCTCCGGGTGGTCCAAAGCTGAGAAACCCCAGTAACAACAACCGTTACTACAATCCTCGTGGACAGGGTTCGCAAAATCTTAGTGGCATCTTGGCACCGAGCGTTTGGCAGCGATTCCGTTACAATCCTGCGACATTCCCGTGTGAGCGCATCTTAAACGCGGACTTGCCATTCAAGGACGATCAAGGGCACGCTCCCGCACTCTATCACGGCGTGCTGGGCTTCCGCAACTCGGCGGCAGCGGCGGGTAGGGTTGTTGGCACGGCGGTGACGGCGGATGTAGGTAGCCCATCCCCGCCCACGAATGTGGAGGTCATCCTCTACCGCCCGGGCACGAAGCAGCGTGTGGCACGCTTCAGCGGTCCGTCGGCAGCAGGTCCCACCTTCTCCTTTGATACGCTGGATGTCGCCGCGGGCGTGTATGATGTGGTAGTGCGCCCGATTTACTCGCCCACCATCGTGTCTGTGAACTGCCCGACGAATATTTGCGTTACAGGCGTTTCGTTCTCGCCTGACCAGCACTGGCTTGGTGTGCGCATCCCGAATGTGAACGTGTCGGGCGAGGTGGATCTGGGCACGGTTACCTTACCGAACGGTGACACGAACGGCGACCAGATTGTAGACGATGCCGACCTGCTGAGCATTCTGTTCGACTTCGGCGGCTCCGTGTCGTCGGATCCCGCGGTGGATAGTTCCGACCTGAATGAGGACGGCGTGGTGGACGACGCCGACCTGTTGATTGTGCTGTTCAACTTCGGCGTGCAGGGCGAGGACGGCGACGAAGACTAACCATCGATGCATCATCATCTGGAGGGCAATTCCCCGATTGCCCTCCCTCCTTCTTAAGTTTTCTTAGCAGGAATTGTGTGTTTTCGGGGGTACTTAAGTTGTTCGAGGAGGCGCGATTATGCGTACACGAGGGTTCACACTGATTGAACTGTTAGTCGTGATTGCGATTATCGCAATCTTAGCGAGCATTTTATTCCCGGTATTCGCGCAGGCGCGCGAGTCGGCAAGGCAGACAAACTGTATCAGCCGATTTAACCAGGTTTCACGGGCGGTGGTGATGTATACCAGCGATTACGAAACCACGCAGCCCCTCACGCAGTGGTTTGCGTCGTTTGCAGGTCAGGATAACTGCACGGACCGCTTTCTGGCGCAGCTGCTGATGCCCTATGTGAAGAACTGGGTGATGTTCCGCTGCCCATCAGACCCGCAGGCGACGGACGCAATTCTGGACGCCTGCCCCCAAGATAACGAAGCGCCCCCCACGCAGCAGTGTATTCGCGAGTATCGCTGGGCGCTGAAGACGAGCCTCGGCTACAACTACACCTATCTTTCCCCGATTATGCGCGATGCCCAAACGAACCGCTGGTACAATAAACCTGCCACTGACGCGCAGATTGGACGCCCGTCGCAAACAGTGCTGTTTGTAGACAGTCTCTGGTGGCGCGACCCGGCATCTCGCCAGCCACTGTGCGGCGGCAACTGGATTGTCATGCCACCGTGCCGATTCTATCGCAATCAGGCAGGGCAGAATGTAGATTCGTTCACGATTGTACGCAGCGAGTGCGACAGCGGTCGTGCGAACGGCTGGTACGACTATCAGGGCAACTCGTGCGGGATGGGGGCTCGCCCCGCGTGCTGGCGCCTGCAAACCGCCACGGGCTGGTACACCTGGATGGAGTTCGGCGGCGCGTGGCCCTTCCATCGCCGCGAGCGGATGACTGTCGCATTTGCCGATGGACACGCCAAATCGTATCGCCCTTCGCAACTGACGCAGGGCTGCGACGCACGCCCACAGTGCGGCGGCTTCATCCTCGACCCTGAGCAGTATCTGTGGGATCTCGATGATTACGGACGGTGAGGCGCGATGCAAATCTCCAAACCCGTAGTGATTGGAATCGTCGTCGTCGCGCTTGTGGCGCTGGCAGCGGCGCTGTGGTTCACCTTTGGCGGTGGCGCGAATCAGGCAAGCGTGCCTGATTCCGCCTACCCAAAGTCTGAGGGCGGACCCGGCGTGGAAGCCGCAGGCATGGAACCTGCCTATACGGGTTCGGGTCCTACAAGCACGCTCCCGTTGGAAGGACAAGCCAGCGGCGGAGGTGGACGGTAATACGGAAGGGGGGGGCGCTTGCGCCCCCCTTTCGTTAGTTCCTGAGTGGCTTGCCTGTCTCCAGCATGTGGCGAATGCGCTCCACGCTCTTTTCTGTCTGGCAGAGTTCGACAAAAACCTGCCGTTCGAGGGCGTGGAAATGCTCTTCGGGCATGGGCGTCGCCTCGCGCAGGTCGCCGCCCGTCATCACATAGGCGATTTTTTCGGCAATCAGGCGGTCGTGGTCGGTAATCTGCCCTGCCTGGTGCATCCAGTGAACTTCCATCATCAGGCGGCTGTAGCCGTTGACGCCCAACGCCATTATCGGCGTCGGCTCGGCAGGGTGGTAGCCCGCTCGTGAGAGCGCCAGCACATGCTGTTTCGCCTCATACAGCAGGCGGTCGAGGTTCCAGCAAAGCGTGTCGCGCTCACGCAGGAAGCCGAGTTGGTAGGCTTCGAAAGCGCTGCTGCTGCGCTTACCGTAGGCAAGTGTAAGGAACGGCTGGCGCAGGTGCGGCACGGGGTCGGCTTCGGGAGGCAGGTGCTGCAGGGCGCGTCGAGTCATCAGTGTCGTACCGCCGCCCGCAGGCATCAGCCCGACCGAGGCTTCCGGCAAGCCCAGCCCCGCATCCACATGGGCATGCACCTGCACACAGGGCAACACCACCTCCAGCCCGCCGCCCAGCGCGTAGCCATGCACCGCCGCCACCACCGGCACGCCGCAGTACCGAATGCGCTGGCTCAGCCCCTGCAGCAGTTGCAAGCCGCGCTCCATGCCCTGCCAGTCCTGCTTGGCGATATATTCCAGGAACAGGTTTAGATTGAAGCCGGCGGAGAACATCCGCCCCTGATTCCCAATCACTACGCCCACATGGTTGCGCTCGGCTTCCTCTAAGAACTCCGCCACGAACTCCATCAGGCTGGGCGTGAGTACATTTGCTTTGGTGCGGAACTCCACACACGCCACGTCGTCGCCGAGGTCAATCACGCGGCATTCGGGCGTCTCGGCAATCACTTTGCCCGCGTCTGCCAGCTGATCAAGGCTGATAAAGAACGGGGGGGTCGCAAGGGGCGCGTAGTCGCCTTGCTCGTCGCGAGGCTCAAAATAGTAGCGGCTCGCACCGCGCGCGGTATAGAAGGTCTTAAGGTCGGCGTTGCGCAGCATGCGCAGGGTGGACGGCTCCTGGGGCAGGTTCAGCTGCGCGAGCGCATCGCGTCCCGCCTCACCCAGCGCGTCCCACGTCTCGAACACGCCGAGTTCCCAGTTATAGCCCAATCGCATCGCCATATCGAGCGAGGGGATGTCGTAGGCGACATCGGGCATCACCTCCGCGCCGTAAGCCAGCGGCAACAGGAACGCCTCGCGGAAGAACGCGCCATACGGGTCGGGCAGGTTCAGAAGCGCGGGCAGCCGCTCGGCATAGGGTGCGCGACCCAGAGGGGCATCCAGCGGTAGGTTCGGCTCGATGCGCGGGCGGTATTCCAGCGTCTCGTAGTCCAGCGTGAAAATCTCCTTGCCTTCGCGCTTGTAGAAGCCCACGCCTGCCTTCTCGCCCAGCTTGCCTTGCTCAATCAGCGCGTGCCACAGCGGAGGCAACTCCAGCGACTGGATGTAGCGGTCGTCGGGCAGGCGTTCCTTTTGGTTGCGCACGATGTTATGCGCTACATCCAGTCCCACGAGGTCGGTTAGCCGAAACACGCCACTACGCGGACGCCCTACCAACGGTCCCAGCAGCAGGTCTGCCTCTTCAGGTTTCACACCGTACTTCACCGCGCTGACCAAAGCCTGCATCATCGCATAGATCCCGATGCGCGTAGTGATGAAGCCGGGGCGGTCTTTCGCCAGCACTACACGCTTGCCCAAGAGTCGCTCGGCGAAGGTAGTGAAGCGGGTGGTCAGGTCGGGGTCGGTATCGTCGGTTGGAATCAGCTCCAGCAGGCGCATTACACGCGGCGGGTTGAAAAAGTGCGTGCCCAAAAACTGCCGGCGCAGGTGTTCGGGCAGTCCCTGCGCGATTTCGGCGATGCCGAGTCCCGAAGTGTTGGAACTCAGCACAGCGTCGGGGTTCACGCGCTGCGCCACCTCGCGCCACAACGCACGCTTCGGCTGAATCTGCTCGATAATCGCCTCTAACACCCAGTCGGCGTGCGCCACGCAGTCTAAGTCAGTCTCCACGCTGCCGGGGGTAATTCGTTTCGCGTCGTCGGGCTGATAGAACGCGCCCGATTTGAGAAGCCGCTCAATCGCCTGTTGCGCAATCTCGCCCTGATCCAGCAAATGCACGCGCCAGCCGATGCTTGCGAGCAGCGCGGCGATGCCGCCGCCCATCGTGCCTGCGCCTAACACCACGGCGTGTCCTTTCCGCAGGTTGCCATTCACCATATGATTGCCTCCATCGATGCCAGAGAGTATACCTTGCAAGGAATGAGGGGCTTGCTGAAAAACCCCATCGGTAGTATCTCGCAGAGAAATGAAGCGACTCTTGTGCGGTGAAGAGACGGACTATCGCGCTTTTCGGAGCGTATACACCTCCACGCTTCTCCCAGCGAATACCAACTGCAGTAAACCCTCTCGAATGGCGTAGTAGTAGAGCGCGCGCCACGGCTCTGGCTCAGATTGCGGGGTGAACTGTCGGTTAATCAGCAGATAGCGATAGCCGTTTTTCTCCATCCACTGCGCCAAGTCCGCGCCTGTGCGCATAGCGTCATACGGAATCAGCCGATGATGCCCCGCGTTGCCCCAGAGGTAGGGGCGGTTCAGGTAGTAGCCGCGCGTCTCATCCAGCAGAATCGCGCCTGCGTTCGGGTCGGGCTGTGCATTCAGGAACTGGACAGCGGGGAAGATTTGCAGGCGTCGGTTTAGGTAGGCGTCGCGGTCTTGCAGCGCGAGCGGCAGCCCGGGCAGGTACACGCTGCCCATCAGCCAGAGGGCGAAGCCTGCCTGCAGCAGCAGGATTGCGCCGTAGCCGTAGCGCACGGAAGCCGCCGCACGGTGGACTGACCCCAGCCCCGCCCCCGCCAGCACTGGCAGAATCAGCAGCATGTAGCGAACCTGCTGCATCAGATAGAACCAGCCCACGAGGTTCAGCCCGACGAAGCCCATCACGTAGCCCATGCCCTGCGCCCAACCGCCCGAAAGCCACACGCTTGGCATCGCTAATGCGCCCACACCCAACGACGGTAGCAAGTACACGCGCTCGCCCACACGCGCGCCAATCGGGTCGGCGAATGGCGCGGGGCTTGCCGCGAGGTTCCACGGGCTGAGCAGCAGCTGCGCCGGCTCACGCCCCATGCCGAACTTGAGCTGGTCGTTGCGGTAGGCGTCCGCTTGCTCCTGACTCCAGTTCTTGCCCCCGAAAATCTCGTACGCGAACGGATACACGGGGTTGCCCGTCCAAAACCAGTTGCGTAAGTACCATGGGCTTCCGACGGCAAGCGCGAGCAATCCTGTTAGTACAAGCGGGCGGATGAGCCGCCTCTGCTCCTCACGCCAGAGCCAGAGCAGCCCCATCAACCCCCATACCCCCCACGCCAGCAACGCAGTGTATTTCGTGGCAAGAGCGAAGCCCATCAGCACACCTGACAGCCAGAGCCAATCCGCCCGGTGTTCACGAACAGCATGCGCCAGCGCAAACACACTCAGCGAGGCGTACAGCGCGGTAGCTAAGTCGGCATATGCGCTAAACATCTGCCACAGGAACGCAGGCGCACCCAGCACTAAAACCGCTGCCCACGCACCCGACCCCCCCTGCCGCTGCACAAAGCCTGCAGCGCCTAACGCCGTCAGCACGCCCATCGCCCAATGCATGACCTTCGCCATCGGCTCCGAACCGAAGCTCAGCCCCAGCAAATACAGCATATCCTGCAGCGGCGGAAAGTAGCTTTGGTGCATAAACGGGATTTCCGTCATCCTGCCCGCCTGCAGATAGAGTTTCGGAAACGCGAAGTGATAGGCGAGGGCGTCCCACTCGTTGCCATCGGGGGGGAGGACGCATAGAATCAGCCCCAGCAACGCAAGCAGTCCGGCAGCAACGGTTAGTGTCGCCTCCAGTGGGCTGCGAAAACGCGGGCGCGCCTCGCTCCAACTCAATCGCCCGCCGCGCAGAGCAACTCCCATCCCCGCCGACAGAGCAACCGTCAGTACGACGCTGACTGCTACGCCCACGATGTTGGCTAAACCGACGGCGGCGAAACCCGCAATAAGATGAGCCAGCAGTCCCAGCCCCAGTGCGCCACCGAACGCGAGTTGCTCCAATAGATTGGGAGTCAATTTATGAATCGCCCGCCCGCCCAACACGGCAAGCAAGCCGGTCAAAATCAGCCCTATCAGCACGCCCAGCACGGCTAAAAGTGTACCTGTGAATTACAGCGTCCTACGCCACTCGTAGTAGGTTGACGCTGCGATGGCAACTTTCTCGGCGTAGGTGGTGCGCGCCCGATAACGAAAGACATCGTAGCCGTTGCGCTCGATAGCGTTCAGGATGCGCGCGTACAGCCGCCCGCCCAGCAGCACGGGAAACTGCGCCTCACGGGGCAACAGATTAATCCCGCGCTCCGCCTGCGCATAGAGCCTTCGGCAACGCTCAATCTGGAACTGCATCAGCGCAATCCAGCGTTCGTCCACCACGCCCTGCGCAATCTGTGCTTCGCTTACGCCGTACTCTCGTAGTTCGTCTTGAGGCAAGTAGACTCGCCCGCGTTGCCAGTCCTCGCCTACATCGCGCAGGAAGTTCGTCATTTGCATTGCCAGTCCCATCGTCGCCGCGTAGTGCAACGCCTCCGAGCTGGTCGTGCCCATGATATAACACATCATTACACCCACCACCGACGCGCTGCCCCACGTGTAGGTTTGTAAATGCTCGAAATCGGCATAGCGTGTGCGCTGCAAGTCCATCCGCATCGCGTCCAGAAACCCCAGCGGATAGCGCAGCGGGATTTTGCAGCGACGCACCACATCGGCAAAAGCGCGCAACGGTGGGAACTCCACCGGCTCGCCGCACACTGCACGGATGAGGTCGCGTTCGTAAGCATCTAATTTTGCCTTCGCTCCCTGCCTCTCTCCCAAACGCGGGAGCGAAGAACCGCTGAAGAGCGTCTCCTCAGGACAATCTACCCACTGGTCGGGATAGCGCACGAACCCGTACAAGGCGTACACCGCACGGCGCATTTCAGGCGGAAAGAAGCGCGTGGCAAAGTAGTAGCTTACGCCATACGCCCGCTGCACCGACTGGCAGTGCGCGTAGTCCTGCTGCAGCCGCTCATCCACCTGCGAACTGCCCGACAGTATCATGCGCATCACGATACAGGATACCTGAAGACTGTTCGGAAACTGCCTTAGGAATCAGAAACCCACTCGACCACCAGACAGAACACACGACTTGTTTAGCATAGATAAACAGTTGTGCCACCCCCCTCTGCTCTCTGAACTCGGAAACAAATTTCTACAAGAGGATGGGTTGCATTCGC
>CAYVKB010000007.1:0-29422 GCA_964451985.1 uncultured Fimbriimonadales bacterium | reverse complement strand
ATTGAAACCAGGTTTCGTCGGCGGGGACGCCGACGCTACGAATGGTTGCATTCGCTCCTAAGGACGGGTGCTGATTGAAACAGAGAGAGGCGAGGAGGGAGTTTTGTCTGTACGGATCGAGTTTACTTGCGTTATAACATCTGCCTCTGCAACGAGGTCAAGGCGCATTTTACACTGTTAGACTCCGCTTTCTTCAGTATTTTTCTTTAAAACTATAGAGATGATGTTGTAAAACCTTGCATTTACGACTCGGAATGGGGTATACTGGATATACTATGAAACCCATCGAGTCACTGAAGCAATACCGAGAGCAGGAGGGTTTCACCATCGAAGAGCTTGCGGCAGTGGCGAACAGCCTGCTAGAACAGTGGGCGCCCATTCAACCGCGATACAAAGTCGTGCCCTTTCCGGATGTACGCACGGTGCGGTTCTACACGGCGCATCGCCTGATTGACCCGCCGACGCGCCGTCGTGGGAATCGGGTACTGTATGACTATCATCACCTTCTGCAGTTAGTTACGCTGAAGACGCTCCAAGCGCAGTATATTCCGCTGCGCGCGGTGCGGCGTATGATAGAGGGAAAATCCACTACGGAGCTGGAGCAGCTCATCGATTCTATACTGGAGCAACGCTCCGAGGCGAACCTCGCCAAGCAGATGGGCGAGGCGGCAAGGGCGATGATTGCTGAGACAGCGGTAATCCACGCGCCTGCTGCGCGTCCCTCCGATAGTCCCTATCCTCAACCAAGCGAAGTGCACCAGTTCATGCTGGCGCCGTGGGCGGTACTCACTGTCGACCCCGTCGCCGCGGAGCAAGCGAATATCACAGAGATTAACCGTATCGCGGACATGGTGCGCCTGAGCCTTCAGAAAGCCTATCACGAGCACATCGATGGTGGAACAGTGGCTGCAGACTCAGCAGCTGCCAAAGCGCGCACGCGCAGTCGCTGAATTCAATGAAAACAGCGATTATTGGCGGAACAGGAGTGCAACAGCTGCCGGGCTGGATGCTTCGGGCAGAACATGCCTTACCGAATGGCGTGTACCTGTACGAGGGCGAACTAAATGGTGAGGCGGCGCTCCTGCTTCCGCGCCATTCCAAAGGGCACAAAACGCCCCCGCACCGCATCCCCCACGCGCAGCATGTGCGAGTCCTCAAAGAGCAGGGTGTACAGGCAGTGCTGGCTACTGCTGCCGTCGGGTCGCTGCGCACCGATTGGAACGCGGGCACAATCGTTATCCTCAGCGATTTTCTGGACTTTATGCGCGAGGTGAACACGCTCTACCACGACGAGGTGGTGCATACCGATTTCACCACGCCCTTTTCCCCCATGCTGCGCGACGCGCTGATTCAGGCGGCGCAGCAGCTGCAAATCCCCGTGCAGCACGAAGGCGTATATGTGTGCGCACCCGGTCCGCGCTACGAAACGCCCGCAGAGATTCGAATGTTCCGCATGCTGGGCGGTGATGTGATTGGCATGACCGTCGCGCCCGAAGCGATTCTGTGCCGCGAGGCGGGCATCCACTACGCCGCCGTGGCGGTGGTCACCAACCTCGGCGCAGGACTGAGCGGTCAACCTCTTACCCACGAAGAAGTCACAGTGGTCATGCATCAAGCCACCGACACTATCGCCCATCTGTTCACGCGAGCGCTCCGAATTCTGCGAGCGACTCCTCTGTAGCGACTGCTTACAACGGGAAGCGATTTACTTCTAAGCCAAGTCCCGCCCCTGGAGGGCGGAGCTCCATGTCATCCTCCTTTGCCTCTAGTTGCAGGCAATTTCTAAGCCAAGTCCCGACCCTAGAGGGCGAAGCTCCTGCTGAGCCATCATCTCCGCAGTGCAGGGGCTACCAGAAAAACGGCTCGGCGGAGCCGCGCCCTCCAAAAACACGCTCTGAGCAGAAAAACGGCTCGGCGGAGCCGCGCCCTCCAAAAACACGCTCTGAGCAGAAAAACGGCTCGGCGGAGCCGCGCCCTCCAAAAACACGCTCTGAGTACAAGCACATAGCCCTGCAGTACTTTAACTCGGTGCAATACAGCAGGATGAGGACGCGATTGGTATAATACACATCCTACTGTGAGCAGTCTGTGGACCATCGTGGAGGCCGCATTCCAGCGTCTGGAGGCGCGGTCGGGGTTTGAGACGCGCCATGTGCAGCGGCAGATGGCGCAGTTCGTATGCGAGCGACTGGAAGGCAAGAGTTCGGGGATGGTGGAAGCCCCCACAGGCGTGGGCAAGAGCCTCGCGGTGCTGCTACCCGCTATCGCCTACTGCCTGCGCGAGAAAAAGCGCGTGGTGATTAGCACCTACACCAACGTGTTAGCCGAGCAGTACTGGCGCAAGGATTTACCACTCGCCCAGAGCCTGTTCTCCAATCCTCCCAGCGCGGCGCTGGCGATGGGGCGTAGCCGCTATGCTTGCCTGGACATCATCCGCAGCAATAAGGTCAAACGCGTGACGCCCGAACTGGCGCGGTTTTTGCAGGAGTGGACGGGCGTGGCAAATGAGGGCGTGGAGGCGGAGCTGAACGAATTCCTGCGCCGCAAGGCAATCCCCGAGAAACTAACGCGCGGCATGTGGACCGAAATCGCCGTGCCCAGCGCGTGCCGCGCGAAGGTGTGTGAGTATTACCACAACTGCTTCTACTACGAGGCGCGTCGCCGTGCTGCGCAGGCAGGCATCGTGATTACGAACCACGCCTTTGTGCTAACAGATGCCATCGTGCGCATCGCCACGAATGATGCAATCTCCCTGCTGGATGATTACGACTTTCTGATTATCGACGAGGCGCACGATATGCTCGACGCCGCCGCCAACTCGCTGGAGTTTGATCTTGATGAGGAACTTATCGAGACGCTGATTGCCCACGCCGCCACAATGAGTAATCAGATAGGCGATGCGTTGGAGGGTCCAGATCAGCCATTTGGTTTTATTATGTCGGTGCAAAAACTGGTCGAGCAGTTCGCGACGCACTGTCGCGAGGCGTTGGAGAGCGCGAGCAAGCCTGAGATTCCGCATGACGGCGTCGCCGTGCACGTTGCACCCGCTGAATTAGCCGCGTACAAATCGCTTCGCGAGGCATTCCGACCCGACCTGCACGACCCCGTCGCCCACGTCGCCCTTGCGCTCCAAATCGAAATCACTACGCTTATGCGCGAAGTGGAGCAGACCTATCAGAGTTCCAAAAGCCAGCTAACTGAGAAGCAACGCGAGGTGGTGGAGGCGACTATCACGCAGTTTATTTACGGCTTCGAACAGATCTATCAGAATCTCAACCGCCTGATTGAGCCACCCAACGGCGTGTGCTGGGTGGAGCCTACAGAGAAGGGCTGGAAAGCGTGCTACGAGCCATTAGTGCTGGCGGATTGGCTGCGCGAACGGCTCTGGAGTCGTCAACCAGCCCTGCTGATGAGCGCAACGCTCACGGTGGACGGGCGCTTTGACTTTTTTGAACAGCAACTGGGGCTGGAGACATCCCATCAGTTGCAACTACCCCCCGTGTTCGACTACAGTCGTCAGTGCGCGTTGTATCTGCCTGCACTGGGTGTGATTCCACAGCCGCCTGCCAACACAAGTGCGCCTGGTGCCGACGAATATTACCGTCGCTTGGCAGAGCAAATTACGGAGCTACTCAAACTCACGCAGGGGCGTGCCCTTGTTCTGTTTGCCTCGCGCAATGAGATGTGGGAAGTGCATAAACGCATTCCGAAGCTCCCGTTCCGCATCCTGCTGCAGGGCGATAGCGCGAACGCCGATTTATCCAAGCAGTTCCGTGAGGATGTGCATTCGGTGCTGTTCGGGCTGCGCTCCTTCTGGACGGGTTTCGACGCGCCGGGCGAAACGCTGATGAACCTCATCCTCACGCGTATTCCGTTTGAAGTGCCCACCACACCACTGCAGCGGGCGCGTCAGGCGTGGTACGAATCGCAGGGCAAAAATGCCTTCCGGGCATGGTCGCTGCCGATGGCGAAACAGCAGATGCGGCAGGGCTTTGGAAGGCTAATACGGCGCAGTAACGACCGCGGGATTGTGGCGATACTGGATCCGCGTATGCGCGAGCGCAGCTATGGGCGGGAGATTTTGAACAACCTACCGCCGAGCGTGCCCCTCTATGACCGCCTTGACGCCCTCACGCACTGGTGGCGGCAATTAGGTTGATTGCTGGGCTAAATCGGGCAGGAATGGGGTATACTACCTACACCGACCGGTCGCTTAGGTGGAGGGCTTGCATGGCGAAGAAACCAGTGGGTAGCTCACAGCAGCGCACGGCGAAGTCGCCGTTCGAGAAACTGCGTACGACAGGCTCCAGTGCGTATCGCCTCTACGCGCTCGTTGCTTTCTACGCCCGCGCCAAGAAGCCCCTGTTCGACCCTGAGGTCACCACCCTCTTCTCGCAGATGCTTCCTGAAGTATGCCAGAACTACGAGTACGAACTCATCGCCTACCGCGTGATGCCCAACCAAGTGCATCTGATTATCGGATTCAAGCCGACCGACGCTATCGCTAATGTGGTAAGCGATATCAAGCGCAGCACGGCGCACCGCCTGTTCGAGGGCATTCCGCGCCTGGAAATCGAAATCGGCAAGCGCAACTTCTGGGCAGAGGGCTACTTCGTCGAAACGCTGGGGCATACCCAGATCGAAGCCACCTTGCGCATATGGCAGAACCGTAGCCGCAACGAGGAACCTGTGCTGGTGCAAATTGTTCACGATTTGACTCATCCGCTGCACCCCAAACAGATTGAACGCGTGCTGGACGACCTGCTGCCTGCCGAGCGGGTCGTAATGCGCCTGCTGCACGGGCTACAGGGTGAGCAAGCGCATACGCTGGAGCAAGCCGCCGAGAAACTCTCGATGAAGCCCGATGAGGTGCAACAGATTGCCCAAGAATCGATGATGAAAATCCGCACGCTGCTGCGCGAGCGGCGCGCTGAACGAGTCACAGGGAGGTCGGCATGAGCGAGTGCCTGTTCTGCAAGTTTGTGAACCACGTGATTCCTACTCAGGTGGTCTACGAAGATGACCACACCTTCGCCTTCCGCGACATCAACCCGCAAGCGCCCACGCATATTCTGGTAGTTCCTCGGGTGCATATCGAGAACCTTGCGACGATGGAGCGCGAACACGAAACGCTGATAGGGCATCTACTGTGGGTTTGCGCGGAGCTGGCGCGTCGGGAAGGGATCGAAGCCGACGGCTACCGTGTAGTACTGAACACCAACCGCGATGCGGGTCAGTCGGTGTATCATCTACACTTCCACCTGTTGGGGGGCAGGCATATGACGTGGCCGCCGGGCTAAGAGACCGTTGTGGAGTCTCTTTTCCCATCGGTATCTGCCATAATTACGGGTATGAACCGCTTTTCACTGATTCGTGCGGCGGGGGTGAACCTGCTGCTCATCGGCGCACTGGCGTCGCAACCGGTGCAGCGCGAGCCGAACCTGCACTTGCCGCCTCCTAAGCCCAGCTCTGCTTACGACGCGCCCCTTACAGGCTATGAGGTGGCTGTAATCACCGCCGAGTTCATCGTGAACATGGAGCGTGGACTGAGCGAGGCGTTCCAGAAGCCGCTCAGCACAGCGAGCGCAGGGGCAACGCGCTTAGAAGGCAGGCATCCCGCTTGGGTGCAATCCGCTCTGAAAGAACTCAAGGCGCGCGGGGCAATCCCGCCCCGATTCAGCGCGAGCCAGCCGATGCCACGCTATCAGGTGGGGCAGATGCTCGCCCAATACGCCCAGCGATTGGACGCCCGCATGCGCGAACAAATCGGCGCGCCACGCGGGGTACTCCGATTCCGCACGCAGCCGACCATCCAGCTGGCGCGCAGCCATCCCGCCTACCGCTCGCTGGAATATCTGGCGCAGGGCGGTTGGATCGGTGCAGGCTCACCCCTGTATCAAAAGCCCACAGAGCCTATCCTCGGCAAAGAGCTACCCGATATGCTACGCGACCTCGCACGGCGCGTTCTGGAGCGCTACCGCGACGAACCGCACCTGGAAGAGAACTGAAATCGGGTATCCTATCGAAGGAGGTAAGCTATCATGCCCTATGTTATCACGGAGCCGTGTATCGGTGTGAAGGATAAGTCGTGCGTGGCGGTCTGCCCTGTAGACTGCATCTACGAGGGTGAAGACCAGCTCTATATCCATCCCGACGAGTGTATCGATTGCGGGTTATGCGAGCCGGAGTGCCCTGTGAACGCCATCTACGCCGACACAGAAGTGCCCCCCGAATGGCGCCACTATATTGAGAAGAACGCGCTCTTCTTCAAACAGAACAAGTAGTTGGGGCGTCTGGGCGGCGCTGGGCATGATTGTCTGCCTACACGCGCTTGCCATGCCCCAAGTCTTCATCGATGTTCCCCTGCGCGCCGACAGCGATACGGCAGTGATGCTTAACGCCGTGCGCGATACAGGTGGCACGGCGGGCGCATGGCGCTGGTTTGTTGGCGACTGGCTACTGGAAAACGGCTTCTATCGCCCCATCTCCAGCCTCTCTATTGCAGTTGACTATACGCTTTACGGCGAGTCGGGATGGGGCTTTCGACTGACCAACTGGCTATTGATCGTTATAACCGCGCTGGGGCTATTTTTTCTCGTGCGCGCCTACGCCCGCCTGATTGAGTATCCCTACGCCGACTGGCTCGCGCTGGGAACCTCCGCTGCGCTGAGCCTACAGCAGATTGGGCTAACGACTTGGCTGGGCAACTGGTCAGCATGGTGGTGGGTGGGAGCGGTTGCAGGGGCGATTTTGATCGCGAGTCTTTTGGAGTTTCCTCGCTTCGCTCGGAATGGCAACGACTCTGCAGACGAGGCGCCAGTCTCATTCCGAGCGAAGCGAGGAAACTCCAATTTTCACTGGGTGCCCCTCTTTTTAGCCATTGGCGCACTCTTCTGGGGCTTCGACCGCCTAATGGAAACGCATTACACGCGCCTGATTACTTGGGTTCCTTCGCGCACCGCGCTGCTGGGCACACTGTTCAGTGTGTGGGCGATGTATGTGCTGATACGGGGCGCATCGGAACGGCGTTGGGGCTGGCTGGGGCTGGGCGGCATGATGTATCTACTTGCGCTGGGCAGCTACGAACAACCGATTATGCTGACGCTTGTTGTCGGCGCGTTGGCGTTCGGCATGCGGCGCCTGTGGGGCGCGTGGGGCGGGTACGCCTTCGGCACAGCGGCAGTAGCCGCCCTGCTCATCGTCGCCCTGCGCCTGAGCCTGCTGCCTACGGAGCCGACCACATACCAGCAACAGCAACGACGCAGCAGTCTTGCAGGTCCAGTCCAGAGTTACCTCACGGACTTACTGCCCCCCGCAGGGCAAATCGCCTACTGGCGCGCCGTCGGAACCGACCTGCACATCCTGCTGGTGGACAAAACGGGCTGGGATAATATTATCGGTACGCTCCTGTATTTGGGCGTGCTGGCTGCACTGTGGCGTGAACGGCGACTACTGGGCGGCGCGCTACTCTGGCACGCCCTTGCCTTCCTGCCGATGGCGTTCCTGCACTTCTTCGAGCATTATATGTACCTGCCGCAGATGGGCAAAACGCTGTTCGATGTGGGGTTAATCGCAGTGGGCGGGCAATGTTTAATGGGGCATTTACGCCCGCGTGTGGAATAATCCTGATGTGAGTTCGAATCGTGGGCGGCGCGCGTTGTACCAGGGCGCGTGGGCGTTCGCGCTCACGCTGTTGGTTCTCAGCGTAATAGGCTTCGCGCAGGTGGGGCAGGCACTGCGCAACACACAATATCAGCAGGCGATGGTCTTGAAAGACCTCGCGCAGCTGGAGGATTCGCTGCTTCGAGTGGAACGCGCCCTGCTGGGGCTGGCACATTCCGGCTCGGCGAAGGTGCGCTTCGTGGGTTATGACCCTATCACACTGCACAAGTCGCTAAAGGACGCACACCAACAAGCGGAGGCAGCGGTAGGGCGTGTGTTGAAACAAGAAACCGACGAGCTACTCTTCTCGCTTCAGCCCGCCCTGATACGGCTGGAGCTGGAATGGGCGCAGACGCAGGCGCTGTTAGCGATGTATATTGCATCACCTGACCCAAACCGTTTCAGTTTGACGATGCTGCGAGCGTTCAGCTTTCGTGGGCAGGACACCTTGGGCGACGCGCTGCGCAACTTTCGGGAGGAGTACCTGCGCCTTATGGCGATGATGCTTGAGGCAGAAACGCGTGCCTTGCTGGGCTACGGCGTGTCGGGCAGCTTGAGCATGCTGACGATGCTAATACTGGCATGGCTGCGCTGGGGCTTGCCTGCGCGCTGGATGCGCCGCGCCATTGAAAAGCCCTCGTGCGCCGCCGCCTGTGAACGCCGCTTGCACGACACCGAATGGGCAGAAGTGTATCAGACCTTGCGATTTCAAGCTCAACGCATGCGCGAGCTGGAGACCTTTATGCGTGATGTGGCGATGGGACGCACGCCGCAGCCCCTCAAGCCAACCGACCCCGCCGACTCGTTAGCCCGCAGCAGCGAGTGGCTCCTCAAACGCATTGAGCAACTCCAATCCGAGCAGCGTAAGGCAGTATAATCTTGCCGTGCGCTACATTTTGGGCATCGAGACCAGCTGCGACGAGACCTCCGCGGCGGTGCTGGAAGGTCGCATCGTGCGTTCCAGCGTGGTGGCGTCGCAGGCAGATTTGCATGCACAGTGGGGTGGCGTCGTGCCCGAAGCTGCCGCGCGTCAGCATGTGGAGCGCATCAGCCCGATTATCCAGCAGGCTTTGGACGAGGCAGGCGTTTCGCTTGCCCAGATTGACGCCGTCGCCGTCACGAACCGCCCCGGACTGGTGGGTGCGTTAGTGGTGGGCTTAGCTGCCGCCAAAGCACTTGCGTTTGCACGGAATATCCCACTCGTCGGCGTGAATCACTTAGAAGGGCATCTCTACTCGGCGTTCCTGACCGGACCAGATGTGCCCATCCCGTTCCCGCACTTGTCGCTAATTGTGTCGGGCGGGCATACGGAACTCGTACTGGCGCGCGGGCACGGCGACTACACACTGATTGGGCACACTCTGGACGACGCTGCAGGCGAAGCGTTCGATAAGACCGCGCGTTTGCTGAATCTGGGCTATCCGGGCGGTCCGCAGATAGACCGTCGCGCACGACTGGGCAACCCGAAAGCGTTCGCGCTGCCCCGCGCGCAGGTGGAGGGCTGGAACTTTAGCTTCAGCGGGCTGAAAACCGCCGTGCGGCGCGAGGTGGAACGCCTGCAGGCGCAAGGGACGCTCCAAGAGTCTACTGTGAACGATCTGTGCGCATCGTTCCAGCAAGCAGTGTTGGATGTACTGATAGAGAAAGCCACCAGCGCGGCGCGGGCGCACGGCGTCAATACACTTACAGTTGTAGGCGGTGTAGCGGCGAACTCGGCGTTGCAGGCGCAAGTGCGACACGCCTGCGCTCAGACGGGACTACACCTCACCATCCCGCCCCCCCAATACTGTACCGACAACGCCGCGATGATTGCCCTTGCAGGCTACTTTCGGCTGCTGTCGGGTGAACGCGCCGATTACGATTTGGATGCCTATGCGAGTGCAGAGCTGGGAATGTGAAAACGAAAGTGTGACCAACTACGCCCACCAATCCAGCTTCAAATCCCCAAACACTGCGTCGCGTTGCAGACTTTCCTGGTACACACGCAACAGCTCGGGTTCAGGTTTGCCGCTACTTGTTATCGTTTCAATGAGCGCAGCGATACGCTCGAATCGGCGCAGGTGGTCTGCAAGGCGGGCTTCAGCGTAGTCGCGTGCCGCGCCTGTGGTAATCAGAAATGTCCAGTCGGATGATTCCAGCAGCAGCAGCTCGCGCCCCAGCTGCTGCAAGTAAGGTTGTAGGTCGGGGTTGTCTCCGTACTGGTGCAACAGGCGTAGCCAGCGCGTCTCCGTGCGATAAATCGCATCCCATGCCCATAAGGTATTCTCGTTCAGCCAGATATAGTGCGAGCCACCCTCGCCCCACGAGCCTTCAGGCAGAAACACAGGCTCCGTGGGTGGGAATCGCTCTAAGCATTCACTGCCTGTGAGCATCTCGATGTCAGGGTCGGCGGCGAGACGGCGGATGACCGCATACAGCCATTCAGGACCTTCGCGCCACCAATGTCCGAACAGCTCCGTGTCGTACATCGAGACCATCACGCCGGGCGCGCTGGTGGCTTGGTAATGTGTCCACAGGGTTTGCTTCAGCAGACTCACGAAGTGCTCAGCATGGGCTTGCACGACTTCAAAGGCATCATAGGGGGCGTAGAGTTGCTTTGCACCCAAGTCGGCTTTGTTCTCGCTCACACGCCAGTAGCGCAGGCGACCGGGATAATGCATCTTATGGAACTCCAGATACCGCGCGTCGCCGGGATAGCCTTGATCACCGCTCCATACTTGCACGGTGGTGGCAGGGTCGCGAGCGAACACGGCTAACGGTGCAGGCGCAGGCACGGTGTAAGCGCGATAGGGCGTGCGATCGGTTGGCTCGAGCCGATAGTGCGCGGCGAATTGCTCGTACAACTGGCGTAGCGCGGGAAACCGATCCCAGTAGGTTCCAAGCGGCATTCCGCCGCGCAGCATATGCGTATCCACAAAGAAGTAGCGTATGCCTGCCTCCGCAAGGAACATCTCGACCCCTGCGCGCTCGGTGGCAGGCAAAACCTCCTGAGCAATGGGGGGCAGCCAGCGGTAGCTGGGGCGGTAGGCACATTCAGGCAACCAGAAACCGCGCGGCTCACGCCCGAAATGCTTGCGGTAGGTCTGAACACCCAGCTGCACCTGTGCCCGCACACACTCGTCGCACCCCAGCAGGGGCAGATAACCGTGCGTCGCCGCGCTGGTGGCGATTTCGATCAGCTCCGCGTCTTGAAGCCGTCGGAACGCGCCCAGCAAGTCGCCGTTCAGCTGGGCGTACAGCGACTGTTGCTGTTCAAAATAGGTGCGCCACAGGTACGCCAGCCCTGCCATCCAGCGGTTACCTTGCCGCGTGAAGGCGCGCATATCGTCCTGCGCGGCGGCGATTTTCGCGTTTATATAGCTCCGCGCCTCGTCCTGAAACTCCGCGTCGGCTAACTGCTCTTGTAAAATCGGCGTGAAGCTCACTGTGTAGCGGGCGGGGATGCCGCGCTGCTGCAGGCGGTCGGTGAGTTCATACAGGGGCAGGTAGCACTCCGCAAGGCTCTCGGTGAGCCAGTCGGTTCCGTGCGGCGCTTTACCGTGCGACAGCACATATGGGATGTGCGTATGCAGCACCAGCATCCAGTAGCCGAACGGTCGCGCCATCGGCAGCAGTATACCCTTAGGAAGGATTGGATTCGAGGATGCTTTGTAGTCGCTGCTGGAACGCCTGCAGGCTACCTGCTCGCAACGAATAGGTTAGCAACTCCTGCAGCGTCTCAGGTTGCTTGACTTGATGCAAGGCGTTGACAATCTCGTCAGGTGCGCTACCGTACAGCTCGCGCAGGCTGGCAATTATCGCCTGTTGCAGCCCCTCCGTGCGTCCTTCCTCGAGTCCTTTCTTGTGTCCTTCCTCGAGTCCTTTCTTGTGTCCTTCCTCTTGCCCCGTTTTGAGACCGATTTGCTCGCCGCGCCGTCTACCGCGCCGATAGCCGCGCAACAACCCCCGCTGAATCGCCTTACGCTCAATCGACGACAGCAGCACCGCGCCCGACGGCTTGCTGCGGTACTCGTCTAACATCTTCTCGTACAGGTCTTCCAGGTCGGCAGGTAGTTTCATCGCGCCCTCCAGAAATCGCAAAATATCGCGTGCCTCGTCTTCATTATACCCGCGCTCAAGAACAAGCGTCATCAGTTCCACACGCGCCTGATAGCGCAAATCGGCGTCGCCGCGTGTGCGCATCGCCCGCAGAAACGCCGCCAAGATCAACGACGCCGAATCGCCCGCGTTAATCAACTCTTGTTCGTCCAGGTCTATCAGCTTCAGCGTTGGAAACTCGAACGACACGCGGCATCTACCTGTCACCTGCTCATAGCGACTGGGACGCCAGTTCGGATTATCGTCCGCCAGTATCGCGATGCTCACCACGCGCCTGCGATACCGCAGCCAAATCGCCACAAAGTACGCAAAGATTCGCTCCTCAAAGTTCGACTGCGGCGTGGACTGCACCTCCACATGTATCAGCAGCCACTCTTCGCCGCCGTCTTTGAGGGACACGCGCACGAGTTTGTCCACAATCTGCACGCCCGTCGCGCTTTCGGGGGCAATCTTCGCCAGCTCCTTGTCCATAAAGACCGCTCCACGCGCCCAATCGATGCGGTCGTGCAGGTCAGGGTCGCCTTTCTTGACCAACACACGCATGCGCTCTACGCTATCCAAGTACGCCTTCCAAGTGGCGTCGTCGGGCGCGGGCAGCACGAGCTGCTGATAATGCATAGCTTCGCTCTGATTCACGATCGGCTTTGGCGTTCCTGCAGCAGGACTCCGTCCGACGCCCTCGAATCTAACTCACGGTGAAACTATGGCGCAGCAAGGCATTACACGGCGAGAGTTTTTGAAGGCATCCGCAGGCGCAGCCGCGCTGAGTATGTTGCCCGTCGAGCTGTTCGCCCACGCGCAAGGACGAGACACGCTGCGCGTCGGTTTAATCGGCTGTGGTGGGCGCGGCACAGGCGCCGCAGTTGACATCATCGATGCCCACCCTAGCGTGGAACTGTACGCGATGGGCGATGTGTTCGAAGACAAACTCAACGCCTCGCTGAAAGCCCTCGAGGAAGAGCGAAAAGACCGCCTGAACCTCGGCAATCGCAAGTTCGTCGGGCTGGACGCTTACAAAGGCGTGATTAGTAGCGGCGTAGATATCGTACTCCTCTGCACGCCGCCCGGATTCCGCCCGACTCATTTTCGCGAAGCCATCCAAGCGGGCAAGCACGTATTTATGGAGAAGCCCGTCGCCGTGTGCCCTGCGGGGGTGCGCTTAATGTTCCAAATGGGTGAACTGGCAACCCAAAAACGGCTTAGCGTCGTCGCAGGCACGCAACGCCGCCACGAACCGAACTACATCGAAACCATCCAGCGCATCCAGCAAGGCGCGATTGGCAATATCGTTGGCGGGGCATGCTACTGGAATCAGGGCGGGCTATGGCACGTGGAGCGCCAACCTGGATGGAGCGACGTGGAATGGCAACTGCGCAACTGGCTCTACTTCACGTGGCTTTCAGGCGACCATCTTGTGGAGCAGCATATCCACAACATCGACGTGCTGAACTGGGTGTTGGGGGCGCATCCCGTCCGCGCGATGGGCATGGGCGGACGCCAAGCCCGCACGGAACCGCACTTCGGACACATCTACGACCACTTCGCAGTTGAGTTCGAGTACCCCAACGGCGTGAAAGTGATGAGCATGTGCCGCCAGATTGACAACTGCGCGATACTCATAGGTGAGCGTGTGTACGGCACAGACGGAACCGCCGACCCCGCAGGTACTATCACCGTGCGGGGTGAAACTTGGCGCTACGATGGGCAAAAACGCAGCGGCTACAAACAAGAGCAAATCGCCCTCGTGAACGCCATCCGCAACGACCAACCCCTCAACGAGACCCGCGCTGTGACGGAAAGTACGCTGGCAGCAATTATGGGGCGCATGTCCGCGTACACAGGCAAGGTGGTGACCTGGGAGTTTGCGCTGAACCAGTCCAAGCTGAATCTGTTGGAACGCGCGGAGCAGTTGGAGTTCGGCGCGATGCCCGTCGACGAGGTGGCTGTGCCTGGCAAGACGCCGCTGGTGTAGCGGGTATCCTCTCGCGTGTGGGCGTTGATTCTGAGCGTGCTGGGCGTGCAACTAAGCATTTTGGCATACAATCTGGCGTATTGGCGCAGGCGAAGGTTGCGCCCTCACTCCACGGCGTCTTCGGATAGCAAGAACACAAGTGCTCCCGCTTCTACCAACCTCACTCCCCTGTCTCCACTCTCTGTAAACGGAGAGGGGGGCATGCCTACACTGCGCACGCGCCACTCCCCTTCTCTGTTTACGGAGAGGGGGCTTCGGGATAAGGTTTCCATCGCTACGGAGGAGGGGCTGCGGGGTGAGGTTCATAGATGCTTTCTTTCCATTCTCATTCCCGCCCGCAACGAGCGCGAGAACTTGCCGCACCTGTTGGAGAGCCTCGCGCTGCAACTCAGCCCCGACGTGGAGTGCTGGGTATGCGACGACGGTTCGGACGACGGTACGACAGAGTGGCTGGCGCAACACGCAACTCGGTTAGGTGTGCGCTGGTTTCGCAGTGCGCCGCGCCCCGAAGGCTGGGTCGGCAAAAACTGGGCGTGCTATCAACTGGCGACGCGGGCGCAGGGCGAGTGGATGCTGTTTTTGGACGCCGACCTGCGCAGCAAAGCGAGTTTTATCGATGTGCTGCGGGGCTACCTCACCCACACCGATGCCCACCTGGTAAGTGCGATCCCCACTTTCACACCGAGTAGCCTCCTGGTGGCGTTGCTGAAAATTATGGTGCCGTTCTCGGTGTTCACGTTGCTGCCGTTGCCGTTGGCGGAGCGTCATCCCAATCCTGCATTCGCATTCGCGAATGGACAAGTAATCGCGTTTCGCAAGGCGGACTATGCGCGCTGGCTGCCGCACTTTTTTGTACGCGGGGCGGTACTGGAAGATGTGGCGTTGGCTGCGCTGGTGAAGCGTCATCGTGGCGTGGTGCGCTTGCTGGACGCTCGGGCGTGGCTACGGGTGTCGATGTATCCAACGCTGCGCGAAGCGATGAACGGTTTCGCGAAGAACGCAGTGGCGATTTGTCGCTCGGTTCCGATGGCGGTGTGGGTGGGGCTGATGTTGACGCTGGTGTATCTGTATCCACTTGTGGGGTTGTTTATGCCTGCGCAACGCGGGTGGGCAACGGCGGCGATGGCGACAGCTGTAGTGATTTTCGGGCTATCGGCGCGGGTGGTGGGCTTGCCGTTTCGGTTGGGATGGCTGTATGCGGGCAGCGTGGTGTTGGGCCTGTTGACGCTGGGGCGTTCGGTGGCGTGGTATCGGCGAGGCACGATTGTATGGAAAGGACGGGTCTATCGAGCAGGGTCGTGAGGGCGCAGCGTCAGTTCGTGGACACGCTGATTGAGCGGAGTCTACGCGGGCATTTTCGGGCAGTGTACGTGCGCGGCGCGCCCCCTGAGGAGCCGCGACCACTGATCCTGTACGCCAATCATCACTACTGGTGGGACGGCTACTTGGGCTACTGGCTAATACGGTCGTGGGGGCGTCGGATGGTGGTGTGGATGGAGTCGTATCGTCGGTTTCCGCCGTTTCGAGCGATTGGGGCGTTGCCGTTTCCTGCAGACGATGCAGCGGCGCGGGCGCGCACGGTACGGCGCACGGTGGAGGCACTGCGCATGCCCGACACAGCGGTGCTACTTTTTCCTGAGGGCAAGCTGCACGGCGACACAGCAAGCCTATTGCCGTTTCAGCGGTCTTTGCACTGGCTGGCGCATCAGGTTCCGAGCGCGTGGGTGATGCCGTTAGCGATGCATATAGAAGCGAGTTATCATCAGTATCCGCGAGCGTATCTGAGCGTGGGCGCGCCGTTTCAGAGCGACTTGACTGATGCGGAGGCGTGGCTATGCGCGGCGGCGGATGCGTTGCAGGCGCAGCTGGAGGCGTTACGAGCGGATACGCGGGGGGCGGTACAGGAGACGGAGATATTCGCGCAGGGGTACCGGGTGCTACTAAAAGGAAAACTGTCTGTGCATGAGCGGTTTTGAACCGCAACTACATACGATCCGGTTTAATTACCTCATGCCACCCATATCTGAGTTCATCGTTTTTTTACCTGCCCCCAACTGGGAGGCAACGCGCACATTTTACGAGCAAGTGTTGGGCTTGCGCGTGGCGTTGGAGCAAACCGATTGCGTGATTTATCAGGTCATCGGCGCAGGCTATCTGGGCTTCTGCCAGCGCACCGAGACGCCCCAGCCCGCCGATCGGGTGATTCTGACGCTGGTCGCCCAACAGGTGGACGCTTGGTACACTCATTTGCAGGCGCACTGCGTGGAAATCACAAAACCGCCCACTCTGAATGAGCGGTACCAGATTTACCACCTGTTCGCCCGCGACCCGAACGGTTATCTCATCGAGATTCAGCGGTTTGAAGACCCAAACTGGAACGCTTAGGCGGCAGGTTTTGCGGTTGCTTCGGGCGCGCGCCTGCCGAAATAGAAAATCATAAACGCGCCCGTGGCGAACATAATCAGGCTATAAACCGCTGCGGGAATCGACATCGCAGGCTGATTCAGAATGGTGCTGGCGATGAAAATCGCCAACGTGCCGTTCTGGATGCCGCCTTCGATAGAGACCGTAATTGCCTGCTTAAGGGGCAAACGGAACAGCCGCGCCACGTTATAGCCCATGAGCAATGTCAGCACGTTCAGCACGAACATCGCGACGCCCGCCTGCTGAAAATGTGAGCCGATGTTCTCGCGGTCTTGCAACACCGCGCCCAGCACGGCAATCGCGATGAAAATCGTGGAAAGGATACGCACCGGACGCTCCGCCTTGAATGCGAATTTGGGATTGCGCGCCCGGATGAACATTCCAATCGACACAGGAATCAGAATAATCAACCCAACCTGTAGAATCGTGCGCAGCACTGGAAGCTGAATCGTCGTCGTTTCGCCCAGAAAGTGCGCCAGCGAGAGATTGATAAGGATAGGCGTGGTGATGATAATTAGCAGGCTGTTGAACGCCGTAAGCGTCACGCCCAGCGCCACATCGCCGCGCGAGAGGTAGGTAATCAGGTTCGCCGTCGCGCCCGCCGGACACAACGCCAAAATCATCACGCCGACTGCCAGCGCGGGGTCCATCGGGAAAACCTTCGCCACCAGAAAGCCCATCAGAGGCAGCAACACCATCTGGCAGACCAGCCCGACTACGAACGCTTTGGGGAAAATCACCACGCGCAGGAAATCGTAGCGCGTGAGCGTCAGCCCCAAGCCCAGCATAATCACTGCCAACGCCAACGGCAGCACGACAGCGGTGAAAAGGTTTGATTCCATAAGAGCCTTAATTAGTCTGTATACGCGAATCTTCCTGCCATGTATAATCGGACTTGTACCCTTGCAGGGAACGCCACTTTGCTAAGAGTCGCCTCAGGTATACTCCTATCGCGACGGATTAAATGCTGGGCAAACTCTGGCGGATACTAATTGGACCGGTGCTTTCCACGCGGCGGGCACGCCACGAACGGCTGCCTGTGCTACTGGCGTTGCCTGTGTTTGCTTCTGACGCGCTTTCCTCGTCTGCCTACGCGACCGAAGAGATGATGCTGGTGCTGTGGTCGGCGGGTGAGGAAGCTCTGCGTTATGCGTTCCCCATCGCGCTGGCGGTGGTCGCGCTGCTGTTTATCGTGGTGTTCTCGTATCGGCAGACAGTGTACGCCTATCCGCAGGGGGGCGGGGCGTTTATCGTGTCGCGTGAGAATCTGGGCGAGTTTTGGGGCGTGCTGGCGGCGTCCGCGCTGCTGGTGGGCTACATTCTAACAGTGGCGGTGAGTATCGCGGCGGGTGTGAACGCGATTATCTCGGCATTCCCCGCGATGTTGCCCTATCGTGTGGAGTTATGCGTGTTCTTTATCGCGTTGATGACGCTGATTAACCTGCGTGGGGCGCGCGAGTCGGGATTGGTGTTCGCGCCGCCGACCTACGGGTTCGTGCTGACGTTCGCGATTCTGATTATCGTGGGGCTGTCGCGCGGGTTCGCAGGCGATATCGAGCCGAGAGGTTATCCACCGTATGGTGAAGGTGCACAGGCGTTTGGGCTGTTGGTGCTGCTGACAGCGTTCGCACGGGGCTGTTCCGCGCTGACGGGCGTGGAGGCGATTTCGGACGGTGTGCCCGCGTTCAAGTCGCCCGAATCGCGCAACGCGGCGCGCACACTACTGATGATGGCGATTATTCTGTCGGGGCTGGTGATGGGCATTACCTACACCGCCTCTTATTTCCAAGTGCTGCCCGTCAAAAACGAGGATGGCGAGATTGTGGAGACGCTTACCTCGCGCCTTGCCCGCACGGTGCTGGAGGGCACGCCGTTCGAGTGGTTTTACTATGTGGTGCAAGCAGCGACGACGCTGATCCTGATTCTGGCGGCGAACACGGCGTATGTAGACTTCCCACGCCTGTCGTCGGTGCTGGCGAACGCTCGCTTCGCGCCGCGCCAGCTGGCGAACTTGGGCGACCGCTTAGTGTTCAACAACGGCATTATCCTGCTGGGGCTGCTGTCGGCGTTGCTAATTATCTACTTTCGGGGCGACACGCACGCGCTGATTCCGCTGTACGCAGTGGGGGTGTTTATCGGCTTCACGCTGTCGCAGGCGGGCATGGCGCGTCGGTTCGCCCGTGTGAAGCCTCCACACTGGCGCATCGGCATGCTGATTAGCGGCTTCGGTTCATTCACGACAGGGCTGGTGCTGATGACACAACTCGTCGCGAACTTCCGCTACGGCGCGTGGATTACGCTGGTCTCCATCGGCGTGCTGATGTATATGCTCTTCAAAGTGCATGAGCATTATATGACCATCAAGGGTCAGCTCAAGCCTCAGGTTGCGCCACCGCGCCCGCCTATGCGCCATAAGGTGGTCGTGCTGGTTCCGAGCGTGCACCAAGGCGTGCTTCGGGCGCTGGACTACGCCCGCACGCTGACTCATCCCGACGAGATCGAGGCGTTGCATATCAATCTCGACCCACGCCCGCCCGCCGTCTATCGGCGCGTGCTCAAACGCAGCAAAGATGAGGAGACCGAGCTGCGCCTGGTGACGCCCGCTGCCGAGAAGATGCAGCAGGAATGGCGACAGTTCGTGCCCGACATCCCGCTCAAAATCATCGATTCGGAGCACCGGTCGCTGATTGAGCCGATCGAGGAGTTCATCGACGAGCTTATCGCCGAAGAGCAGCTGGATCAGGTAACAGTGGTGATTCCCGAGTTTTATCCGCGCAAGTGGTGGCATCACCTGTTGCACAATCAGTCGGCGTGGATTTTGCGCCTTGCCCTGATGAAAAAGCCAAAGGTGGTGGTGTCCACTGTGCGCTACTTCCTGGAGCGATGAGCATGCAAACGATTCTGATGGCGTATCGGGGCAGCGAGCACGACAAGCGGGTTTTACGCTGGCTTTGTCGGTTCGTGCGGCACACGCGGGGCAATTTGCGCCTGGTGTATGTGCTGACGGTTGGCTACACGCATGAGGTGGACGATCCGGAGCCGCCGGGCGCGCAGGAGGCGGAACAGATGCTGCTGCAAGCGGAGCATCTCGCGCAGGAGGAGGGCGTGGTGGTCGCCGCTGACCTAGTGCAGGCGCGGGAGGTGGGTCCAGGTCTCGTTAGCGAGGCGGAAGAGGTGGAAGCAGACCTACTGGTGCTGACCGACCAACGCAACCTGCTCCCCGACGAGAATCCGCTGGGCGTGGGCGTAGTTGCGTATGTGATGAAGCACGCCCCCTGCCCCGTATGGCTGTGCTACGAGCCGCTGGGGTGAACCCAGATAGGATTACTCTCCACCTGCAGATGCAACAAGGTCAGCGCCTTCTGCAATAGAAGACGCTGATCTGTCACCTGCCCATGCCTGCCTGCACCAGCGACTCGGCGTTTTCGATGTTCTGTGCCACGGCGTTCAGGAACTCTGCGCCGCCCACGCCATTAATCACCCGATGGTCGAAGGTCAACACCAGGTTCACATGCGGACTGCCATCCACCATAAATGTTTCGCCCGCGAACAGAATCGCCACCGCAGGCGACACCAGCACAGGAATCGCATCAATCATCTGGAAGCCACCCATGTAGGTTAGCAGTAGCTGGATGCTGGCGTCCGCTTGGTCTTCGCCCGCGCGCGCTTTGCGAATCTGGCTCTGCAGCGCTTTCACAAAACTCACAAAGTCCAACGCGGAAGCGTTTTTGACCAGCGCAGTGACCAGCTCGTCGCCGGGGCGCGCCACTGCGATGCCCAGGTTCACATGCGCGTACTGGCGTAGGGTCTCCTCACCCACCAGTTGCGAGCGGAACTTGGGATGTTGCAGCGTCGCTTGTGCAGCACAGTAGGCGAACACCTGAAACTCTGACGGCAGCACGGGCGCGTTGGGTTCGTTTTTGAACCGCTCCACCACGCGCTGAATGCTATTCCAGCGGGCATATCGACGCAGCACAGCAGGCACGACCAGCTGGCTGCTGCGCTTGAGGCGATAGATGAAGGTGCGCTGCTGCTGGGGGAGTGGGTAATCCACATACTCAGCGCCGCTCTCAGTGCGCCCGGCGAGATAGGTGTCGATATCTTCGGGCATCAGTTTATTGCCCAAGGCAGCGGGGATACGACGCAATTCCTCTTCGGAGATGCCTTTCTGCCGAGCGTAGGCGCGGGTGCGCGGGGGAATCGCCACTTCCAGCCGTGCGCCCACGGGCGCAGCGGTGGCTACTGGGGCGCGCTCAGCAATCGGTGTGGGAGCGGGCGCAGGCTGCGGCGCATGATGCACCGGCGCAGCCGCCTCCACCGCGCCCTCCACTTCCATACGGGCAATCGGCGCGCCAATCGGTAAAATGTCGCCCTCCTTTGCCAACCACTCCACAATCACACCTGCATAGGGGCTTTCCACTTCTACATTGGCTTTATCGGTCTCCATTTCGTAGATATGCTCATCCCGCTCCACGCGGTCGCCCGGCTGCTTCAAAAAGCGCATGACGCGCACCTCTTGTAAGCCTTCACCTAACTGAGGAACAATAACCTCTACAATCGCCATCGATACACGCCTCCTACGGAACAGATTGTACCCGTTTCGGGTATAGTTCGATGTACGGAGACGACGATGCGAATTGTATGGATAGCAGCAGGTTTACTGACAGCAACGGCGATGGGCGCAGCTCAACAGGACGCGAAAGCGTTCCTCAAGCAGGTTCAGCAGAAGTACCGCAACGCCAAAACTTGGGAACTACAAATCGATATCACAGTTGAGACAAGCTTTGGTGGGAATATGAACCGCCAGCAGGTGCGCTCTACGGTGGCGATGCAGCGTCCGAACCGCGTGGCGGCGAAGCTCGGCGCGACGATGGGCATGCCCGAACGCGAACTCTACTCGGATGGCACCAACGTACTCGTCTATGTGCCCAGCGGGAAGCAATACATTCGGCAACCTGCGCCGCAGAACCTTTCGGGCGCGAATGTACAACTCTTGGGCGAGGCGGGGTTGCTCATCGGGTTGATGGAGCAAGACCTCGATCAAGTCGGACCGAACGCCAAGTTCCAGTTCCGAGGTAACCAGACCGTCAACGGGCGACAAACACGAATCGTGGAAATCAGCAATACGGAAGGCAACGCTACGACGAATATTCGCCTGTTTGTGGGCACTCAGGATCAGCTGATTCATCGTGTGGAGCTGAATCAGACGATGCGCGGGCAAGGTGGTCAGGGCGGCGGGCAGCAGCAACAGTCGATTACCACCAAGGCGACGGCGAACATTCGGTACCTCAGTTTTGACAAGCCGATTCCCGCGTCTCGCTTCCGCTTCACGCCCCCCAAAGACGCTAAAGAGATTAAGCCTCCACAGCAGGGTCAGCCACAAGGTCAACCCCCAGCACCGCGCGGGCAAGGCGGCGGGCGGTAGAATCGCTTCTTGGGTTGTACCTGCACCGTTGGTGAAGGATAAGCGGGAGGCCAACGAACTCCCTCCGTAAGGTTCCCCCTACTGCGTAGGGGGAACCATGGGGGCTTGGTTCAGTTCCCCGCTGCGCGAGGGGAACCAGAAGGAGGAGGGCAGGAACACACTATCGCCCCCGCTTCACCAACGCCACGCTGAGGCGTTCAAAATCAACCGCAGGGCGCACCCGTGCTTTTTTGACCGAGTATTGCCGATCCAGCCACACGTGCTCGATTACGCCAATCGGCAGGTTGGGGGGATACTTGCCGCCCAGCCCTGCGGTCACAATCGGATCGCCCTCCTGCAAAGGGGCTTCGGGAGGAATGAAGTTCAGCAGCAGCATGCTTTCACCACGCCCTTCGCATACGCCAGTGCTGACCTTTTGAGCGTTGAGGGCTTTCGCGCTGACCGCCGTGCGCGGGGCGATGAGCATCCGCACGATAGCGCTATCGCGGTCGGCGCGTTCCACCACACCCACTAAGCCCTCACCTGTGACCACAGGCGCGCCTGCCAAAACGCCATCGCGCGCCCCGCGGTCGATAATCAGCGTCTGCTGACCCGGCTGGGGGTAGGCGGCGACGACTCGGCAGCCTATCCAGTCGCTGGGCAGCTGCGGGCGCAGGTTCAGCATCTTGCGCAGCGTCTCATTCTCCATCTGCGCCGTGCGGAGTTGCTCCAGCTCTTGCTTCAGGCGGGCGTTTTCGAGGGCGAGGTGGTCGTATTCACGCAGGGCTTCGCGGGCGCGGGTCAGCGTTGCAAGCATTTGACCTGCGCCGTCGGACGCCGATTGCGCCCCGCGTTGCAGGGGTAGCAGCAAGCCTCGAATCAGTGCAGTCAGCGGGTTCACCTCGCCTTGATGCACGCGATGGTTGTGATAGACGCCCAGCATCAGCCCCAGCGCCGCCAAGACAACCCAAGCCCAGCGACGGCGTCTCATACGCTTCACCTCTTACGCGGCGCTTGCGCCGTCTGCAGCACCTTGCGCAACATCGGGTTGTTCTCCAGCTCCTCCAGCACCTTGCCTGTGCCCAGCACCACCGCCGAGGTAGGATCGCTAGCGACATACACGGGCATCTGCGTCTCGTGCCGCAGCAGTTTATCCAGCCCGCGCAGCAAGCCCCCGCCCCCACACAACACGATGCCGTAGTTCATGATATCCGCTGCGAGTTCGGGGGGCGTGATTTCCAGCGTTTGCTTCACGGCTTCCACAATCGCGTTTACAGGCTCGGCGACGGCGTGGCGAATCTCTTCGGAGGTCACCACCACACTGCGGGGCAGCCCACTAATCAGGTCGCGCCCCTTGACTTCCAGCTCCAGCTCCTCTTCCAGCGGGAACGCCGAACCGATTTCAATTTTCACCTGCTCGGCGGTGCGCTCGCCGATGAATAAGTTATACGTGCGGCGGATGTAGTTCACGATGGCTTCGTCGATTTCGTCGCCCGCGATGCGGATAGAACGGCTGGCGACGATGCCCGCAAGTGAAATCACGGCAACTTCGGTTGTGCCCCCTCCGATATCGACAACCATCGAGCCAGTCGGCTCCACGACGGGAAGTCCGACGCCAATCGCTGCCGCCATCGGCTCTTCAATCACATACGCTTCGCGTGCACCTGCCCGCATCGCGGCTTGTAATACAGCACGTCGCTCCACCTCCGTCACACCGCTGGGAATACCCACCACCATACGCGGCGGAATCCAGCGGTGGCGCGAGACTTTGCTGGCGTAGTATTGCAGCATCTTCTCAGTCTGCTCGAAGTCGGCAATCACACCGTCTTTGAGTGGGCGCACGGCAATGATGTTAGCAGGGGTGCGCCCCAGCATGCGTTTCGCCTCCTCGCCCACCGCCAGCACCTTACGCGTGTCTTGGTCAATCGCAATCACCGACGGCTCACGCAGCATGATGCCCTTGCCACGCACATGCACCAGCGTGGTTGCCGTGCCTAAATCGATGCCCAAATCGCGCCCGAAACGCCCAAACAGTTTGGAGATAAAAAACACGCCCTGTTGCCTCCGGCGTTAAGTGTACCCGTTCTCAGGCTGCCTGTCCCCACAGAGGAGGGAACATCGCCGCCGCAGCGGCAATTCTTTTCGTGTGGGAGCGGTTGTTGTGTGCCTCGCGCGCCCGGAGGGATTCGAACCCCCGACCCCCAGATCCGAAGTCTGGTGCTCTCGTCCGCTGAGCTACGGGCGCAGGTCATGGTCGGGGCGCCCGGACTCGAACCGGGGACCTCTACCACCCCATGGTAGCGCGCTAACCATACTGCGCCACGCCCCGACAAAGCGTATTATACCCCAAAAGCCCTCAATTGCAACGATCAGTAGCAGAATACCTTCCCAAGCACGCGAATCTGTCCCAGTACGGAGGAGGCGATGATGCGTTGTACTGTCGACTTCACCGCCCACGATGGGGTATAGTATTGCCGTCAAGTACGGAGGAGACGATGATGCGTTGTGCTGCTGTCTTTTGGGGCCTCGTGGCTGTTCTGGTCATCGGTCGGGGGCAGATAGCGCCCGATGTGCCACTCATTACTTTGCGCATCGTAGACCCTGAAGGAAAACCAATTACGAACGCCCGTGTCCTTGCAAAAGCGACTATACAAGGGGAGAATGTTCTCTACCCTCTGACCACTCCCGAATGGCAGCTCGTCAGTCCACGCGGACTGTGCGTTCTTGACGGATCGTTTGAGCATCGCTTCAAGGCAGAGGCAATCCGCCGCGGCGAGATTGAAGTCAAGATGAACGCACTGATTTACGCACCTGGCTACCTACCGATGCGTATCAAGCACTCGGGTAAGCTCCCTCACGAAGCAACCATTACTCTCAAACCCGCGCGCATAGTGGAACTGCGCCTCTATGACTGGGAAAACCAACCTGTGGAGATTCAACCCTTGCACCGCCCAACGATGACTTCTTATTCACATTCTCCTATCCTGCTGCTGAGTGAGTCAAAAGAGCCTTTTCCTGAAGTGCGTACCCTGCAGGGCGATGAGGTACAGCTGGAAGGGTACGAAGCTTACGAAGCTGTTGAAGGGAGGGGGCTATTCCTTGGGTATGGCATCGATCGCCTCGATACAGGGCGCTTCCAGATTACGCTGCCCGAACCATTCAAGGGCAAGCTGTACCTGATATTGAATTTACCAAACAAGATACACCTGTTCACTCAGCTACTCGACGCGGAAGCGTTGGAATCTGGAATGATTGAGGTTCGCCTACCCAAACCCTCCCAAGCGAGCTTTACGGTCGACTTTCAAACCACAGAGGCGACAGAAGCGTCTTTGCTACTGTTCCCCGTGGGTCTCCCTCAACAGTGGAGGTTCTTCCCCCTGTGGAATATCGTCTCGGAACTCGAAAGGCTCAGCGTGACACCGGAACAGCCAAGGCTCCGACTCGAGAGGCTGGCGCCAGGCGCGTGGGAGGTCTCGGTGTCTTTCTCGAAAGAGGATGATTTCGTTGACCAGCTAAGCACGCGCGTTCAAGTTCCCGAAGGTGGAGCGGTGGATCTCACCTTGCGTCCTGAGCCGTTCGACCCCGCAGCCTATCGGGGAACGCGGAGGCTAACGCTGAAAGTACGACGCGCTGGGATCATCCCCGCTGCCAACCTCCCCTATCGAGTGGAGTTGTATGTGTGGCCGCGCAACAAGAGAGCCTCAGTGGCGCAAGGACGCCTCGACAAAAATGGCGTCGCCCAACTTAGAAACCTCTACGAACTTCCCAAAGACGCCACGGAATTGAGGGTGAGCTACCTTGTCTATGTTAACGATGAGCCGGTCGCTCAGTTCGCCTTGCAAGCAGATATTCAACAGGATGAGCTGGTGATTGTGCTCCCGCCGAAGGAGGGAGAGCCTGCGCCCGATGTTACGGTGCTGGATTTGCGAACGAATAAGTCGCTACGCTTGCAATCGCTTCGGGGCAAATGGGTTTACCTGGAGTTCTGGGCGACATGGTGCGGTCCTTGTCAGTCGGCGATGCAGGCGCTCAAGGAAGCCGTCGACAAGTACGGCGCTCAGTGGCGTGGTAGGTTGGAGATTCTGACGGTCAGTGTCGACAATGACCGTGCTGTCGTGATGTCCCATCTGAAAAAGCGAGGTTGGGAGCGGTTCGCCCGTCATGCATGGGACCTCTCTCGTCAAGCGGCAAACGCTTATGGCGTGCGAGGAATCCCCACTGCGTTCCTGATAGACCCGCGCGGCACAGTAGTGTGGGCTGGGAATCCGTTAGGGGAGAGTCCTGCATCCAAGCTGAACCGCTACTTGCAAGGGGGTAAGAAACGATGAGAACCTTCTTAGGACTGGCTGTTTTCGCGCTGATGTGGGTGGCGCGGGGTCAAGATGCGCTGCCGCCCGCCTCGATAACCTTGCGCATAGTCGACGCGGCAGGCGAGCCTGTCGCAGGGGCGCAAGTGGGCGCGATACTGAACGATTGGCGCCGCTTGCTACTTCTACCTGTTAGCGAGCCGTTCTGGCAGTCAAGCGACTCCAGCGGCGTCTGTACCCTGCGTTGGGACCCTGCGCACGAACTTGCGCTGCGCGAAGTGCTCCATGGCGAGCGGCGCGGGATTCTCAGCCTCTTGGTGAGCGCGCCGAACTACCAGCCGTGCTTGCTGGAGTTGACCCACCCCACACCGTCTGAGCACACAGTAGTACTTCAACCTGCCCGCGCGATTGAGGTGGAGCTGCGTGCGCCGCAGCCGCCGCCTGAGGATTTCGCCGCTGCGATCCCGCTGCGCGAGCCGAAATCGCTCATGGAACTTATGGGGCGACCGCTCGGCGATTGTGTCGTGTTCAGCAGTGTGCCCTTGTATCGCTCGGCGTCTGATGCACTCCAGAATGATTTTCGAAGACCTCGTGTAGAGTGGATGCTTATGCCCGGCTTTGGCATCGAGCGTCTCACCCCCACGCGCTATCGCGTCTACTTGCCCTCCGATGTTCGCCCTCCGCTCGGCTTGCTCATCAACCGCCCCGATTGGTTGTGGGGCTACTCGGCGACGATAGATGCTCAGTCACTTGCGCAAGGTCGGCTGACACTCGACCTGCCAAGTAGCGGCGCGC
The DNA here is from genome assembly GCA_964451985.1 of uncultured Fimbriimonadales bacterium. Lineage (GTDB taxonomy): Bacteria > Armatimonadota > Fimbriimonadia > Fimbriimonadales > GBS-DC > GBS-DC. The sequence continues at coordinate 2,760 of CAYVKB010000007.1, read as the reverse complement.
TGGTCGTGCGTGTCGATGCCAGCCAGTATCCTCAGCTGAATCCTGTTGAGTGCTGGCTCTTCCTCACCCACACGCATCCCGAACTCTCAACATCCCACATTCTGTACCAGCTTCCAATTGATGCGCCCACTAAAGAAGTGCGCTTGGCGAATCTCGCCCCTGGCAGCCAGTGGGAGATTATGCTCTCGTTCTCTTCTCGCGGGAACTATTATTTTGAGCAGCGTCGAGTTCGTATCTTGCCTCAAGAGACACGCACGGTCACGCTACGCTACACTCCCTACAATCCGAACCGCTATAAGGGTAATCGGCGTGTTGTTTTACGGATGTTGCGGCGCGACGGCACGCCCGCTTCAAATGTACCTCTGGAAGTGCGGCTGTACCTTCCCCGATATGCGCAATCGATTCAGGTAGCGCGTGGGAGAACCGACGCTCAGGGACGCTTGGAGCTGAAAAACCTCTACGAGCTGCCTGCGCCTGCCGAAACTCGCCAAGACCCCCACTACATCGTAAGCTACCTTGGCGACTGGGCGAGCATCGCCGAGTTCACTTTGACGCGCAACGATGGGCAAGCGGAGATTGTGATTGTCGAGCCTGTGCGTCCAGGAGATCAAGTATCGGAGATCGAGTTCACCGACCTGCGCACGGGCGCGACACGCCGCCTCACTGAGTTTCAGGGGCAGTTCGTGCTGCTGGATTTCTGGGCGACCTGGTCTCCGCGCTGTCACCGTGTGTTAGAAGAACTGCATCACGAGTGGCAGAACCTCACGCCTAAGCAGCGTGAGCGCATCAAGGTCGTGCTGGTGAGCATCGATGACACGCGCATGGGCGTGCTTGAGTTCCTGAAACAGCGTGGCTGGGACACCATCGGCGAGCTGCTATGGGTTCCGGGCTGGAGCGCCCCTGCCGCCAAGGCGTTCAAAGTAAGCTCGATTCCGCGGCAAATCATCATCGACCCGCAGGGACGAGTTGCCGTTTTGGAGACGCGCGAACCGCTTGCGACCATTCTCAATATGCTGAAGGACGACAGCTCAACAGGAGAATTGGAACCCAGCCCGAAATGAGAGGGCTATGACCGAGCTGCAGAACGACCGCTTAGTGGAACTGTTCACGACGCTGTGCAGTATCAACTCGCCGCCGCGACAGGAGCGCGCGGTGGTGGAGTATGTCAAAGGCTTCCTGCGCGGGCTGGGGCTGGAAGTGCTCGAGGACCGCGCCGCCGAAGCAGTGGGCGGCGACGCCAATAACCTCGTCGCCACCCTGCCCGCCAACATCACAGGCGCGCCCAAAATCTTCTTCAGCGCACACTTCGACACCGTCGAGCCGAACCCGAACCTGAAAATCATCATTCAAGATGGCGTCATCAAGACCGACGGCAAAAGTATCCTCGGCGCAGACGATAAGGCGGGCATGAGCGCAATTCTGGAAGCCATCCGCATCATCGTGGAGAACAACCTGCCACATGGGCAGATTCAACTCCTGCTCACGGTATGTGAGGAAATTGGGCTGAAAGGTGCACGGGCGTTAGACCTCTCGTTGGTGGACAGCGATTTCGGCTTCGTGTACGACACCGGACCGCCCGTCGGAACCGTGATTACGCAGACGCCAAACCACGACCGCCTGATGGTGCATCTCCGCGGTAAGCCCGCGCACGCAGGCGTGGAGCCAGAGAAGGGCATCAACGCCATCCAGATTGCGGCGCACGCGATTAGCCAGATGAAACTGGGGCGTATCGACGCCGCGACGACAGCCAACGTCGGCGTTATTCACGGCGGGCAAGCGACCAACATCGTGTGCCCAGAGGTGTTTATCGAGGCGGAAGCGCGCAGCCTCGACCGCGCCAAGCTCGACGCGCAGGTAGGGCACATGGTGTACCTGTTCGAGCAAGCGGCGCACCTGTACGGCGGCGAGGCGGTAATTGAAATCGAACGCCACTACGAGGGCTACACCCTCACCGAGCAGGATATGCCCGTGCAGGTGGTGCGTCGTGCCCTTAGCGAACTTGGCTTGGATGCGCCCATGCGTCCCACCGGTGGCGGCTCCGACGCGAATGTGTTTATCGCGCGTGGGCTGCCCTGCTGCGTCGTTGGCACACCCCACCAGAAGATTCACACCCACGAAGAGTTCGTGCTGATTGACGACCTTGCGAAGAGCGTAGACCTGACCCTTGCTATTGTTCGTGAGGTAGCGAAAATGCGATGATGCGCGTCTTAGAATTTGTAGATACCCATGCACCGTATCTCAACGAGCAGTCCACCCTGCAGGACGCAGTGGATAAGCTGGACCTGTACAAAGCCACCGCCCTGCCCGTGCTGAACAAGGACGGTGCGATAGTGGGGCTAATCACCGAGCAGCAGGTGTTCGATGCGCTGTACGCCGAGTGGCAGACGGCGGCGCGGCAGGTACCTGTGCCGCAACTTGCGCCCTTCCGCCAGTATGCCCACGCCCGCAAAGACAGCTCCATCACTGAGTGGATGATGCCCGACCCGCCCGTGCTGAGCGAACACGCGCCCATCGAGGAAGCCGTCGCACTGATGCTGCAGCACGGGCTGGACACCCTCCCCGTGCAGGGCGAGGGGAAGTTTATCGGCACGATATGCCTGATAGACTGCTGTCAGGCACTTTTGGAGTCAGAATGCTTGGATGAAGATTCCCCAAGCAAAATCTGACCACCGACTCACACCTGTAAAAGGCGTCCCTGGAGGGCAAGGCTCTCGCCGATCCGTTCTCAGGGAAAGCACGCCTTTGGAGGGCGAGGCTCTC
>CAYVKB010000006.1:47873-53378 GCA_964451985.1 uncultured Fimbriimonadales bacterium | reverse complement strand
CGGCTCGGCAGGCGCCTCGCCCTCCAATGTGGGTAGCGTATCACGGCGTATAAATCTGACCAAGCGGTGCTGCCTTCTAAGTGCGCCTGACGCGAGCAGACGGCACCCATACACTCAGCCCCATGAACGGCTGGAGGGATGAGCTTATGACAAATCCATCACCCTGTATATTGTCTCTTATAACGGGGGCGCGTTGTGGATGCACCCCCGCTATTATTTATCGCACACGAATCACACGCTTGTCGCGAAACTCATCGCCGAACAGGTTGCGCACGCGCACTTCAATCAGGTGCATGCCGCGCGGCAGGTCGGTGGGCAGGTTGCCACGCCACAGGTGAATGGCGGGGTTCAGTCCTGGCAAGCGTCTGCCGGGCAGGTTGTACTCCTGCTCCTGTTGCTTGAGTGCAGCGTAGGCGGGGTCGGGGGTATCCGTGACCTGTTGCATACGAACCCAGTTGCCGTTGCCGACGCGCATCTCCACTGTACAGAGCTCGGATCCGAAGAAGAAGTTTACCAGCACCGGCGTCTCGCCCGCTTTGGCGCGGTCGACTTCGTCGGGTGCGTAGATGTTCATCTGGTAGTCGGCGGGTCGGCGCGCCGCCTGATAGCGCACGTGGTATCGGTTGCCGCTCACGCTCATCCACAGGTAGCCGTTGGGCGTGCCATCGCGCATAGTAGTGTGCGGGATGCCGGTCGGGTCGGGTGCGCCTGTCCACCAACTGCCGCAGACCGTTACGGCGTTGATGTGATGATGCGGCGTGCGCCCTTTCCAGCCTGTGTCCGCGCCGAAGAAGCGGTGCATCTGAATATGCGTGTGCGCCGAGTAGGAGACCGTATTGGGAAATGGCGCAAGCGCCTCGAACACCTGCCGCCGCTCCGTATCGGGCCATTCCCACATCGGGATATGCATCAGTAACACAATCAAGTCGTTGCGGTTCACATGGCGCAGGTAGTTGCGGATGAACTCAATCTGCCGCTCGCCTAAGCCCGCCACATAGCGCCCGCGCTGCTCGCCCTGTGCCCCGAACCATACCACATCATCCAGCACGATATAGTGCGCGCGCCCCCACTGGAACGCATAGTAGTTCGGTCCGAAGAAGCGATGCCACGTCTCATCGCTGTTTTGGTCATCGGGCGAGTCGAAATTGATGTCGTGGTTGCCCAGCACGTAATAGATAGGCACGCCAATCTGCCCCATCATCGCCGTCAGTGCAGGGAACAGGCTCAGGTTATCGAACAGCACATCGCCCAGCACTACGCCGAATGCTGCATCTTTCGTACCGATAAGCTCGCGCACCACATCGCGCCCAATATAGAACACTTCCGTCATATCGCGCGGCTGCGTATCGCCGAACATCAGTGCGCGGTAGCGGTCGGACTCGCGCTGTGGGTAGAGTGGGAAGTCCACCGAAGCGGGCAGGGAACCAGTGGGTGGCACGCCGCCATATTGCACGCGAATCGAGCCGTTCGGCTTGTGGATGTAGTAAAAGCGGGGCACATTGTCTTCAGAGACGGGCGTCATCCAGCCGCGCGGTTTGACCACGAAAATAATCGTGTCGTTGTCCACAGGCAAGCGGTATCGACCTTGCGCATCGGTTTTGACCACCTCGCGCTGGTTGGAGACCAGTACATTCGGTACGCCTGGCTCGCCTGCGTCGCGAATGCCGTTGCGGTTGCGGTCATGGAACACAACGCCTGTTGCAAACTGCTGTGCGAACGCGCCTACCAGCGCTAACAACAACAGCCCTACAAACCCAAAACGCCAAAGTGTACAACGCATAGGCATATGATACACAACGGGCGTATGAAGAACAGGTTAAAACGCGAGGCTGTTGAGTTCCTGACGGTGAGGGAGTGCGCTCTGTGCGCCCCAGCGCGACACTGTGATGGACGCCACACGCTGTCCGAAGTCGATGGCTTGCTCCCGCGTGTAGCCTTCGCACAGCGCGACTGCAAAACCTCCTACGAAGGCGTCGCCCGCAGCGGTTGTGTCTACCGCTTGCACAGGATAGGCGGGGGCATTTCGTAATTCTCCATCGCTAAAATAGTCCACGCCCTGCCCGCCCAGCGTTAAGATGACCGTGCGGCAGCCCCGCGCCTGCAACGCCGCGATAATCGCCGCTGCGTCTGCCTCGCCCGTTAGTTGACGCCCTTCGGTCTCGTTGAGAATCAAGTAGTCGGTGTAAGCGTAGAGTGAAGGGGGCAGCTCACGCGCGGGGGCGGGGTTCAGCAAGAAGCGCGCACCATGCTGTTTTGCCAATTGCGCGGCGGCTTCCACTGCCTCCAGTGGGATTTCCAGTTGCGCTATCACGGCGTCCGCATTGGCGAAGGCGGCGGTAGCGTGGTGGATGTCTGCCGCTGTGAGGCGCATGTTCGCTCCTGGGGCAACCACGATACTGTTTTCACCCTGAGCAGAGACGGCAATCAGCGCAACACCCGACGGCGCGTCGTCGCTTACGAGCACAAAGCGCGTGTCGATGCCCTCCTGCTGCAGGTTAGTCAGCGTCTGCTTGCCGAAGTCGTCGTTGCCCACGCGCCCGATGAATCGCACCTCCGCGCCCAGCCGCGCCGCCGCCACCGCCTGATTCGCGCCCTTCCCTCCAGGAATCGCCTGCAAATCGCTGCCCAGCACTGTCTCGCCCGGCGCAGGAATGGACGGCACGGCGACCACAAAATCGGTGTTCGCGCTGCCCACCACCACAATCCGCGGTCGGCGCATAACTCACTCTCCGGGGTAGCGCACGCCCATCTGCGCCCGCAGTGTATCCAGCGTGCGCATAATCGCCAGCGTCTCGTCCAGTGGCATCCACGGACTTTCCTTTAGGTTCTGGCGCAGGCAGTCGTGTACATGGCGAATCTCGAACTGTAGCCCGTCGCCCTCGTAGGGGTACAGCAGATGCTCCTGCGTGCCGTCGTTGCGAATCAGACACGCCTCTGAGGGTTTCCACCATGGGGCGGGCATATGAATCCGCGCCAGTGTACCACAGATATTCGCTTGCTTGGGCATCTCTACCTGCAGCGATGCGCTCAGCACCGCCTGCGCGCCGTTCTCGTAGGTAAAGAGGATGCTGCACAGCTCATCCACACCCGTTGCGCCCAGCGTGGCATAGGCGACCACTTGCTGCGGCTCGCCCAACGCCAGAAACGCCAACGCAACCGGGTAGATACCTACATCCAGCAGCGCGCCGCCGCCTAATTCAGGGGCGAATAGTCGACTCGCGGGATCGTACTCCGGACGGAAACCGAAGTCCGCTTGCACATAGCGGATTTCGCCCAGCTCGCCCGCCTGCATGCGACGCACGATTTCGCGTACCACTGGGAAACAGCGCGTCCACATTCCCTCCATTACGAACACATCCTTCGCACGGGCGGCTTGTATTACCTGCTCCGCTTGCTGTGTGTTTAGCGTGAACGGCTTCTCGCACAGCACATGTTTGCCCGCTTGAATGGCGGTAAGCGCGTTTTCAGCGTGCAGACTGTGCGGCGTGGCAATATACACAATCTGCACTTCGGGGTCGGCAATCACGGCGTCGTAGCTGCCATACCGTTTCGGCACTCCGTACTGCGCTCCGAAGTGGTCGGCGTTTGCCTGCGCGCGCGAGCCAATCGCCACCACCTGCGCCTCGGGCACATAGAACGCCGCCTGCATAAACCGCCGTGCAATCTTCCCCGTGCCCAAAATACCCCACTTAAAGGTACTCATCGGCTAAAGGATACCATGCGCGTCCCCCTGCAGAGAATCGCGCTGTCTCCCGAAATTCCCGTTAGACATGCGACGCTTTCGGTTTCGGTTAGAGCGAGTGTTGCGCTATCGGGAGACGCGCGAGGGGATAGCTTATCGTGCGTTGCAGGAGGCGGTGCGCCAGCGCGTGCAACTGCAGGAGCAGATTCGCGCACTGACAGAACAAATGGGTCAACTAGCACAGGCGGCGTTGCCCCCAGAGGAGTGGGCGCAGCGCGAATATGTGCTGGAGGCGATGGCGACGCGCCTGCAACGCCTCCAAGATACTCTGCCCCTGCTGCAAGAGCAGGAGGCACACGCCCGCGAGGTGTACTTGCAGGCGCGGCGAGAGCGCGAGGCACTGACCCAGCTGCGCATCCGCGCCTACGAGCAGCATCAGCACGAACTCCAACGCCTCGTACAGAACGAGGTGGATGAGGCGGCGGTCTATGCGTATCAGCGACGCCTTTCAGAGGACACTGCACCGGATTCAAGATATTGAAACTCGTGTGCGCGAGCTAAGGGGCGAAACCGCGCAGCCCCAACCCAACCGATTCGATTCGGCTTTCATCGCGCCAGTGGGCTTTCCCGTCGGCGGGACGCCTCCACCTGGCATGCAAATCCGCCCGCGCGTGCAGGAGTGGGAATCTGTCGTTGCGCCTATCGCCGCGCGTTATAATCTGGACACGGAGTTCATCCTGCGCGTGATTGAGGCGGAATCGGGGGGAGATCCACGCGCCGTCTCACCCAAAGGCGCGATGGGGCTGATGCAACTCATGCCCGACACTGCCCGCGCATTAGGAGTAAATGACCCGTTCGACCCCGTCCAAAACATCGAGGGAGGTGTGCGGTATCTGAAGCACCTAATGGAGCGTTTCGGCGACCCGCGTCTCGCACTGGCGGCGTATAACGCAGGACCAGGCAACGTGCAACGCTACGGGGGCGTACCACCGTTCCCAGAGACACAGCGCTATCTGGAGAAGATTCTGGGATGAGCATAGTCGGTATAATCCGAATATGGCTCGGCGAAAGCATCCAGACACGCCCAAGCGTAGCGACACTGCGTGGAAACTCCTGCTGGAGCAGCCCGACCACCTGCGCTTTCTGATACGCCGCGCAGACCCTTTCCTGTATGGATTAATCGATTGGCAACGCGGTGTGGAATATCTGGAGAACGAACTGCAACAGATTGCACCACAAAGCGCAACCGGGCGGCAAATTGTCGATAAGCTGGTGCGTGTCTACTTATTGGATGGTTCTGAGCAGTGGGTTTTGATTCATATCGAGGTGCAATCCCAGCCTGACCCACTGTTCGAGGAGCGGATGTACGCCTATAATGCGACTGCGTGGCTGCGGTATCGCCGCCAGGTATTGAGTATCGCCATCTTAGCGGATACGCGCCGCCGCTGGCGTCCCACACGGTATGAGCGCGTCCTCGGCAACCATCGGCTGACGTTCGAGTTTGTGGCGATGAAGGTCATCGACCTCGATGAGGCAGAACTTTTAGCCGACCCCGAACCTACCGCACTGATGCTGGTGGCGTTCAAGCGTGCTGCACAGACGAAGCGAAAAGCGTCTCTCCGCCTAAAAGCGCGAGTGGAGCTGCTGCGTCTGACCGTTGAGAAAGGGTATAATGAAGAACAGACAGCTCAATTGCTGGGGCTTCTGGAGTGGATTATGGACTTGCCGAAACTGCTAGAGCGTGAGTACGAACGCGTCATCGAGGAATACAAGCGTGAGACGGGGATCCAAATTATTCCTCGTATCGTGGAGATGAGCCTGCG
>CAYVKB010000006.1:0-47773 GCA_964451985.1 uncultured Fimbriimonadales bacterium | reverse complement strand
CTTCAACAAGGGCTTCAACAAGGGCTTCAACAAGGGCTTCAACGCTCGCTGATTAACTTGCTGTCCAATTTATTTGGACGAGTACCGGGAGACATCAGCAGAGGCATTCGCCAAATACATGATGCCGAACAGTTGATGGCGCTACAGGCGGCGGCGTTGAAGTGCGCTACGCTGGATGCATTCCGCGAGCAGATGGCTGAAGCTCTTGAGAAAACGAAGCAACAGGAAACTGCAACGAACGGGCAATCGTAGCGCTACTTTTGTGCGAATCGGTTGAGGGGCTTCAGTCGTGCCACACGCGCTTCGTACTCGGCATTGTCTTCGTACACCACCAGCAGGTTCGTCAGCTTACGTTTGGGCAACAGTTTCACCTCACGGCGATAGTAGAGCGTGCTGGAGCCGCCGCCGTCTAAGGCAATTGCATCGGTTGCGCCCAGCCCGCGCATAGTCCAAGCCAGCCGACGCAGTGACACAGGCTGTTCCACCACCGCCAGTATCAGTTTGTTCTGCTTGGTAACACCCACCGCCACGCGCTTGCCCCTTGCGTACACCCGCCTGTCGCGGAAGCCTTCACCAGGCGGATAGAGCGCGATCTGCCCGTTCTGCAGCAGGCGCGGTCCTGCGCCTAACACTAGGCGGTAGTTGCTCCAGTCGCGCTGGCGGTGTAACTTCTGCCGGATAAAGCGCACCTGATTATCGTAGGTAATGCAGAGCGCAGTACCCACGCCCCCGAAATGCACGCGCTCGCCCTCTATCACAATATCGCCCACGGGCAACTTGCTGGTGGTGCTGAAGTACGTACCTGTAACGGCGGCGGTCGGGCGTGAACGCGCCAGCAACTCCCAAATTGACTCGTCTCTGCCTAACCTCCGTGCGGTCACTACACCTACGCGCACATAGGGATTGTTTAGGTCTGCCAAGATGTAGCGCACGGGCACGCCCCTCACCTTGCGGTAGAGTAGTTTCACCGAGTCGCCTGAAATCTGCTTGGGTGCGGCAGCGTGCGCCGACGAGAACCGCTGTTCATCCCAGCAGCCCTGATAGAGCAACGAACCGATGAGCATCAGCAGGAGTAGCCCGAGTCGCACCTCATATTCACCTACCCGTTAGACTGCGCCCGATGTCCCTCGGTTGCGCAGTCCCATATTCTATATACGCAGCGTCGCAGGGTTTCCTGCCTGTCAATTGTTAGGGTTTTGTGAAGAAGCGTAGCGATTGCAGGCTATATCCCCGACTGGCAAGCGAAGACGGCAGCCGGCAATAAGCGTATTAAACAGCGCGTTGTGGTGCGCGTGCAGACCCGATACAGGACGACAACATCCAGGTGCGACGGCGGGGATGCCGTCGCACCGTACTCATTATCCTTTTACTTGCTCTGCCAGACGCTGCGCTTCTTGTACATCAACCAGTACGCTGGGTCCCATCGTGCTGGAGAGCGTGATTTTCTGCAGGTAGCGCCCTTTGGAGGTGGACGGCTTCGCCTTCAGCAGTGCGTTTAGGAGTACCACCATGTTCTCCAGTAGTTGCTCCTCACTGAACGAGGCGCGTCCGATAGGCGCATGCACGATTCCTGCCTTATCCACTCGGTACTCCACGCGCGAGGCTTGCTTGATTTCCTCTACCACTTTGGCTGGGTTGGGCGAGACCGTGCCAGATTTGGGGTTGGGCATCCGCGCTTTCAGCACGCCGCCGATACGACTGATGATGGGCATCATATCCTGACCTGCCACGATGAGGTCGAAGTTCTTCCAGCCCTTCCAGCCTTTTTGCACTTGCTCCACAATGTCTTCCGCGCCTACCATATCGGCGCCAGCGGCGCGGGCGGCGTCGGCTTGCTCGCCCTTAGCAAATACTAGCACTTTCTGCTTCTTGCCCGTACCATGCGGCAGGTTCACAACGCCGCGCACCATCTGGTCGCTCTTGCGCGGGTCGACGCCTAAGTTCACGGCGATATCGACCGCCTCGTCGAACTTGGCAGTAGCGGTCTGCTTCACGTTGCGAATCGCTTCAATCGGCGAGTAGGTCTGCTGTCCGTTACCAATCGTCTTTACCGCCTCTAAGTAGCGGCTGCTATGTCGTTGTTTCTTCGCGATTTTGCGTCCTCTCATGGTTGCCTCCTGTGGTCATAGCGGAGCCGTTTGCCCCTGCCACGCATGCACGGACGAGGGCGTCCATGCTACATTAGTCAACGATTTCCACACCCATCGAGCGGGCAGTGCCAGCGATGATTTTCATCGCCGCTTCCACATCGTTGGCGTTCAGGTCGGGCATTTTACGCTCGGCGATTTCGCGCAGTTGCTGGCGGGTGATTTTGCCCACCTTGTTGCGCAACGGGTTTGCCGAACCCGACGGGATGCCCGCCGCCTGCCTTATTAGGTCAGAAGCCAGCGGCTGCTTCACCACGAACGTGAAGGTACGGTCTTTGTACACCGTAATCTCTACAGGCAGTGTAGAGCCTTTCTGACTGGCGGTGCGCTCGTTGAACGCTTTCACAAACTCCATAATGTTCACGCCTGCCTGACCGAGCGCGGGACCCACAGGGGGCGCGGGCGTCGCTGCGCCCGCAGGCAGGTTCAACTTCACCACGTTAATCACTTCTTTCGCCATAACATACGCCTCCTACGTGATTTTCTCGACTTGGTCGACTTCCAGCTCTACGGGCGTCTCGCGCCCGAAAATGTTGATAAGAATCTTCACCTTGCTGCGTTCGGCGTCGACGCTCTCCACTTTGCCGTTGAAGTCGGCGAACGCACCCTCAATCACTCGCACGGTATCGCCCGGGGAGAACGAGATGCGCGGACGCTCTTTGCTGTCCAGAATCGAGCGTTTAATCTCCTCCACCTCTTCGGGCGAGAGGGGCACAGGCTTGCCGCCCGATTCCACAAAGCCCGTGACGCCGGGCGTGGTGCGCACGAGCGTCCACGTCTCGTCGTCCAGAATCATCTCCACCAGCACATAGCCGGGGAACACGCGGCGCGTGACAGTTTGTTTCTTGCCGCCTTTGGTGCGCACCTCTTGCTCAGTCGGAATCAGCACCTGAAAGATGCGGTCGTCGTAGCCGTGTGCTTTGGCGCGTTTCTCAATCGCCAGTTTCACCTTATTTTCATGCCCGACTAAGGTGCGTACCACATACCATGCGGTTCGTGCGATGCTTGTCATACGAAAACTCCTTATCGCCCCACGACCCGCTGCTCGATCCAGCCTGTGACTCGGGTCAACGCGACGTCCCAAAAAGCGAACCAGATGGCGACCACGATAACGAAGCCGATGACCACCAGCATCATCTGCGTTGTCTCTTCCGGCGTGGGCTTGACCACGCGGCGCAGCTCCGCCACGATTTCGCTAAACCAGTTGCGTAGCCGAGCAATCAGCCCGGGGCGTTCCGTTGTCTTCAGTGATGCCATCGTCTATTTGCCTCTCCGTAAGGTTTGAGCGTCCAACGCAAAAGTATACCCCACGATGTGTGCGATTTTTCAATCGATGGAAATCTCCACGATGTCGAGTTCGCGTTGCGGGGGCAGGACGACTTGGAAGGGATGTTGCCCCGACAGCGTCAGACGCCCTGTAGCATCGCTCTGGTATAATCCGCACTGATGGACGAGCTGGAACCGCAACTGCAGCAGATTCTGCAGAAATTGGAGGAACAGCCCGACGCCAAAGTGCTGCTGCGCTGGATGCTCCTTTACGGACAGCGCACGCCGCGCGGCACTGTGTTGCAGTTAGACTGGGGGCGTGTGGCAGACGCGCTGACTAACTACTTAGACGCGCGCCTGCAGAAGCAAACCACCTGTAGCCTATTGCTTTCTGGGGGCAAGACCCCCGAAGCGCTCTATTTATTGCTCGGCACGCGTCACTACCAAAATGCGCTGGACTGGGCGCGCGTGCATCTTTTTTGGGGCGATGAGCGGTATGTACCCCATGATGACCCCCGCAGCAACTACTACTTAGCCCATGAGACCTGGCTCCGCAAGGCGAACATCCCACCGGAAAATATCCATCCGATGCCCACTCACTATCCTGACCCTGAAGAAGCTGCCCGCGCCTACGAAGCGGAGCTGCGAGTATACTTCGGCGCGGAAGCGACACTCCCACAGTTCGACCTCATTTTGCTGGGGCTGGGCGACGATGGACATATCGCCTCGCTGTTCCCCAACGAGCCTGCGCTTAATGAAACTGAACGCTGGGTTGTTCCCAGCTGCGCGCCTGTTGAACCTCCTCAACGGCTCACCCTCACCCTGCCCGCGCTGGACGCCTCGCCCCGTATCTGGTTCCTCGTGTCGGGCGAAAGGAAACGCCCCGTGATTGAGCAACTGTTTCTGTTGGGAGATTCCGACCTGCCCGCTGCGCGAATCACACCGAAACGCGAACGATTTTGGTGGCTCAGTCCCGAGCTACACGCAGTTGCGTGTTCTGCTTGCTCAGACGCAGGTGGGGATTCCTCGCTACGCTCGGGATGACAGGAAACATGGTACAATCTTTAGGCGTCTAAACACGCGAAGGAGGGACGGGACGCTGTGGGGGAACTTTATCGTCCAACCATTCGTATTCCCCTGTGATGGAGACGGCGATGACCCACACGGCGGTCGCATACCATATGGAAGAGCGTTTACAACGCGAATTCGACGAGCTGGTCCATAAGCACTACCAGCAAGCGTACAACACCGCCTACCGCCTGACGGGAAACGCCGCCGACGCGGAAGACCTCGTGCAGGAGGCGTTCCTGCGTGCCTACCGCTTCTTTGACCGCTACGACCGCAGCATGCCCTTCATGAACTGGTTCACGCGCATCCTCACGAATCTCTACATCGACGAGTATCGGCGTCGGGGGCGTTTACGCACCATCTCCATCGACGAAACCTTCAGCACCGATGAAGGCGAGGAGGGCATGGCCATCGAACCGCCCGACCTGACTCCCAGCCCGATGGAGCAAGTGCTGAACAAAGAGTATATTGAGGCGATTCATGAAGGCTTACAGCAACTCTCGCCTGAATTCCGAATCGCTGTGGTGTTAGCCGATATGGAGGGGCACTCCTACGAGGAAATCGCCGAGATTATGAACACCTCCATCGGCACAGTGCGCTCGCGCATCCACCGCGGGCGCAAGCAGTTGCGCGATCACATCAAGAAACGCCATCCCAATCTCTTCGAGCGAGGTGAATTGAAATGAATTGCCGTTATGTACAGTCTCGCCTATCGGCTTATTTGGACTTCGAACTTTCAGGGGCAGAACAACAGCAGATACGCAGTCATTTAGAGCAGTGCATCGAGTGTTCTTTGGAATTAGAAAGTTTAAGACACACAAAGCAGATTCTGCGGCGGATGCCAATTGTTGCGCCGAGTCGCGGTCCGGAATGTGTGTTGGTGCGCGTGCGTCAGAGTACGCTTGCGCCGCGCCGTGCACCTATGTTTCGTTGGGTCGCCCCGCGCTGGTGGCAGTACGCAGGCGGCTTCGCGCTTGCGGCAGCCATCTTCTTCTGGGGGCAATCCGAAGAACCGGTCACTGCCGCAACCACTACCACCGATGCGCTCTCTAAGGCAACCTTGACCACCACTTCTCCTGTTCTCAGCCCCACTTACAGTCGTGATATATTTTCCGCTTACCGACCCTCTGCGCTTTTCACAACACGAAGACCCCACTATTATTCTAACGAGTCATCGTTGATGCCCAGTTTAGCCCATCCTTCCGACTCACTGCTGGGCTATCAACCGGTCAGCGAGTGGAGTCCCATCCTGGCTGATCCGAAAATGACGGAATTACTACGATAGGGAGGTTGATAGATGTTGAGACGCTGGCATCTGATTTTGGGTTTGGGTGTGCTGATTGGTGGTGCGATTACCTACGTGGCGCTGCAAGGTGGTGCGATTGCACAAGAGCGCGCCGTCGTCTCCTTCACGCCTCAGGAACAAGCGACGCTGACCAGCCTTGAATCCGCACTCACGCGCGTTGCAGAGACCGTACAGCCGACCGTCGTGCATATCCGCGCCACGCGCCAGGTATCGCAACGCCCCTTCCGTGAATTCTTCTTCGGACAAGAGCGCCTCGAGATCCCCGATCGCCCGGTGCAAGGGCAAGGCTCTGGCGTGATTATCCGCAGCGATGGCTACATCGTGACGAACGACCATGTGGTGGGCGATGCAACCGATGTGGAGGTGACGTTCTTTGACGGCACGAAAGCCAAAGGCGAAGTGTTGCGCGCCCCCAGCGCGGATATCGCCGTAATCAAGGTCGACCGCAAGAACCTGCCCGCCGCCGAATTAGGCGATTCGTCTAAAGTGAAGCCCGGACAAATCGCGTTTGCGATTGGTAGCCCCTTCGGCTTGGAGAACACGCTCACGATGGGCATCATCAGCGCGGTCGGGCGGCGCGAGATGATTCCCGGACAGGGGCGCGTGCGCACTTACACTGATTTGATTCAAACCGACGCGGCGATTAACTCCGGCAACTCGGGCGGCCCGCTGGTTAACTCGCGTGGTGAGGTGATTGGTATCAATACCGCCATCGTCGCGGGCGGGCTTACGGGAGGCAACGTTGGCATCGGATTTGCGATTCCCATCAACCGCGTGAAGACCATCGTGCGCCGTCTCATCGAGCAAGGCTCCTACCAGCGTGGCTATCTGGGCGTTGTGCTGACTGATATCCCTGCTGAAATGCGCGAGGAACTGAAAGCCGAGCAGGGCGCGCTGATTCGCTCGGTTGACCAGGATACCCCCGCCAGCCGCGCAGGGATCGAACCCGGCGATGTGGTGGTGGAAGTGGACGGTACACCCATCCGTAACGAGAGCCAGTTCCGTGAGATGATTGCCGATAAGGGTCCCAACGCGAAAGTGCGTCTGGGCATCCTGCGCGACGGCAAGCGGATTAACATCGAGGCGACGCTCGGCGTGCATCCAGAGGACGCCCGCGACGCTACGCCTCAACGCGCCGACCGCTCCACTGAGCAAAATACGCTGGAGCAACTGGGCATTACTGTGGGCGAGATGCCCCGCACCCTGCAACGCGAACTGGGCAATGCAGAGGGCGTCTACGTGGAAAGCGTTGCGCCCAACAGCCCCGCCGCTGGTGAGTTGTTGCAGGGCGATGTGATTACCGCCGTCGGACGCACGCCCGTCAAAACCGTCGATGAACTGCAACGCGCGTTGAACCAGATTCCATCAGGACGTGCTGTGCGCCTGCGCGTGCTACGCCAGGTGGATAACCGCACGATGGAAATGCTGGTAATGTTTCGGATGCCCTGATCTCGCGGGGGGTTGACATTCCCCCGCGCGATAGGGTATAGTTAAGGTGTCGTCAGGACGACGACCTTTGTAGAGGGTAACTTAGGCTCACTCTACGAAGCATCTGGGACACGGATGTCCCACCACGTTTTTGGGCTAACCAAAATGGTTAGCCCGTTTTATTATTGCGCCCCTGTACCGTAGAGACGGTCGCCGAAGTCGCCCAAGCCGGGCACAATAAATTTTCGGTCATTCAGTCCTGAATCTAAAGAGGCAGCGACGATTTTCACCTGCGGAAACCGCTGGTTGAGCAGCTGCACGCCTTCTGGGGCTGCCACTACGCAGATATGCACAATATCGCGCGCTCCTGCGTTCAGCAGGACCTCCACCGCCTGCGCCGCTGAACCACCCGTAGCGAGCATCGGATCCAGCAACAGCACGCGGCTCTCGCCAATCGGGGGCAGTTTGCAGTAATAGGCGCGGGCGATGGCAGTACGCTCGTCGCGTTCCAAGCCGATATAGCCCACCCGCACGTCGGTCAACAGTTCGGTAATCGCCTCCAGCATACCCAAGCCCGCTCGGAGGATGGGCACCGCGATAATCGGCTGCGCCAACGAGTACCCTACTGTCGGCTGCAGTGGGGTTTGCACCATATGCTCACGCAGGGACAAATCGCGCATCGCTTCCACTGCCAGTAGCAGGGTGAGTTGTCGCGCCAACGCCCGAAACTGTGCCGGCTCCGTCTCTGCATCGCGCAGGCGCGTCAAGATATGCTTCACCAGCGGATGTTGCACCACTTCTACTCGCATGAAGCGAATTGTACCGCAAATATGAAAGCCCCTGCGAGTTGCAGGGGCTTCGGATGAGACAAGGAAACGCTAACTGTTAGCTGGTCGTTTGCATCGCGTAGGCAGGCTCTTCCGCCAGAGTCTTCTCGCGAGCAATCAAATACAAGAACACACCGAACAACGCCTTAGCGGTCAGGTCAGCGATGCTATAGCCAATTTGCAGGGCGACTTCGCCCGTCGCACCACCGATGCCCACCATCGGCGCAAGGTACGCCAGCGGGTAGAACATCCACGACACCAACAACAGCGTGCGGGTCGTGCCAATCAACTGGTTCACACGAGGCGCAAACTTGGCGTCGGCGATTACGCGCCCCAGCTCGCCATACAACACATACAGGATGTACACGAACGGGATGCAGCTCAGCACGAACCAAATGCTGCGCATCGTCATGTTGTCGCGCTCTATTTCTCCAGGATAGCCCAGCGCCAACATCAGCACTGCCGCAATTACCAAGCGCGTAATCAAGCTATTGGTCTTTGAGCGGGGCAACGCCATCACATAAATCAGCTCCGTCAGCAGTAACGGCACAGTGATAATCCAGTCCGCATACCGATAGAAGTCGTTAAACGGCTTCCCTGACGGAGCATACGTGCCCGCTTGCGTCAACACATACGCGCCTTGCCAGCTCTCGAAGATACGCCAGTAATGGTAGCCGGCAATAAACACGACTAACGCGGAGAGATAAAGCGCGATATGGTACTTCGGCGCGACATAGCTCCGAGCCATCAGGAAAAACAGACCCGAAGCTCCCATCACGGCAACAGTGAGGGATAGTGTATTGAAAACCAGCCAGTACTGTGTGTACGATAGTTCAGGTAGGTTCATATCGCACCTCCAATTGGAATTTTACTCTGTTGTAAAAGACAGGTTCAGTGATTCAAATCACAGAATTGTTAAGAGGAGGTAAAGGTATGCTGCATGTGGAGGTTGTCTATGCGAACGACTCGTTCCAAAACGCTGGGGTTTACTCTCATCGAGTTGCTAGTCGTAATCGCAATTGTCGCCATATTGGCGGCGATACTGTTCCCTGTGTTCGCGCAGGCGCGTGAGCGTGCCCGCTCTGCACAGTGTATCAGCAACCTGCGCCAATCGGCGACCGCTGTGCTAATGTATGTACAAGACTATGACGACACGTTTCCTATTAACCTGTATCTCCAGTTCACGTCCAGCGGACCGTGTGTTTTCTCATTCTATCAAGCGTTGGTACCGTACAAGCGCAGCGGCGAGATTATGCTGTGCCCATCGGATGGCAAGCGGGTCAGCCCTGCGCTGGCGTTCCAGCTGGCGGGGTTCCCGCCTATCTGCCCACCTGTGCTGCCTGAGTTCAGCTACACGCACAACTACGGACTCATCGACTTCGGCGTGGACAATAACCTGTTTCCCAACACGGGTCGCGCCGTGAAGAATCTGGCGCGAGTGGAGTACCCTGTGGAGACGGTAATGATTTACGACGGCTCGCTGGCATTGCCGGGTGGAGCATTCGGTCAGTTCGACACGCCGATACAAGCGCGCCATTTTGGGCTGGTGAACGCGAACTACGTGGACGGACACGCGAAACCGGTGCGCACGCGCCCGCTGACCGACGCCAATGGCAACCAGCTCTCAGGGCGCACGCTAGACAATCGCCATACGATTTTCGCTTGGCTCGTAGCGGACGGGGGTCCCTACAACGGCAAAATCCAGTTTCGCGGCGTGCCCTTCAAGGACGCTAACGGCGCGTGGCGACTGCTGGATGAATAGCGGGTATGCTAATACGGCGTGAAACCGCTGCCGTTTTCGGAGTTAGTAATAGAACCTGAGCATTTACGATGTGCGTTGGGGCAGATGCTGTTGCGCCCCAGCCCACCGCAGTCTTTGCTGATTGTAGGCATGGCAGGGCTGGGCAAGCGCACACTTGCCCGCTCGCTCGCTGCGGCATGGCTCTGCCCCCACCGCACAGCGCACGGACACTGTCAAACCTGCTCTGTATGCCAGAAGTGGTCGGACGCGGGCGAGCACCCCGATCTGCGCGTGTTGAAGCCAGAGCCTGACCAGATTAAGATTGATTCTGTACGCGAGATGCGCGGGTGGACAAATTTCGCCCCTGCCGTTGCGCCGTTCCGATTTGTGATTCTGGAGGAGGCGCATCGGCTGAACCCTGCCGCCGCGAATGCGCTATTGAAGACTCTGGAAGAGCCGCCGCCCAAGTATCATTTCCTACTCACTGCGCCCGCCAGCGATTTGCTGCTGCAAACCATCCTGTCACGTTGCCGAATTGTGCGGCTGGGTGCGCTCACCACAGAAGTTGTCTACGCCCACTTGAAAGCGCGTGTCGACCTTCCGCAGGATACGCTTCAAACGCTGGCGGAGTTTTCCGAGGGGGCGCTAGGTCGTGCGATGCACTGGGCGCAGACGCTACAGTCGCCCGCCACCGACGCCAAAGGCAATCGTGAGCGCAGCGAGCTGGAGGCGTTGCAGGGGCTGCTGCGCGTGTTCGAACGGCTGGGGCAAGCATCGCTCGACGAAGCCTTGTGCCTTGCCCACGATTTTCGCGAGGCATGTAAAGCGCTGGAGGGCGGCGTGGAAGACCGCTCGACGCGCGCTGCGCTCGCACTGGGGCTGGAGTACCTTATCCAGTGGTATCGCGACAGCCTCGCACTACCCCACGAGGGAGTAAGCCTGCGCTTCGCCTCACATAAAAAGGAAATTAACGAGTTGGCGCGTCGGTTCGGCTCCGTCGAACGCGCCCACGACCTACAGATGATTACCGAAGCGCGCCGCGCTATTTTGGGCAACGCCAACGCGCCAATTGTGACGGAGCATTTGTTCATTCAGTTGCTGAAAATGTAATCAATTACATGCGGGACCGAATCACCTCGCGCCACACTCGTACAACAGGCTCATTCGGTACTCTCTCCAGTGTCTTCAGCGCGTCGGTGTGGAAGCCCAGTTGGTAGAAAATCACTGCGCAGACGCGGGGGGCTTGAGTGCGGTTCTCACGCGCCCAGCGGAGTTTTTGCTGCTCGTTGGGGGTGAGCGTGCGGAACTCATATATAGTTTTCAGCCCGTCACCTGCTAACTCATCGGCAGCGAGAGCCTCAATCGTAAGGCGGTACTGGACGCCCGCTTCCAGTGGCTCGCCTTTGGGCAGGGTAGCACGTTCACCGTCCACCTTCAGATCGAAGGCGCGACTGCCGTCGGCGTGTTCCAGTCGCACGCGATAGCGTTGGATGTCAGGCACAGGCTCCCACTGAAAATCGGGAGTTAGGGTGTCAATCGCGGCGTTAGCGGGATTGGGTCGAGTCAGGCGCACAGCGCGAGCCATCTCTTGGGGCGTATCGCGGGTGGGCGCAGGGGGATGCTCAAACCGCATTGCTGATGCAAACGCCCACTCAGGCAATCGTGTGGCGCCCTCGTACCACACACCGTCCTGTTGGCGCAGCCCTGCTGTCTCCATGTTGCTGCTCAGTAGTACCCATGCCCCAAAGAATAGAATCAACATCGCCGCTGCTGCTACGGGTAGTAGGAAACGCAACGCAGGCACCGCATGTTGTTGACGCACCGCGCGACCTGCTAACTCTGCCTGCAACATTTGCTTGTAGATCTCGCGACACACGATGCACTCGGCGATATGGTCAATATATTCGTTGTATTGTGGGTGCCGTCGCCCACGCATCACCAGTTCCAGAAGCTGGTCCGCGTCTAAGTGGACAGGGTTTTCGTATGGGTTCTGTTTCGCCATACCAATCGTCGCTTGCATATTACTCATCCTCAATACATTTTCCTGCTACGGATACAGATACTTTGCCAGTTTCATTGCGGCGCGGCGCAGGTCGGTTTGACTTGGCTCCGGGTCGTAAAGCGCGTGCCGTTCCGCTGCGCTTAGCGATTCGCCCGCTTCACGCTCCAGCGCCGCGATGGCTGCCTGTATCGCTTCCGTGCCGCCGAGCCAGTCACGCCGATACTGAATCAGATATGCCAGTACCTTCGCCCGACCGCGCAAAAGATGGCTACGCACCGTCGCGGGCTTCATCTGCAATATCTGGGCGATACTCTCGATAGTCTCATGCTGAGCATGCATCCAGATCACGCGCCGCTCGGCGTCTGAGCAAACCGCCTTCACAACCTCTCTGAGGGCTGCCTCTGCCTGCTCCTCAGCAATCCGATTCAAAAGACTCCCCTCGAACGAATCTTGTTGCAGATGCTCAATACTTTCTGGATTTGTAAGTTGAGTGAACGCTGTCTCGCGCTGACGATAGACACGACTGTAGTAGCTCATAAGGCAGTTGGCGGCGATTCGGTACAGCCAGTGGTCGAACGGCGCATCCAGCTCAGTTTTGGGGAGCGCGTTGGCGACGCGCAGAAGGACTTCTTGAATCAGGTCTTCGCAGTCGTCGGCGTTACGGGCGCGGGTTGTGAAATAGCGTTTTAGGCGGGTGCGACACTCGGTCAGCAACGCCTCCATCGCCTGGGGGGCATTCCCGCGCACCTGCCTCGCCAGCTCATCCAGATTACACCGCGATTCATCAGGCAACATCTTTGCTCCACGCTAATTATACATCGTAATGCCTACGAAGGAGAGCGAGAGGTTGTTTAGGACTTGCCTGAGGAAGCCGTTTTACTTGCCCCCAACGCACCGACACTGGAGGGTGAGGCTCCTGCCGAGCCGTTGGTCGTTCTGCCTGATGCGTCGTTGTTGGAGGGCGAGGCTCTCGCCGAGCCACCCTATGCGTGGGGCGCGCCTGGAGGGCGAGGCTCCTGCCGAGCCGTCCTTCGACTGTAGTAGATGCGTTGTGAAGGTGAATGAGTTGAAGGCTCGGGGGGAGCCTCGCCCTCCAGGGGCCTGTTTCACCTGTGGACGCTTCTCAGCAACCCCCACGCCTTGTAATTTTTGCACAGCTCTACGGCTCCGCGACATAATCGGCGAATTGGTTATAATATTCGTCAGGACACCATGCAACTACCTGACCGCTGGACACAAACGCAATATGAGTGGCTGAGCGCGTTGGGGCGGACGAAAGACCCTATCCCGCTGCTGCGCCAAAACCGCGCGTGGCAACGCCCCGACTGGGTCTGCGAACGGCTGGACGCGCTACAAGGACTCTCGCCTGCTGAGATGCGTCGTCTGCTGCCCGCGGTGAGGGGACTAATCGTCGTTGCCGACCGTACGGGCGACATAGAGATGCGCTGCTACGCCCGAATCAAACTGCTGAGTATGCATAGCGCACTGTATGACCTGAACGGCGTACTGCCTGTAATGGCGCAACTGCAAGACCTATTGCCCAGAGCGTCGTCGGCGCGTCGGGCAGCTGGGGAGCTTATCCTGGCGTCGCTGTATCAATCGCAGGGAGAGTACAAGCGAGCGTTGACACACATCCGCGCCGCGCTATCAGCGGCAAAACAACTGAGCGATTCGAAACTCATCGGGCAGTGTAGCTTTGTACAGGCGGTTTTACACTACCGGCAGGACGAGCTGGACGAGGGCGTCGCTGCCATTCAACGCGCCCGACGCTACGCCGAGCAAACCCAAGAACCGCTGGGCATCGGTGAGTGTTGGAACTTTGAGGGCGTGCTGCGTCGGGCACGCGGCGAGTACAATCTTGCACTGCAAGCATATCGCAACGCGCGAACCTACTACGAGCAGGCGAACTATCCGCTGGGCATCGCTTACACAATCGCAAACACGGGATTGGTGTACTGGACAATGGGGCTATACGAGGATGCGCGACTACACTATCGCGAAGCGATGCCACGTTTTCAGCAGTTAGGGGCGGAGTGGGATGTGACGACTTGTACCCTGAACACTGCGATTTTGCTGCAACATGATGGAGACATCGACGGCGCACTCGAACTCTATCGGGATGCGCTGAAACGGTACGAGGCGCTGGGGGACGCTGAGGGAGTGGCGTTCTGCCTGCACAACATGGCGGCTGCGTTCAGTCAAGCACGGCGGTACACTGAGGCGTGGTCGCACGCGCATCGCGCTATCCTGCAGTATGAGCAGGTGGGCAACCAAGCGAAGGCGGCATCCGCGCGTCAAGTAAAGGCACAAGCATTGCTGGACTTGAACCGTCCGCGTGAGGCGTGGCAGACTCTGCAGGCAGCTCACCTTGAAACGGGTAGCAGCCCAATCCAGGCAATTGACTATGCCTATCTGCGGGGAGAAGTGCAGGCACGGTTGGGGAACAAGGACAGCGCGCAGCGCGCGTTTCGCTTATGCCTGCAACGTATCCAATCGTTGGAGTCGATGCGCGATGTGCCTGTAGAAGAGGTTAGCGTCTACCTAGGGCGGTTTCGGCCGCAGGTGTCGGTGATTGTGGGATACTTCGCGCGATGGGGCGACTGGCGTGGGGCGTTCGAGGCATGCCAGATGGGCAAGGGCAACGCCCTCAGGCTTGCATGGCAAGCCCCACGTCGCTATGTGGAACTCCGCCACACTGAGCAAGCGCGACTGGATATGCTGCGCACCCGCTACGAGAACGCCATCGCCCAGCAAAACCGCGCCCGCACGACCGCTGAACAGCGTCGTTTACGCCGCGAGACGGAGCGTCGTCTTGCTGAATGGCAGAACTACCAACGCGAACTCGCTTTGCGCTACCCACGCCTGCGCTGGCGACAGCCTGAACCCCTTACTCCTGAACAGCTCCCTTTGGACAACAGGACGCTAATCGTAGAGTACGCCCTCGCCCCTGACTGGCTTACCATCGTGTGGGTGCGGCGCAGGAATGGGCGCGTACAGATGGGCAGCGCAATACAGCACGTGTCGGAGGAGACTGTGCGCGGTACGATACGCAACCTGCTCGGCAACATCGAACGCGAAGCCCCGCTGGAGACCGTGCATGCCGATGCGCAACGGCTTTACGGTTGGCTGATTCGTCCACTGGAGGCGCAACTTGGCGGAGTGGAACGTGTGATCGTCTGCCCAGACAGTGATTTACACGCCGTACCGTGGGCAGTGCTACGCGACTCACAGGGTCGATATTTGCTGGAGCGTGTGGCGATTGGCAGTAGCCCCTCCGCTTCGGCGTGGGCGGCGGCAGAGGCGATGACGCGGGGTAAGCTAGCGCCGAGGCGTGTACTGACTGTGGCAGTCTCCGAGTTTCGCGGCGCGGGGGGCGACACAAGGGCGCGCCTCAGTCCCCTGCCTGGCGTGGAGCGTGAAGTGCAAGCCATCGCACGCGCCTGGGGGCGCGGAACGCAATCTTTGCTCAACCAGCAAGCCACACGCTCGGCGACTCTGCAACACCTGCCCGATGCGAGCATCTTACATTTCGCCACGCACGCTGTGCCGAATTTGCGCATGCCGATGCTCAGCGCGCTCGCACTCTGGGGCAACGGCGCGCCGCAGTGGCTCTATGCCCATGAGGCGATGCAGACGCGGTTGAACGCTCGCCTTGCGGTGTTGTCGGCGTGTCGCACGGGCACCGGCGCGTTCACCACCGATGGTGCGCTAGGGCTGCACTGGGCGTTCCTCGCAGCGGGATGCCCCACCGTGCTGGCGACGCTGTGGCAACTCCCCGACGAGGCCGCGCCTCTGTGGGCAGAAGCCTTCTATACAAGCTACAAAGCGGGCAATTTGCCCACTAACGCCCTGCGCCGCGCGTGCTTACAACTGCGCCAGAACCCGCGCTACGCCCACCCGCGCTACTGGAGCGCATGGCAAGCGTTCGGGGCTAAATGACACCGAGAGAGAGTAACTCACCTTCGGCTCGGAATGACAATTGTTGTCTTTCCGAGCCGAAGGCGAAAATCTCGAAAAATTGCTTTTGCCCTAACCTGCAACAGATTCAAAAACTGGCGAGTCTTGTACCATGCAAGGGGTAGAAAGGAGACTTTGAGACGCTCCCCTTGCAGGAGGAAGAACCATCATGATGAAGCGATTGCTTACTACTTTGGTCGCGTTTGCGAGCCTGAGCCTGACGGGCGCATTCGCCCAGTTTATCAGCGCTGGGCACAACCTTGTTGTAGAGCATGGTGTCTACGCGGTTGGTCCCAACTCGGCGAATCCTGTCTATACGCCTCAGGGCTTTATGTTGACGCCTGGAGCTGGCTACCCAATCGCTCAGAACCCGCAGATTGTCAGCCAATCGGCTGTAGCCGCGGCAACTGGCTCGCCGGGATTTGCGTTCCTAAACTGGACGACTGCACCTGTAGGACAGTTCGGCGGGGCACAGACTAATATGCTCTCTCAGGTCGCGCCGTTCACAGGGCGTATCTGGTGGACGAACTACTGGGTGCGCGATGTGCCGTCGAATGATGGCGTCGGTTCTTACAACGCGTCTGGAGGAAATGTGCTGTTCCAAAACGGTCCAATTGGTTGGGCCACACGCGCAGGGATTTTCTTCCCCTTCCGAGGCTTCGCTGTAGGGGCTAACGCTTACGTCGCTGGCGCAATGTTGTTCGAGATAACCATCTACAACGCCCTTAATGCGATTGTAAACCAGTTCATTCTGGGCGTTCACTTCGGGTTTGACGGACTTGGACCGCGTCCCAACGGTGTGTTTGTCTACGGCAACACGCCTGCATTCTGGGGCTGGCGGTTCAACGACTTCGGAACCCACTTTGCTGGCTACGGGCTGGCTTGGACGAACGTCGTGATTCCCGCAGGAGGCAAGGTTCTCTTGGAAGGTCGCCTCACCCTGCTGGCAGATCCCGACTCAGGGTTCGACATCACCAACGAGTTTGACAACCTTCCTGAAGTGGTGGCGAATCTACCTGAACTCGGCTACACACCTGTGCCTGAACCCGCCAGTATGTCCGCGCTGGGGGTCGGGTTGCTTGCGCTGCTGGCGCGACGACGAAGCAAAGCCTAACATAGGCACTAATGGCGGCTCCGTTTACAGGAGCCGCCTGAGTTCCTTGCAGCGCTCGGAATGACAAGTTTTCAGCAAACCGCTTTTGTCATTCCGAGCGTCTAAGGAGTCCTCTTGAAAGCTTTTCACACCTTGCCTGGTATTCCCGGCTCAGTCATCTTGAATGGGTCAAACACCTCCTTAATCTGTTCTTCAGTCAGCAGATTCCGCTCACGCACGATATCGATAACCGAACGTCCTTCGCGCAGGGACTGCTTCACCACCTCCGCTGCGGTTGCGTAGCCCACATAGGCATTCAGTGCAGTCGCAAGGCTGGGACTGGTCTCAGCGTACCAGCGGCACTTCTCCTCGTTGGCGATAATGCCCCGCACACAGCGCTCGTCCATCTGACGCATCATGTTGGTCATAATCTGCGTGGAGAACACCGCGTTGTACGCCATCATCGGCATCATCACGTTCAGTTCCAGCTGTCCCGCCTGCACCGCGTAGTCAATTGCGGTCGCGTTGCCGATAACCTGGAAACAGACCATGTTCGCCATTTCGGGGATGCTGGGGTTCACTTTGCCGGGCATAATGCTGCTGCCAGGCTGTACGGCAGGCAGGGTAATCTCGGCAAAGCCCGTGAGCGGTCCCGACGAGAGCAGGCGCAGGTCATTCACGATGCGGGTCAGCTCCAGCGCAAGCGTGCGCAACGCTGAGCCGACGAGCTGGATGGGCATCTGGCTCTGCATCGCCTCGCGCATATCGTCGGCGGGACGGAAGGGGATGCCCGTCCATTCGCGCAGCAGCTCCACCACGCGGAACCGATACTGAGGATGCGTGTTCAACCCCGTGCCGACTGCGCTGCCGCCGATGCCAAGTTCTTCCACGGCTTCGGTGGCGAACTCCAGCACGCGCCGACACTTGCGCAGCGTCGCCGCATACGCCGTAAACTCCTGCCCTAAGCGTATCGGCACAGCGTCTTGTAAGTGCGTGCGCCCCGACTTCAGCACGTGATCGAACGCTTTACCTTTCTGCGCAAAGGCGTCGGTCAAGGCGTCCAGCGCGGGGAATAGGTCGCGCAGGGCGAGGCGCGTGGCAATCCGCATCGCTGTCGGGAAAGTGTCGTTGGTCGACTGCCCGAAGTTCGGGTGGTCGTTCGGGTTCACCATTTTGTAATCCCCCTTCTGCCCACCCAGAATCTCAATCGCGCGGTTCGCCAGCACCTCGTTCACATTCATATGGAACGACGTACCTGCGCCCTGATGGAAGATGTCGGTCGGGAACTGGTCGCGCAGGCTACCTTGCAAAATCTCGTCGGCGGCTTGCACAAGGGCGCGCCCGATGTTCTCGGGGAGCAATCCAAGCTCTGTATTTGCCTGCGCCGCCGCCTTTTTGAGCAGCACATAGGCTTCAATCATCAGCGGGGGTTCGGTGATGCCGCTGATTGGGAAATTCTCTTGCGCCCGCAGGGTTTGTAAGCCCCAATACACATCGGCAGGCAGTTCACGCTCTCCTAAAGCGTCTCGCTCGATTCGGATACTCATACGCACAGCCTCCGATAGAGTGTACCTGTTCAGGGCGTGGCTTTCACATTCGGTACCTGAACACCCGACGCGTGCAGTGCGGCGAGGGCAATCATCGCCTCGCGCCGAACAGAAGCATCGGAGTTGGTCTCGGCGATTTTGACCAGCAGTTGCAGGGCGTCTTTATCGTTGGCTGCAAGCGAGCCTAAACCCTGAACGCACGCTTTGCGCACGCGGGGGCTGGGGTCGTTGAATGCTGCCTGCTCTAAGAGGCGGCGCACGGCTGGCTCACGCCACCAGCTGGGCAGCAGTTGCACCATCTTCTCGCGCACGACGACCGATGGCTCTATCGGGTACAGCCGCTCCAGCAGTGGGAGGGCTTCTTGGGCGGGCTGTTGGCTCAGCGCATCGATAGCGCTCAGGCGCGTCAGCTCGTCGCCACGGCGGGCGTACTGCTCGATCAACGGGATGCTTGTCGGGTCGCCCAAGTTGCCCATTACGGAAAGCCAGAACCGTTGACTGGGTGGGTCTTGTGCTGACTCCAACTGCGCGCGTGTCCACGCACTGATAGCTTGGTAAGTTTCAGACGCCTGCCCGCGGATGTGCCGTGCAAGGTTGCTGACGCTCATAGTCAGTATCTGTTGCACTTCGCTATGAGGCATCGCACGCGCCTGTTTCCAGAGGGCTTCCACGAACGCAGGGCGCGGCGCACGCAAGAACGAGAACTGCTGCGCTAATCCGCGCTGAATAGGCTCGTTCGTCGCCAGTGTGAAAGTTTCCAGTAATGCGTCGTGCGCTTCGGGCAGTTCGCTTAGGCTCAGCACGCCAATCAGGAGCCA
Source organism: uncultured Fimbriimonadales bacterium (assembly GCA_964451985.1). GTDB lineage: Bacteria > Armatimonadota > Fimbriimonadia > Fimbriimonadales > GBS-DC > GBS-DC. The sequence goes on along the minus strand of CAYVKB010000006.1, from coordinate 28,573 downwards.
AAAGCCGTCGTCATCGCGCGTGCGCTGGCGCAGTCGCTGGGTCAACTCCTGCAAAAACGGGGCACCGTACACAATCAGTCCTGCTTCGAGCTTGAGGCGTAGCGCAATCTGCTCCTCCTTCGGTACGGTCTCAGCCTTGTCGACTCGCTCCAGCATCCGATCGAGCTCCGCCAGCACTTGCGCCTGCGAAGTTCCCTGCAGGTGCGACTGCGCCCGCGCCTGTTCCTGCTCTGCCGGGGTAGGGGGCGCGTAGAGGCTGAACCACTCGCCCTTCCGCTGCGCAAGGCGCATGCGCTTCGCTTGCAGACTATCGGACGGGAGGCGCGTGCGACGCTCTAAACGGATATCGATTTTTGTGTCGTTTTCGGAGGCGGGCAACCCTTGAAACTGAACCCGCTCGCGCAGTGTCCCCGACACGGCGAGAATAACGCCGTGCGAGTCAATCGTATATTGCAGATGCCCACGAATCTGGTGGGTTTTGCCCATTTGCTTTTCTTCTTCGGAGAGAAGCACCTCCGCCACGGCTTTGTTATACACTTGCACGCCATCCTTCTGCTGGCGCACGAGGCGATAGCGGCACACGATGCGCCCGCTGGGATGCGCTTCCACAGTGCGCCATTCGGTTCGCTTTACATCGGGGCGGACGAACTGAAATGGGTACAGGATACTGGCAATCGCCTGCCGTTGCCACGCCTCTTGCCCTGTCGTGCTATGAAACTCTAAAGCACCTGTAGCGTCGCGTCGGAAGTAGGCGGGTGAGAGTTGAGTAATCTGTTCCAGCAGCTGCTTGAGTTCAGGCGTAAGTTCCGTCTGGACGCGCCAATCGCGCCACTGGGCTTCAAACTGCGTGGGGGAGAGTTGACTGATTGTTAAAGTATATTCATAGCTTTGACGCAAAGCCATATCAGGCTTATCAGTGGGAGCGTTCGGTTCCCCCGCAGCGCGTTGTAGCGCACCCAACCAAACGCGAGAGGTCGATTCGCCTGCAACTTTATACTGGAGTACCTCGTTGGCATGGGCGATAATCGCCTGCCATAGGATCAGTAGCGTTATAAGACGGTGCATCGTCTCAAGTGTCCTCCCCGTGAAACTGTTAGCGAATGGATTGCTCAGGCTTACTCGAAGTGACAACAACTGCCTGTACACTGGCTAACTGTTATTCCAAGTGAAGCGAGGTGTGTATTTCGCTAGACTTTGATAACTTCCTCGCCCCATACGGGGCGAGGAAGAGTGGATGCTCAGAAACAGCCCAGCGTGAACGCACGTGACCAGTTGCCTAGGTCTTGGTTCCAGCTGATACCGTTCCACGAGAACAGGGTGATGGTACCCTCTGCGCAGCGCCAGCCGAAAAACCAGATACAGCCGCGTGCGTACGCCTGCACATTGCCACTCAGCGCCGTGAGATTGGCTGTTAGACGCGCGTTGAAGTTATAATCGATGCAGGTCTGTCCATTCTGCCCACGCAGTGAGAAGTTACCCACCGCTGTGCCTGTGAGGCTGCCGTTCAGGAATGTGATGTTTCCGCGTACGCCTGCTTCCGCGCGCGCAATCCCTGCATTTGCGCCAATCCACGCTTCAGCAAAGCCATTCAGGAAGCCATACGGACGCGCGGTGGCTTGCTGACCCAGCACTTGCAGATCCACAGACGCTGCGAGGTTGAGCTGCCCAGCTACGCCAGCGCGACCATTCAGGCAGATGTTAATACCCAGCACATTCACACAGCCGAGCGGGATGGTAGGACTGCGCCAGTCAATTGAGGCGATTCGCCAATCCCAGCTGTTCGCATAGCGGAGCGGAATACTGCCCGAACCGCTGGGTCCCCAGACCTGATTGCCCAGCACGCGTACACTCACATTGAAGCTGTAGTTCAGATTCTGCAGGTCGTTCGTCGACGCCGAAGCCGAAGCGGACGCTTCCGCCACGTTGCGCTCCGAGCCGCCCACGCGCCCCTGCAGCACTGCCTGCCCGTTCACTGTCGCCGAGAGGGGGAACGGGTAACATACCTGATAGCTGCCAGAGCCATAAAAGCGCGCCCCGAAAATCGAGTTGCCAAACCAGCCCGTATCGAACGAGCGACCATCGCCTTGACACGCTGCTGGCATAAAGTCGCCGATACCGTTCGCTTCCAACGGCTCACCCGAAAGAGGCATCTGCGCCTCCAACTCGCGCAGGCGCTTCTCAGATTCGGCAATCTCTGCCTCCAGCTTCGGCGAGTAGTACTCGAACACCGTGTCCGTGCGCAGCGAGTAGCCGTGGTCGTTCAGCCACTGTTCCATCGCGTTCAGTTGACGGTAGTAGTCCCCTGCCTTTACCTTGACGCCGTTGACTTCAATTAAAGCCTCAGGCTTCACTGGCTTACCTGTGGCAGGGTCGATCATCTCAAACGGGGTGAACTTAATCGGCGTGCGGGGACGAAGTTCCCAAGTGAGACCTAGGTCATTGACTCCTTTCTCGTGCAAGACGATTTTGGAGTCGTCGCGATTAGACAGGTCGTCCTTTTGCGCATAAACGACAACAGCAGGCGCGACAAGCAGCGCGCTCAGTGCGAGTGCAAAGCCTCGTCGTACCATACTATCCTCCTTGATTGCCCGCCTCGTTTTGCGGGACGCCCTTAATTGTAAGGCGTTTTTCCGAGTTTGTCAAGAGGTAGACGAGCAATTTGCCCCGAAATTCACGGAATTTTAACCTACTGGAAGGTCAGGGTTGATAGACACCTATACACTTGGTACAATTCGGAGCATGCTGGAGTATCCTGACCCTGAAACGATGCGTCAGATGGGCTACCGCGTGGTAGACATGCTGGTAGACTACTGGCAAACCTTGCCCGAACGCCCAATCGGCAAACGCGCGGACAGAACCGAGTTGGAACGCTTGCTGAACGAACCGACGCCAAGTAGCCCTCAACCCTTTGAGCAAGTTTTAGATGAATTCTTATACAAAGTGCTGCCGAATATCATCAAGGTAGACCACCCGCGCTATTTCGCGTTTGTGCCCGCGCCAAACGATTATGTGGGCGCGTTGGCGGACTTTCTCGCCTCGGGAATGAATATCTTCGTGGGCACGTGGATGGTAGGCGCAGGTGCGACTCAGGTGGAATGCACAGTGATACGGTGGCTGTGCGACTGGCTCGGGATGCCTGAAAGTGCGGGCGGGCTGTTTGTGAGTGGTGGCTCGGTAGCGAACCTTGTATGCTTGGCGGCAGCGCGTCAGCAATACCCCGAAGCCCTCACGCGCGGCAGGGTGTACCACTCTGACCAGACCCATTCCTGCATCATGCGTGCATGGCGCATTTTGGGGCTACGTGAGGAGCAAATCTGCATCCTGCCCGCCGACGAGAACTTTCAGATGCCGCTAAGCGCGTTAGAGACTCAGATTCAGTGCGACCGCGAGGCTGGCTGGCTACCGTTTTGTGTGGTGGCGAACGCGGGCACAACGAACACAGGCGCGGTAGACCCCCTGAACGCACTGGCGGATTTATGCGAGCGTGAGGGACTGTGGCTACACGCCGACGGAGCCTACGGTGCAGCGGCGATTCTCACGGAGGAAGGCAAACAGCGGCTGCAAGGTATCCACCGCCTGCACTCGCTTGCCGTTGACCCGCACAAGTGGCTCTATCAACCGATGATGGCGGGTTGCGTCCTCGTGCGCGAGTTCGAACAGCTGCGCGAGGCATTCCGCATCTTGCCCCCTTACCTGCAAGATAAAGAGCGTGGTACGATGGGTGTCGATTTATGCGACTACGGCGTGGAACTCTCGCGCAACTTCCGCGCGCTCAAGCTCTGGATGTCGCTCAAAACGCATGGCGTGGAGGCGTTCCGAGCGGCGATGGAGCATAACCTGCGCCTCGCCCAACTCGCAGAACACGAACTGCGTCAACTACCCAATTGGCGTATCGTCTCGCCTGCCACGATGGGCATTCTCGCGTTCCGCTATGAGCCGCCCAACCTCGCTCCTGAACAGACCGATGCCCTGAACCGCGCGCTGGTAGATGCGATGATTGAAGACGCCTACGCGATGGTCAGCTCCACGATACTGCGCGGGCGCGTCGCACTGCGGATGTGTACGCTGAATCCCCGCGCAACCGAAGCCGATATACAAGAGACCATACGACGGCTGAATGTGTTTGCGGGGCAGTTGTGTTCTAACTGAAGCGATATCGATTTGGATGAAAAGGATTATTGCACCTCCAAGCGAATTCGTAGGTCGATGCAAGCGTATAACAAACGCGGTTGGAAACCGCTCCTGCAGAGGTTTATGTGGGTGATTCTCATAGCAAGTTCCGCAGCGGCAGCCGACGCGCACTCCCCAGTTCTTACAGGCGACGGTTGGGAAGCGCGTCCACGCGGCGGCGACGGCGTGCAGTTGCGCATTAGTGGCGTGCTGCTCAGTCGAGGCAGTTGGGTGCAACTCGCCGCGCCCGACTGGAGCAAGGGTTACTATAGCACGCAGGGCACACCCCCCACGCCCCAACTGCAGGGCGACACAATCACTTTGCGCCACGCCGTGCCTGCTGAGTTAGGCACGATGACCGAAACTTTGCGTAAAGTCGCCCCCGATAGGCTGGAGTGGACGCTCACCGTCGAATGGCACAGTGAGCAAGCCGCTATCGTGGAATGGTGTATCGGGTTGTGGAACGCCGACTATCTGCTGGGCGCAACCCTTTCAGGCGAGGGTGAATTGGCAACCAACACGTTAGCCCGTGAGTCGCGCACAGGCGAGGGCGACACACTCTTTCGGGGTACACGCTTCGCCCTACAGAGTCGCATCGCTAATATAGAGATTTCTGGTCAAAACTTTCATATTTTAGATGGCAGGAACGGCAACCACTGGTGGTCGCGTGAAACGCCCACGCTCTGGACTGGCGTGCTAAGAAGGGAGCTGAAACAGCGCGAGCGTGTGCAGTTAGCCTTTCAGCTGCTTCTGCAACCGAAGCCGCTTCCAGGTCAAGGCGCACCACTTAGCATAGAGGCGTCAGTACAGGCTGTGCCTGATCGCTGGTCGCCCCAGTTGCGCGAGCCTGAGCTGATTCCACCCCCCAAAATCCTCTGGCGTGATGCGGGTGAACCGTTTCGCCTGCCTGCGGAGCGAGCTGCGCTGATGATTATCGAAGCCGTTGAGTATCGCCCTGCCGCCGACGCGCTTGCACGCGAGTTACAACGGTACGGAATTAGCACAACCCTGCGCACAGGCCAGCCAGAGGTAGGAGCGGTTTTCATCGGGGGCAGCCCTACCCTCCAACGCCAGCACCCTGTGCCCGACCAGCAAGGCGCGTACTATCTGGAGGTGAACTCCAGCGGCATCCGAGTTGTGGGACGCCAGCTCGACGGTGCGTTTCACGGCGTGCAGACACTGATGCAACTGCTGCAACCGACGCTCGGCGCGTTGCAAGTCTCGCCTGTGCGTATCATCGACTACCCTCACCTCAAGTGGCGCGGCGTACATCTATTCGGCAGCACTCAGGCAGGCTTCCTGCCTCGTATGATTGAGAATGTTATCGCCCACGCAAAGTTCAACCATCTTGTCATCGAGTGCGGCTACGGGCAGTGGGAGACCATTCGTGACGCTTGGGTGGACATCTCCGCGCCCAAGGATTTACTTCGGGAAACGGTACAAGCTTCCCGCCGAAACCTACTCGAACCGATACCGCTGATTCAGTCGTTGGGGCATATGTACTGGGCGTTCCGCAACGACGCCAATAAACAACTGGCGGAAGACCCCGACACGCCGTGGGCGATTGCCCCACGCAACCCCGCCACACGCCCGTTCCTCCAACGCCTCTATGATGAGGTCTTCGAGGTGTTCCAGCCTCGTCACTTCCACGCGGGATTGGATGAGGTAACCTTGCGCGGGCGATTTCCGAACCGCCCTGAAAGCGTTGGCGCAACCGTCGCTGAGCTATTCACGGAGCATACCGAATGGGTCTACGGTGAACTCAAGCAGCGCGGGGTCGAGAAAGTCCTGATGTGGGGCGACGTGCTGCTTGCGCCCGGCGAGGCGAACGACGGCGGCGCACACGCCAAGAGCCAAGCAGAAGCGCAATTCACACGCGAACGACTTAGTAAACTGAAAGATCTAGTTATCTGCGACTGGCACTACACGCCCGCCGAACCCGACCGCTACATCAGCCTGCCGATTTTGCAAAACGCGGGCTTCGGTGAGATTATCGCCACCACATGGTACAACCCGCGCAATATCGCCACATTCGCCAAAGCCGCCCGCCAGCGGCGCATCGCGGGGCTGCTGCAAAGCACCTGGGCGGGCTACAGCCTGAATGAGCGGACGCTGCAGGGGTTAGAGCTGCGTCAGTTTGTCGCCTATCTGCTCGCAGGCGCGTATGCATGGGATACCGATCTGCCTATGCCCGAAGAGTTGCCCCACGACTTCGAGCGGCTATTCATCGATCGATACTTTCGCGAGCCGATTTCGCTGCAGGCGCGGGCGGGTTTCGTGGTGAACCTGTCGCGTGTTTATAACTCCAACCTCACGGAGTTCAGTCCGCTCTTTACGCAGCTGCCGTCGGATGAGGAACGGTTCAGCGGACATCGGTTTTTGCTGAAAGGCGCACGCGGACTAATGCTCGCCAGTTACCTTGCGCCCAGCGAGCTGCCCCATGAGGCGACCCTTGTGCTTGACCGCCCGGTGCGCACGCTATATCTGTTGCACACCACAGGCTGGCAAACCGAAGGGGGCAAAGAGGTCGGGCGCATCATGATTGAATACGCCGACGGAACCCAAGCGGAGCAACCCGTGATTTACGGCTTGCACCTGCGCGCGTGGAACGACCCGATGTACGCGCTGGAAGGACTACCTCTGTGGCGAGCGCGCGACAGCTCGGGCAACCGTGCGACCTTGCGACTGCTCAAGTGGAACAACCCTCAATTCGAAAAGCCTGTCCGCGCCGTGCGATTCAAAGTTGTTGACCCCGTCGCAGGCTGGACAATCGTGGGGATTGCAGGGGAATGAGTGTAAGGTCAGAACCAGTCTTCGCAGGTTAGGTCGGGGACTCGCAAAAACTCTGCGAGGTTGCGCGTGACCAGAACCGCCTCGTTCGCGAGGGCGACGCCTGCAATCAAGTAGTCCATAGCACATGCAAACTGTACCGACGACATTTCCTCCACCACTTGAGAGTGTATTCAAGAGCCGCATCTGTAATTTTTTCCTGCCCCTGCCGAAAATCCGCATGGAATGCGTATCTTGGTGGTAGACGACGAGCCGATGGTGCAATTACTGCTGTCGCAGACCTTTGAAGACGACGGGCACATCGTGCAGGTGGCGACGAACGGTGCAGACGCGCTGGAACTACTCGGCACGCACGATTACGATGTGCTGTTTACCGATGTGCACATGCCGCGTCTAAGTGGGATCGACCTCGTGCGCGCGGTACGCACGATGGGCAAGCGCATTCCGATTATTGTGATGGATAGCTACCCCGATTTATTCCTGGAGAGCGACGTCGGCGCGGAGGCAATCGCCCTGCTTGCGAAACCATTCGAACTCCACGAGGCGCGCCGCGCGCTCCATCAAGCCGAAACATTCCTAATCACGAGGTGAGATGATGCAAATTCGTCTATTGCTTCTATGGGCAGGCGTTGGTTGGATGTTAGCTTCGGGCTACGCCCAGCGCACCTCCGAGACCGCCGAGTGGCTTTTCGCTGATCCGCAGGAGGTGGTTAAGACTGCTACGCGCACGGAACGCTCCATCACCGAATCATTCACGACCGTGCGCGTGCTAACCCGCCGCGAAATCGAGCTCAGCGGCGCACAAACCATTCAGGAACTGCTGGAGCGTATGGTGGTGGATTTTGAGGGGCAGGAGTCGTCGCAGCATCGGTTCTTGAGCATGCGCGGCGCATACAGCGCATCGGAGTTCAACGAGCGGATGCTGTTTTTACTGGATGGACAACCCCTCAACGATGTGCTACTGGGCAACTTCCCTGCGATGAGCCTTAGCACGCACGATGTGGAGCGTATCGAGATCGCTTTTGGTCCAGGCTCAGCGATGTACGGACCGAACGCTTTTGCAGGCGTGGTGAATATCATCACGCAGCAAGGCGATACGGGGCGTCCGTCGTTCTGGAACGGGTATGCAGGGCGCGGGGGCTATAACGCCTCGCTCCGCTGGATGAGCGACCCCAACAGCCGCACGCGCCTCAGCGTGCAAAGTTCGTTCTGGCGCGACCCCGGCAGCGACCGCGTGCAGAACAACGATTCCACAGTGCGCACAGCGCGGTTCGCATTCTCGCAAGGCGCCCCTGAACGCGGGCAGTGGCGCGTGAACTACCTCTACGCCGATATGGTTCGGGGACAGGTTGGACTCCGCTATTTCTCACTGCCCACACCGAATGACCGCAGCCACTGGCGCACGCACTACTGGCAGGCAGAGTTTACGCGCGATTTCGGCAAGTTCACCCAGACCAGTCGATTATACGGGCTAAACGGCGAGCTGATTTTCAACAAAGTGCAGGCTCAGCCGCCGATTATACCGAATGCCCCGCGCTCCCGGATGACTTGGCATCAAAGCTTGATCGCTGCCGAGACCTACTATCAGTGGCAACTGCCCAACGCGCAGTTGATTGCGGGCGCAGATTACCGTAGGATGCGTGCCAGTAGTGCAGTGCATTTGGCGGGCAGCCACAGCGCGAACAATTTTGCCCTCTACGCTCAAGCAGAGTGGCAACTGGGGCGGTGGCGTCCCATCTTAGGTGCACGCTACGACGCCCATTCGCTTTACGGCAACCAGTTCAGCCCCCGCGCAGGCTTCACCTACATCGCTGACGAACAGCATCGCTTCCGTGCCTCGCTGGGGCGCGCCTTCCGCGCACCCAGCTTCGTGGAGATGTATCTTCAGCAATACTATGTGTGGATGCCTGCGCCTGGCAACAACGCCTTCCCGCTCAGCATCGAAGGCGATTCCAACTTGCGCCCTGAAACCACCGTCAGTGTCGAACTTGGCTACAAGTTCCTCCATCCACGCTGGCAGCTCGATGTATCTTACTTCTCTGCTGATATAGGTGATGCGGTTTCCGTTTTCCCACCCGATCCAAACCAGCCGCTCCGACGATATCAAAACCTGTACGACTTCCGTATCTGGGGTTATACCGCGGATGCTGTATTCAAACTCTCGTCGGCGTGGACACTGGGCGCAAGTTACATGTATGTGCGCTACACCGGCGGCGTGGAAGAGGATTACAAGCCCGCTCGCGACCGCGCTGTAATACGTCTTGCTTACTATCAGGAGCGTGGACTAAGTGGACAACTCACCTTCAATTACCCTGCCGTCGGGCAAGGCTTCACCAACGCCAATGCTTGGAACACCTATCTGAACTTTGTCTATCGTATCGACTCTCGCAGCCGCCTGAACCTGCGCATCGATAATCTGTTCAATGTGCGCACTGAAATGGCGCGTTGGGTGCCGGGCGGTAGGCGTAGCGTTTGGATGAGCTATCAGCAAGATTGGTAAATAGCCGTGAAACGAACGGGGGGTGTGCTGGGGCTGTGGGGCGTCATAAGCGCGCTGCTGCACGGGCAGGGCGTGGATGTGGCGATTCTGCAGACTCGTGAGGGTGGTTTCTACACCGACGCCGTGAACCGATTCCATCAGGAACTTGAAAAGCAAGGCGTCGCAGCGCAGACGCTCACCTTCGCGCTTAGAGGCGACCGCAGCGACGCGGAGCTGCCTCGCCGTATCTTAGAGCGTAAGCCGAAAGTAATCGTAGCGGTTGGTACCGACGCCGTGCAACTGTTGAAGGCGTACTACGAGAAGCTACCCCCCAGTCAGCAAATCCCTGTCGTATTCACGATGGTGATTGACCCTGTGGGGCTGAGCTTGATTGGGAGTGCGGAGCGCAGCGGCGGTCGCTTCGCAGGTGTGGCGCTTGCCGTGCGTCCTCATCGCCAACTGCGTGCTTTGCTGGACACCGCACCAACCGTCAGGCATGTGGGCGTCATTTACAACCCCAAAGAACCCGTGTTCCAGCAGATGGTCGCCCAGGCGCGCGAGGATGCAGCACGGTTGGGACTCACACTGGTAGAAGCCCATGCCGAATCAGCTGCGCAAGTGCCCAACGCGCTCGCTGCCCTACAGGGCGAAGTAGATGCCCTTTGGCTCATCCCCGACCCAGTGTGTGCCGTCCCCGAAGCGTTCCAGCAGATTCTGAACTGGGCGCAGACGCACAAAATCCCGTTGCTGGCATTTGCTGAGAGTTTCGTGCGGCGCGGTGCGCTTTTGGGCATCGGGGTCGACATGGCGGAACAGGGCGCGCTCGCCGCCGAACTTGCCGTGCGTATCTTGAATGGCGAGCGTCCCGAAGAGATGCCTTTACTCACTCCGCGCCGCTTGCTCGCCTATTACAACCGCAAGACGGCGCGCGAGCTGAACCTGGAAATCCCGCCTATGTTACTCAATCTGGCAGAGAAGGTATTCGAATGAGACGCTTGGGCTTACGCGAACGGCTTCTTGTGTTCTACGCGCTGATGGCGTTGCTGCCCGTGATGCTGTCGGGCGGGGTGCTGTTTCTCTACTTGAACAGTCAGGTGGACAACTCCGCGCAGCAATTCCAGGTGGGCACTTTGCAGGAGATGCGCCGTTACCAAACCGCCGTTGAGCAAAGCGTAGAGAACGTACTGACCGACTCCCGCAAGCAGATGCGCCAGCGCACAACCCAGCAACTGATGCGCCAGCGCGGGCACATCCAAGCCGAGCAGGCAACACTGCTGCGCGAGACCGTCGCCGATTTGCAGAACGCCACGCGGGAGGCGCTGCGTGAGACCGAGCAGGCGACCCTACAAAACCTCGACGCGACCATCCAACAATTAGAGGCGCGTCAGACTGAGGCAAACACTCAAGCGTTGGCGAAATTGCAACACACCACAGCAATAGCCACACGCAACGCGCTTCAGGAGATTGTCACGCAGCACATGACCCATCTATCGCTCCAAATTTCGCGTCAGGTGGAGAGCCTGCTGCGCAACTACGCGGCGCAGCTCACGCTGATTGCCCAGCAGCCCGCCATTCAGGGGGGCGATACGCAGCAGAGCCGTTGGATTCTGCAGGCGTTGCAAGACCGTGAACCAGCCTACTTACAGATTAGCTTGCTGGACTCCTCGGGCAAACCCCATTTGGAAATCGGCGATTCGTTAGATGACCATGAACAGATATACGCCGAGCAGCGTGCCCTGTGGGAGCGAATTCAAGACTCGCAGGAGACCGTGTGGGGCGAGGCGCGCCTGTACCGCGTGGAAGGACGCCTACGCCCCCTGATCCCGATGATGACTCCCATCCGTCAGATGGGCGCGCAGTTCAAGGGTGTGGTCTTCGCGCTGATTAGCCCTGACGAGCTGAACTTACTTGCGCGCACTCTCCGTGTGGGCGAGCGTGGCTTTACACTCCTTGCTCAAAAAGACGGGCTAATCTTGGCGCACACGGACGCAACGCGCGTGGGGCAGATAGATGAGCGACTCCAGCAGCTACTGCGTGAAGTGCGCCAACCGCGTAGTATGCTGAGCGAATATAATACCGATGAATGGCTAATTGCGGTTGCGCCCATCCCCCGTTTGAATGCTGCGCTGATCGTTGCCCAGCCCGCTCAGGAGGCTTTCCAGTTAGTCGCCGCGCTGCAACAGTCGCTGGAGCAAACCTTCGCCGCGCAGCAGGAGCAAACCAACCTCGCGCTTGCCCAAGCCAATCAGGTGGCGCAGCAACAGTTTCGTCAGCAGGCTCTGCGTCAAAAAGCCCGCATGCAAGAGCGAATCCAGCAAGCCGAACGTCGATCGCTGGAACGCTCCGTTGAGTCGCTCAACACGCTTACGAAAGCACAGCAGAACGCGATTGCCCGCACCATCGACGAATCATTTGCGCAAACCCAGATGGAGTTGGGACATGGCTTGACAACACGCCTTGCGGAAGCCTCGCGCCGCGCCCAGACGCAACTCGGTGAGGTCGCTGCTGAAATGCGCAGCCGCATCAACACCCAGATTCGCGACTCGTTTATGTTGGCGTTGCTATGCGTCTCCGCGTTCCTGATTGTAGGGGCGCTATTCCTGCATCGCACGCTGGTACGCCCGCTGCGCATTCTGGTCAAAGCGACCCACGAGATTGCAGCAGGCAACCTCAATCGGCGCGTGGAACTGCCCGAACGCGGCTGCCCCGACTTAGACGACCTCGCCGACTCGTTCAACCACATGGTCGACGCCGTGCAGAAAGCCGAAGCGCAGCTCATTCAGTCCAGCAAGCTCGCCTCGCTGGGCACGCTCGCATCGGGTGTGGCACACGAACTGAATCAGCCGCTCGCCATTATCCGCGCTATCGCACAGCAAAATCTTGAGACACTCGATCCCACGCTCACCCCGCAACTGATTAGCCAACTGCGCGAAGATTTGCAAATCATTCATCGCCAAACGGTGCGCATGAGCCAGATTATCCAGCATCTGCGCGCCTTCTCGCGCAAGCCCCGTGAAGAGTTCGAACCTGTGAGCCTGAACGAGGTTGGTATGAACGCCCTGATTCTGCTACGCGAGCAACTCCGCCAGCGCGGAATCGAGCTAATTGAAGAGTACGAGCCTACCCTACCCAGCGTGCTCGGCGAGGCGAACTCGCTGGAGCAAATAGTGATTAACCTGCTCACCAACGCCCGCGACGCGCTGGAAGGGCGCGAAAACGGGCAAATCACCCTCCAAACACGCCTGCACGACGATGGCAGGCATATCTACGCCGAGCTATGCGTGCGCGACAACGGACCTGGTGTACCTCCAGACATTCGCCAGCAGATTTTTGACCCGTTCTTTACCACCAAAGACCCGAACAAGGGCACAGGACTGGGGCTTGCCATCTCGCTGGAGATTGCCCAAAAGCACGGCGGCGCGCTACTGCTGGGCGATTCAGAATGCGGCGCGGAGTTTATATTGCGGATTCCGATTGCGCAATCCCAAAAACAGGCGGCGTAGGGATGCGAATTTTGCTCATCAGGTGGTACAATTACACCGCAACGCCGTCTAAAAGAGTAGAGGCGCATCGATGGGCAAAACACTACACTGCCCCGAATGGGAGGAGAAGCTGAGTCTTTATGTAGACGGGGTGCTGAACCCGTTCGATGAGAACGCGGTTGTGGCGCACTTATCGCGCTGCGAATCATGCCGTACAACAGTTGCGTTGTGGCAATCGGTAGGTCAGACCGTGCGCTGGTTGCCACGTGAGTTGCCCCCTGCCTACTTGCGTGAGCGGATCCTGGCGTCCACCACGAACCGTCCCAGTCTCGCAAAGCGATTGATTCCGAGTTGGCGCGTGTTAGCCCCTACATTAGGCGTGGGACTGTTGCTCAGCTGGATGACCCTACCTCGCCCGCAACCGACGCAAGAGGCGGTGGCGACTATTCCGGTTCCGCATGTGCAGGAGACGCTTACTGCCGCTGCGTCTGTGAACAACGCAGCTACAGAGCCTTTGCCCAGTGCACCGCTTGTGATTGTGTTGCAGTCGTCCCCGAACTACCGCACCGCCGCGCCCACGCCACGCTGGATTCCGAACACGCGCCTCAGCCCCATGCCCAGCACGCCCGACCCTGCGCCGTCAGTCGTGATTATGACTGATACAACGCCGCGCTACACCCCCGTCGCGCCGACACCCGCACCCGCGATTGTCACCGCCATTCCTGAGGCGAACGAACCCAGCCCCGCCGCGCCCGAACAGATTGCCATTCAAGCCCCGACGCACCCCGCAACCGCGACTGCTACTCAAGATTTAGCCACTTGGCTCCAACGACTGAATCAACAACTGCGTGAGGAAGACCGCAGCCGAATTGCCGGCGCGCAACAACGCGACCCGAACCAGCGCCGATTCTTCGTGCCGATTGTGACCGTTGATTTGAAATAAAGGGCTACTATGAAACGCTGCGCGTGGATAGGGCTGCTGGGACTTGTGCTGAGCGTCTCGGCGCAAGAGCCTTCCGTGCCGCTGCTCGACCTCAACAGCGCGGCGAAACCCACCACGCCAACTGCCTCCACTACCATCGGTCAGGCGACTTCGGACATGATGCCCGGCAACGGCACACGCGGTGGCTACATGACCCGCTACGCGCCCATCATTCCCTATTCCGAAACGGTCTATTTGGACGGCAAACGTCTGCAGCGCGACATGGACTACTGGATTGACTATGCTTCAGGCAACCTTGCGTTCGCACATCCCGTGCGCCGCATCTCCAGCGTACAGGTCTCCTATCGGTACGATCCACAAGGTAAGCGCGAGAGCATCGTGGGCGCACTGCCGATTCTCTCACTCTCTTTTGGGCAGGGCGGTAGCCTTAGCGCACTCTATATGCCGGGCATCACGGAGACCACCAAAGACGGCGCGAGCTATCGCCTGAGTGCGTATGGCATGCAGAACGCGCTGCGCTTTGGCGGCGGGGGCAGCCTACAGGGCTACTTCTTTGTCGGTTCGCGCGAAGCCATCAACACTTACGCCGCGCCGAACGCCCCCAACGCACAACGCGCCCAAATCGCACCTTCCGAGACCGCGCAGTTCATCGTGCAGCAATTCCAGATGAACGCGGGCGCACTCCAGCTCCGCGCGAACTATCAGGACATCGGTAGGGGTTTCTCCGCACAGAAAATGCTCGGCATGCAGAGCGGGCTGGATGCGAACCAAATCGCCGCGTGGGAGCGCGAGCGTGGTATCAAACGCTTTGACTACACCCTCGGGCTGAACATAAGCGGCGCGTCGCTGCAACAGTCGCAGCGGCGCATTCAGGACGATAAGGGTGCGATCGAGCAAGAGGGCTGGCAGTTCACCAGCAACTGGCTGAACCTAAACTGGACACGGCGCGAAGCCTCTGCTGATTTCAAGCGATACAAAGATTTGGGCGATCAGCAGAAAGGTGACTGGGAGCGCGAGCGCGGACTCGTGCGCGAGCAGCTCGCCTCCAGCCTGCAACTCGCCCCCAACAGCACGCTGAAGTTCGACCAGTTGCTCCTGAAACAGGGCAATGCCCGCTTGGAACGCGATGTGTACGCACTGGAGACGCCGTGGCTGAAAGCCTCACGGCTGCAACAGCGCGTGGGCGAGGGGTTCACCCGCTTCGGCGATATTGCGGAAGGCGATAAGGGACAACTCGCGCGTGAAGCGGGCATGAGCCGCGACCAGACGCAGGTGGAGATTGCTCAGCCCCATCTCAAGCTCGCCGCATCGGAGCAGAACATCCACTCGCCCACAGGCAAACTGGAGCGCGAGAGCATCCGTGTCGAGACGCCCACCATCGTGGTGGAGCATACCCATCGCGCCGTCTCGCCCGAGTTCGGCAGGCTGCCCAACCTCGCCCCGCAGGAACAACAGCAGCTCGTGGAGGAGGTGCGCCAGTTCCACGATACCGCTAACGCCGCGCCGTTCAACCCCGACCATGACCTGCCCCTGTTGATGCGTGAGCAGGGGCTGGAACGCACCCTGCAGCGCGTGGAAATCAAGCCCGCTAAAGACGTCAGCCTACAAATGCGCCGCTATGAGACAGCCAACCGTGCAGGTGAAGGCGACCTACGAGGCATGCAGTGGCAATTGCGCACTCCGACCCTGCAACTGCGTATGCACGAGCGCAACATCGCCCCTGCCTTCGGACGCCTGCGTGACCTGACCCGAATCGAGCAAATGCTGTTCCACAACGAGCAGGGTATCCACCGCTACGACTGGGACGCCGCGATTACAGGCAAACAGTTCGGGATAGCAGTCTCGCAAATGCGCGTGCGTGAAATCGGCGCGGGACTGCAACGCACCAGCCTGCGCCTCCTGTACCCGATGGTCGAACTCCACTACCATCAGCGTCAGGTTGACTCCGACTTTGCGCGGGCGCACGATTTAGCGGACGCCGAGCGCGATTTCTTCGCCCAACTGCGCGGCTACAGCCAGCACGACTGGACGCTTCGCCTACGCCCTACCCAAACACTGCAACTGGAGCTGTTCGGATTCGGTGCGAGCAACCCGCTGGAAAACATCAACAATCGTCGCCAGCGCTACCGATTCCTGTGGCAGCCCGCCAAAAACTTCACCTTTGGACGCCAGCAAGACGAGTACGAATCGGGCAAGGTTCTGGAACGCCTCTACCAGGATGAGTACGAGCGCAACGATTTGCAATATCAACTCGGCTGGGGGCAACTGAACGCGTATCAGGAGCGCAGGCGTATCGGTGGTACACTGGCGAACCCGCTCTATCAGGACACCGAGTTCTGGCGATTGACCAGCAGCGCTGTGCGCAATATGAACCTCGCGCTGGAAGAGCGGCGCACCACCGCCACCGGCGCGCCCAGCGAACGCTATCGGCATTACCAGACCGCCTACACGCTGAACCCGCGCACGAAGCTGCAGTTCGCCCATATGGAAGCCAACCGCGAGGGCGCGCCCGATGAGAGCGCACAGCAAGTCGGGCTGGAGTACGAAATCAAGCAGGGCGCAAAACTCACCTTCTCCGAGACCCGCCAAGCAAAAGAAGGTGCAAACGGCAACCGCGTGATGTCGGCAGGTCTCACGCAAACCGCCTTCGGTGTGCTCAGCATCGGCGGCGCATATCAGGAGCAGCGCGTCGATCGTGTCAACACCCGCGCCCAGAGCCAGGTGGTCATCCAGAGTGCAAAGCCGTTCCACTTCTTGGGGCTGCAGGATCTCCAGTTCGATTTCCGCTACGGCGCGCTGGCGGATCGCGGTGCCTGGCAGCAGGAGAACAAGCACTTTACGGCGCAAGCCACCGCCCTGCGCCACAAAGTCGCCGGCGGCTACGTCGGTCTCTATGTGCCCGGACAGGGACGTGCCGTGGATCGCTATTACCAAATCGAGTCGCCTCCGCACCCCTTGCTGCGCTACAGCCTGCACTACAAAACGCGCACCTATCAGGATGGCAGGCTGTTCCTCGTACGCCACTACAACATCGCCTATAAACTGGATGAACGCCTCACTGTGACGCACGAGTTCCAGACTCACCCAGAGCAGGCGAATGGCAACGTTGTGCTGGGCAGCGTGTTGCAGCCCACAGGATTTTCCGCGTGGGGCATGGAGTGGCGCTGGACGCCCCGAATCTTCCTACGGGGCGACTATCGGATTGAATGGAACGACCAGCAGAACCGACGCACACGGCGCGGTGGGCTGACCCTCAACGCGAGTCAGACAGATAATCTCAACTACAGCGTAGGCTACCGCGTCGATTCCGAACGATTCGGCGAGCGCAACGCCATCGCCCACACCTTCTTCCTCTCCACCGAGCGCAAACTGGACTCCGAGAACTTCCTGATGTTCGGTTTCCAGTGGACGCACTACGAACGCCGCCCCGACCGCAGCATCCCCCGCGACCAGCAACGACTGGTGCTGGAGTGGCGGAGACCGTTTTAGCTACACAATTCGACGCTCCACAATTGCCACTGGGTCAAATGTGCGCAGTCGCCAGCCAATTGTGAACAGTGCAAACGCCAGCACCATCAGCGGCACGGGCAGTGTGTACTGATAGGCGACTGGGTCGAACGGCTCGATGTACAGCCCACGCGGCTCCATGATGCGCACCTTCGCCCACATCAGGATACCCATCGAACTCAGCACGCCCAATACCCAGCCCAGCGCGACCACCGTAATCGTCTCCAGCGAGACGCGCGTGAGCAAGCCCAGTCGCGTGAAGCCAATCGCCTGCAGCAAGCCGAACTCCACCAGACGCTGTTGGAAGTAGATATTCGCCAGCAGCCCTGTCATGGTTGCCAGCATTACCGCCACCACCACGACCACGATGCCCGTGATAAAGTAGAGATTGCGAAACGCGCGGTGTGTCTCTTCCTGCAGTTCAGCGTAAGTCCACACGCGTGCCTGTTCTCCCCTGAGCGTCTCGCGAATCCATGCGTCCAGCTTCGGCTGCTGGCGCGGCTCCGCAGCGAAAATCAGCAGGTTGCGCGTAGGCGGAAAGAAGTTATCCCGAATGAACTCAAACGAGCCTATCGCCAGCCAAGTGTCGCCTTTCAGCACGCCCACTACCTTTACAGGCACAGGCGCGTACTGGTCAGGAATAAGAGGCGACAGCACCACATCGCCGATTTTGAGGTTTTTGTTGCGCATCAGCGGCTCGGACAGTACCACGCCTGCCTCGCCCGGCTTGGGATACCGACCCTCGCCCAACGTGAGCTTGCAACGCGCCGCCAGCGACTCCATCTGCGCCTGCTCCAGCCCGAAAATCACGAACGGCATCTTGCCCACGATCGTCTCCGCATTCATAAAACAGACCACTGTCTCGTGGGACGCGCCGTAGTGCGGGGCTTGCTCGATGCGCTCCATCAGCTCCTGTTTGAGCTTGTTGGAGCCGCGGGGAGTAATGGCGGCGAAGTAGCGATTGTAGTCGTAGATTTTGAGAATCGTGCGGTCGATAGAGTTCAGCAGCGCAACGACGCTGGCGATGGTCAGCACCGCCAGCGCCAGCACCAGCGTCAAGGGCAGGCTGCGCCCTGGATTGCGCACGAGAAAAAGAATCGGCGATAACGGATGACGACGTGGCATGCAAATAGGATACCCCGTTACTCAAACACGAACAGCAGATACTGAGCCACGCCGATATCGCCCTGAATCTGCAGTTCGCCCGTATTGTAGGCATCCAGTGGGTCGCGCTTGCCGTTGATGATGGCTAAGAACACCTCCGCAGACGCACGAATGGTCACGGCGGCTTCGGAGGGGTTGCCCTCTTTGCTCAAGGTGGCTTTGCCATCGGCGATGCGCAGATAGAACTCGCCTGCGCCGTCCAACACCAGCCGATAGGTCGCCTTGAAGTTACCCGCTCGGTCAGCGCGGAAGCGTTGCAGGTACTTCTCCAGCGCCTGTTCTGCTACAGACTTCTCACCTGTCTGCGCGACTGCTCCGCCTGCTCTCGCCTGACGTGGTGTAAGCTGCGCCATCATCTGCCGCGCCGCCTGCACCATCGCCGGACCTATCTCCGAGCCGACCGACATGCTGCGCTCGTAGCTATACAAGTCTAAGTAGAAATCTTCAAGGCTCAGAATGTAGCCCAGCTCATCGTTCGCGATTCCAAACAAGAACACAGGGTCGCCGTAAGGCGCAAGCAACCGCTTGAGCAGGATGCCGATATTGGGCTGTACCTCACCCGGCATGGTGAACATCACCGCGTCGCCTAATCGGATTAGGTGCGACTCGGTGGTTACCTTGCCATCGGCGAAGGAGGGTCCCATCGGCAATACGCCTGCCGAAAGTGCGAGCTTAAAGTTCTCGTTTTCCATCGGCACGGTGTAGACCGTCTCGCGGTGTTCTAACTGCACGGCGTCGGTGAAGTTTGCTTTCTGAATAGCTTCCAACGCGCGATTGGCGATAGTGGTTCCGAACCGTTCCGCGCGTGCCCAGTCGCGTCCCTTGGGAGCGGTAGAGTTCGGGTCTTCTGCAGGCGAAATCATGCCGCCCAGCGCGCCGTTCGCGAATATCGCCACGCCGCCCACTTTGCTCTCCACCACCTGATAGTACCAGTGGCACAGGTCGGATGTGAGCTGGTCGTTATTCAGGACCTCGGGGTGGCAGGCGAAGTTAGTCAGCGTAGCAATCACCTTGCCATCCGCTTTACTGCGGAACTGCATCACAGCGGCTTCAGTATCCAGAATCTTCTCGATGCGGTAGTTGTACGACACACCCTCGACGTTTGTCTTCGCAAAGCCGACGGTGGCGGGCAGCAGTTTGCTCGCCGCTTCATCCACTGTCTTGGCGACAGTCTCGATAACAAAGTTCATATAGTCCGGGTCGCGCCCCGACTGCAGAGGTGTCGGTCCCCAAAGCCCTATCGTATCGGGTGCGGAATGCACGTGCGTACATAACACCATCACGCGGTTTGGCGGGACGGACTTGACCCGCTGACGAATCTTTTGCACATCGTCGCGCAACAGCCCCAGTAAGTCGCACACCACGATAGCCAGTCGCTCCTGACCCGCTTGCACGACCAGCGCACGCGCCCAGATATCATCATGCACGCCGCCTTTGTTCGGTCGGTTCGAGGCGTACCCCGCCAGAAAGACCTGTTTGTCAGGCGTAATCTTATTCGCGGCGGCGCCTGCCTGCAAACCTTGCGTCCAGCCGCTTGCCAAAATCGCTATGCTCAGCACCGTTGCCCATCGTCTCATATCACTCACCTCAGTACTAAACGGTTGTTCGATGTTTACGCTAAACTTCCTGCTAAAGGTGTACTTGATTTAGGTGAGACGATGGTTCTAATCGCGATTCGCTGCTACTATCGTGGGGGACAAGTTGTGCCGGAAGAGTAGCCCCAAGGCGTGGACGAGGCGGAAGTGGTGGTGATTTTCACGGAGGATGAGAACACACTGCCTTTCACGAAAGCGGAGGGTGAGCGTCTGGCACAGGAGTTTCTGCAACGTATGCACGACGGCTTTGCACTGGGCGGCGGCGACTACCCAAAGCGGGAGGGATTTATGCCGAACGACTGGAGCGGCTCGAACGCCGTGAGGGTTGACACCAATATCTTTGTGTACGCCCACGACATAAGTGCGGGTGAAAAGCACGAGCGTGCCTGAGGCTTCTCACATAGTTATCCGACGAGACGCGCCTTTTCATCACGACGCAGATAGTCCACGTGTTCCGCTGGACGATGCTGCGTTATCGGCGTCAAGGGCGCGTGCAGTTCGAATCGCTCCAGCGGCTGGCGCACGGGATGAAGGCGTTCGCCACGCAGGTGTTACCGCTCACTGTAAGCTTCACCAAGCGTGCCCTGTACGGTGTAGAACGGTATCAGTTCTCGTTTTGCGTTCGCTGATTTGGGCGACGGCGTGGGAGTGGGGTGTACCCATCCTCTACACCGAAGACTTCAGCGCAGGCACAACGATTGAGGGCGTGCGCATCGTCAACCCGTTCAGCGAGTGACGACGCGCAGCGTTTCACCCTGACGCTTCACTGTATAGTTGGAGCCTTGCAACAGCTGGCGCAGAGCGTCTTCCATCGTGGCGTCCTGCACATCCAGTACGACCAACGGTTCCTCGCCGTTGGGATGCCACTCGACGGGCGTCTGGTACGCGCTGGCGAGTTGGTGCAGTGCGTCGCTCAGTTTCGCCTGCAAGCGGATGGTGGCGAGTTTTGCAGGTGGATAGCCCGCGGGCACGAACAGCACGCGCTGCTGACTCTCCACGCGCCACCACAGCGTCAGCACCCGCTCGTCAGAAGCCTTCAGCAACGCCTGCAAGGGAATCTCTACCGTTTTACCAGGTTGCAGCGTGCCCTGCCACACCAAAGTAGGCTCGGCTTGGGCGTCGGGCGCGTAGCGTAGCTCAGCGTTCGCTTCGCGATTCATCCGCGCTTCCAGTACGGGCAGGCGTACACCCTGCTCCACCTCGCGGTACTGCACGAACACGCCTGCCTGTACAGGCTGTGGCGTCTCTTGTACCTGTTTCAGCGTGCCGCCGAAGCCGAACGCCGCCTGCACGCCGTCCGACTGCGCCACGATAAAGCCCATCAAGAACAGCCCTGCCGCTACCGCCGCTGCGCCCGCCCAACGCCAGAGGGCGACGCGCTGCTGCGCCTCGCGTACACGGGTATTCGCCCGCACGTGAGTCATAATCCGCGCGTGTAAATCGGCAGGCGGTGTAACCTCGGGCATCGCACTCAGACCCCGCCAGATGGATTGAGAAAACTGATACTCGCGCTTACAATCCGTACAGGCGTTCAAGTGCGCCTGCACGCGCTCGCGCAGCGCTTCGCTCACAGCCCCTTCGGCATATTCGTTCAGTAAGTTCTTCACTTGCTCACAGCGCATCGTTCGCCTCCTATGGCTGTCCTATAGTAGGACTGCCCTCCACTTCGAAAAGTTCCCGATACGGCTCCAGCAGTTGCCGCAGCGCGTTGCGGGCGCGGTTCAAGCGCGACTTAATGGTGCCCAGTGGTAAACCCAAGATTTGCGCGATTTCCTCATAGGGACGCTCCTCAATATGAAACAGCACCACCATCACGCGCTGATATTCAGGGAGTTTCTGAATAGCTTCCATCAGTACGCGCTTTTGCTCCTCTTGCAGCGCGTGCCCCATAATGTCCACGTTTTCATCCTCGATGGGCAGTTCCATCGCCTCGTCGTTCTCTTCAGTAGTCAGCTCAAGTGGGATGTGCTGATGGCGCGACTCACGCTTGCGAAAGTCAAAGAACACGTTGCTCACCACGCGATACAGCCAAGTGGAGAGTTGCGCGTCGCCCCGAAAGCGTCTGAGGGAGTTGTACATCCGCAAAAATGCTTCAGCCGTGACGTCGGCGGCGTCGTCGGGGTTATTGGTCAAGCGGTAGGCGAGTTGGTAAACTTTTTGCTCGTAGCGGCGCACCAGCATATCGAACGCGAGCTCGTCGCCTTCTTTGAATCGTTCAATCAGTACCTCGTCGCTACTGTAGTCGTAGATGTGCATACCCTCCCGCTTGCCGTCGCTGAGGCGTCTTGCCGATTCTCCACAGTCGGTCGGGGCAACCGTGCTATTTCGCTTCGCGCAGCGCCTGCTGTTCCTCATCCGATAGCCCAATCGTGGAGGCGCGCTTCTGGATGGGCTTGGCGTACACACGCATCTCCTGTCGGCTGTGGATACCGCTTACCACCACGCCGTCGCCTTGTTCGTTCAGCATCGCCAGCGCGAAGCTTTGCTGCCCGCCCATATCGGGGAACGCATCGTAGCGCACCAGTCCCACACGCTGCAGACACTGGTTCGTTTGACTCTGCAGCTGCTCCAGGTGGTTCCCGTGCGCTTTCAGCGTCTCTTCCATCAGCGACACACGGCGTAGCGTCTCGTACAGCGTATGCTCCAGCGAGCCGCCTTCCGAATGCGTCATCAACTGCTTCCAGCGCCGCATAAATTTGCCCCAGCGCCACGCCTGGGCGAGGTTCCAGATGAGTAAAACCGCAACCGCCACAACCAAGCCCAGCGCAACTTGCGGCTGCTGCGCCCAGTCTGATAATGCTTGCCAGTCCATAGGTTGATGGGAATTGTACCTGTTTGAGGAAACCTCCAAAGCCTGAGTGCCTCTGCGGGGGAGGGAGTGGGGGGAGGGCAGGGAGGTAGAACTAAACCTGCCCTCGTCGATTCGCGTGCGAAATTACACCCCCACCAACTCCTCCTTGAGATAGCGCTCTCTTTGCTCCTGCGGCAGGGTGCGCCAGATGAGGAACTGCTTGCGCAGGATGTTGAGGAAGCGGCGATTGACGCGCTTCCAGTTGGCGATGTCGCCGCTGAGGCGGGTTAGCTCCAGCTGGATATCGTACACGCCCACATAGTCGGTCGGCAGTATGTCGATACGCACATGCTGGCTCACGCCCAAGTCGAACGGGGCAATCCACGCATCGCACTCCACGCGGTAGGCGACGCCATGCTCCGCTTCGTAGGCTGCGGTGCGTACCTCCTGCGTGATGAACTCACCGACGGAATGCTCCTCGTAGGCACGGAACCATTCAGCAATAAAGCCTGATAGTCCACGCGCCTGCACGCTGGTCACCGAGAAGGGCAACGGAATGCGCCACACATCGCCCTCTGGTTCTGGCAGACGCCAGGTGCGCTCCTCTGCAGGGGTAGCGACCTCCGACGCCTTGCGTGCGGGGTAAATCGTAGAGAGCAGCACCACCGCCACAACCACCACTGTCGAGAAGACCGCCGACATGGAGGAGAAGTTGAGGTATAGCTGCGGGAACCAGCCCGTAATCACGATAATCTTCGCCACAAGCTGCGCCACGAAGTAGCCTGCCACCGAGCCAAGCACGGCGTACACCAGCGACTCGGCGAAGAAGAGCATCGCCACATGGTTGGGGGCAAGCCCGATTGCACTGAAGATGCCAATCTCGCGCACGCGCTCGTACACCGAGCCGAGCATCGTGTTGAGTACAATCAGCGCGGCGATGATGATGGGCAGAATCACATACTCCAGCCCCTGCCCGCTGGCTGCCTGGATGGTGCTATAGCGCACGGTGCGGTCGCCCAGCCCCGCGTAGAGGTTTAATCCCAGACGCGGCATCAGTTCGCCCTTGAGGATTTCGTAGGCTTCCTCGCGCGAGGCGAACTCCAGCGCAAGCGAGTAAATGTTACCGCCCAGATTAATCACGGTCTCGTAGGGCATAATCACGACGCTGTCGGGTTCAAGGTGGACATACTCACGGAAGCCGCCTTGCCCGCCCTGTCGCCCTTGCGTTTGCAAGCGCTGCATCAGGATGAAGTCCACGGGCGTCAGCGGCTCGGTATCGAGGTCGGTGATTTGCTTGAACTGCGCGTTATCCCAGATGCCAACGACAGTGTAGTCCACGCCAGCGAACTGCACGCGGGCGCGTCCGACCTCTTCGGGGCGGATACCGAGCGCATCGGCGGCGTTGCGGGGCAGAACAATCGCCTCGCGTTCGCCAGGCTGCAGCCACCTGCCCGCAATCAACGCCTCCTGCGGGCGCGTGACTTTTGCCTCGGCAGGGGTCATCCCCACAATCGCGCGTGCACTGAAGCGTCGGTCGGCGCGTTGCAGTGTGATGAATGCCTGCTCGCCTATCTGCGTGCCGAAGAACCATGCCCGCGGCGCAACCGCGCGGTCACGCCCGAACTCATCATTCATCAGCCGATACGCCGACTCGCGCAGCGGCTGCCAGTCCACCGTCCGCATCATAATGCCGTTGTAGCGAGGCGCGCCGGGCGCAGGCGCCTCGTTGAAGCGCAACACATTAACAATCGAGGTGAACGACAGCACGATGAAAGTCACCAGCACGAGCGAGAGACTCGTGAGGAAGGTGCGCAGCGGACGCCGACGCATGTTGGACACCCCAAGATTGAACGCCGCAGCCGCCACACTCATGCGCCCCACATCCGCCGTGTGTGTACCAATCACCTGCTTCTGGAGGCGCTTGAGCTGTTCCTCGAACTTGCCTGTGATGAACACACCTACAATCACCGAGAGTGCGCCCATCGTGAATGCGATGAACACAATCACGGGGTTGCCCGTGATGTCGAACGCGGGGTGGATGTAGCGGAACAGCAGGAACACCGCTACGAAAATCAGCGAGGCGTAGACCAGCTGACTCTTGAGGTTGGGTGCGCCGAACAGGATACGCTCCATAAAGTAAGCAAATGGCATCAGCAGCGCAAGGTAGAAAATCACGCCGTTGACCACATCGTTGGCAGTGGCTTTCACATCGGGGTACGCCCGCGCCGAATAGCCCCACGACATCCGCGCATACACATCCAGCGCAGCGTAGTCTTTGTGTTTTAACGCCTGCTGCGCCTTCTCCAGTGAGGCTTTGGCGAGTGCGTGCAACTCGTTCACGCCGGGGTTCACGATGCGGTGCTTGGCAAGCGTCTGGATGCGGAAGTCGTTCAGCGTGTACATATCTTCGGCGACGCGCAGGGCAGTGTAGGCAATCGCGCCGCCACGGGCAATTAGGTCGCGTTCGGTGAGTGTCTTGGGGTCGAAGGTGGGCACGGTAAAGCCCTGTGCTTCGCGCGGGTCACCCCCCACCAAGTAGCCTTTGCCTTCAGGGTTGTCGGGTGTGCTGTTGAGCAAGAGCATGCGGTCTGCGCCCGGTCCTGCGCCCATCTTGATTTTGAGTCGCGCGCCCGGCTGCGAGAAAATCACTGCCACATCCTCCACATAACTGGAGAGCGGCACATCTTTGGGCGTGGTGATGAGACCGAACATGCGTGGTCGGGCGTTCGTATCGCCGTCGTAGAGTTCAATGGTGGTCAGCGGCGCGAGCGTCTGTGGGTCAATCAGGTCGTACAGCGCGGTCGCCACGCAACGGAACACGATAATCGGCGTCTCCTTCTCGCCGACGGTCATGATGATGTTGATGGGGTAGTTCTCCGCGCCTTGAATGCCTTGGTCGGGGGCATATTCTATCGCACCCGTGTCGGGGTTGAGCTTGTAGGCGTTGATTTCGAACTCGCGCCGCCAGCCGTAGGCAGTAATCGGTGGGATGCCCACAAAGTTGAAATACGCTTGCTCGCGCGGGTCGGACGCGCTGTCGTCTACAATTTGGAACATGTTGCCCCGCACGCCCATCAAGTTCTTCATCCAATGGCGTACCACCACAATCGAGCCGTTCACGGGCGTGTTCGCGTAGAAGCTGCGGTTCGGGTCGAACAGATAAACATGCCCGTACAGCCTCCCGAAGCCCCCCTGCAGGCGAATGCGCAGCCAGTCCGACGGCTTTTCTATAGGAAAGCGCAGCGCAAAGTCCCCCCGCTGGTTTGGGTCGTTGAACACATGGTCGAGCTGGCAGGCAATCGTGCGCGTCTGTATCGCCAAATTCGCGATGTTGGCGTTCTCAAAGGTATCGAACGGGGTGTCGACCAGCGGGCGCGAGTCTTCAATCGTGGCGAAGGTGACCCCCCACGCGCCCGCAAGGGTAGCAGCTTCGGCGTCGAAGGCGGGCTTGCCGGGGATATAGGTGCGCCAGTAGCGTCCTTGCACAGCGTTGATACCGTCGGCGAAGATTTTGTTAGGCGTGGTGCCCAGCACAGGGGCGATGCGTTCGGCGTGTTCACGCATCACGCGCCCGATGTCAGTGAAGTAGCGCTGGATGTCTTCGCGCATATCGTAGAACCAGCCCTTGTAGAACACGCCTACGCCTGTCGAGCGCGTCGCCAAGTCCAGCCCCACGAACAGATAGATGTCCTGCGTAGCCTGTTTGCGTCCGCCGACGCGCTCGAACACATTCGGGCGGCTCCAGTCGGTTAGGCGTTTCTCAATGAACTGACGCACACCCTCCAACGCCTGAAAGTGCCCGCTCAGCGCGACGAACATCACGCTGCGCTTAGGGGGATATTGCTTGAACAGCCGCGCGAGTTCCAGTAGGGCGGCGATACCTGCGGCGTTCTCCGCACCCGGCGCCAGGCTCGGCACGATGGAAATCGAGTCGTAGTACGCCGTGACAACAATCCATTGCTTGCTCAGTTCGGGGTCGCTGCCGGGGATGACTCCGACGATGTTGTAGCCTTCGCGTTTTTGCCACGGCATGCGCGCTTTTAGGCGAGCTTGGAGGTTGGGCTGCGTTTCGGCGAGGGCAATCAGGTGGGCGGCATGTTGGCGCGGCAGCCAAAAACGGGGCACATCCAGCGGGATGCCGATGAACTTCGCCTCCGCCTCACCCCGCTGCGTAGTTTCAGGTTCGATGAAGATGACCGCTTTCGCCCCCAGTCGCGCAGCGTTCAGCCAGTTGTTGCCGCAGTTGAAGTCCATTAGTACGATACTGCCTTCCACAGGCTTGCCGCGGAAGCGTTGCAGCTGCCCATCGCCTGCGTAAATCAGATTGCCTTGCACGCCATCGGGGGGCAGGTGGGAGGTGCGCACCTGGTTGGGCCACAGGGTATAGAGGCGGATTTTTGCACCCCCTCCTTTAGGTTCCCCCTGCGCAGCAGGGGGAACCGCTTGCGGTTGGGTTCCCCCTACCCCGTAGGGGGAACCTGCAGGATGGGGTGCTATTTCGGAAGCAGGTTTCGAACCCCCTGCTATAGGTGCCCCCTGCGCAGCAGGGGGAACCGCTTGGAGTTCGGTTCTCCCTACCCCGTAGGGGGAAGCTGAAGGAGGGGGTGCTATCTCGAGAAACGCCCCTTCATCCACAGGAACCGTGATGGGGAACGGCTCGCGCTGCACATTTTGCAGTCCAATCGCGCGGAACTGCTGCTCGATGTAGTCGGCGGCGCGGTCAGCGCCGGGGTAGCCCGCCACACGCGAGCCTTGCGCGGTCATCCAGCGCACCGTTTCAGCAAGGCGCGCCTCCGAGATGCTGCTTGTCAGCGTTCGGTAGCGCGCCTGCACCTTCTCAACATCCAACTTCTGTTGCCCCCATGCGAGGGCGCACAACACACCGAGTAGCCCAATCCAAACCGCGCGAGTGGTCATCACAGAGACAGATTCGCTGTGTCAGCGGGAATTCCTGCTGACCTGCAACGCGCCCGAAGTCGGCGAGGTTATTGGTGACAAATATCAAGCTATACTCAACTCAGTCGCAGCGATGAGCAAGTCATTCGGGTCGGTGAGCGTGCCTTGCTGAGCCAACTCGTGGCGCAGACGCCCGTACACTCCTGAGGCGCGGTCATCCAAAGGGATATTCGCAAACGGCGCGAGAAACTCTTGCACCAGTTGTAGATTGCTTTTGAGATGGACGCTGCCTGCTGTAGCGTCGGCGTCCCCGCCGACGAGCTCGCCTTGCACCAGTTGTAGATTGCTTTCGAGATGGACGCTGCGATACGCACCGTAGTAGAGTTCTGCCTTGACGATGGTGGACACGGCAATCTCGTAAGTATTTCATCGATAGACTCGCGCGTTTCAAACTCGCCTTGTGGGGGCGTTCCAGTGCGCCCATCCATTTGCCGAAGGTGCGCTCGAAATAGCCTTTGGGCTAAGCGGGGGTGGGCGTGGAGACCGATGGTTTTTTGCACCCCCTCCTTCAGGTTCCCCCTGCGGTGCAGGGGGCATCGCTTGGGATTGGGTTCCTCCTGCAGTGCAGGGGGGCACCGCTTGGGGTTCGGTTCCCCATACGAAGTAGGGGGGAACCTACAGGACGGGGTTGCTGCTTCGTAAGTAGGTTTCGAACCCCCTCCTTTAGGTTCCCCCTGCAGTGCAGGGGGAACCGTT
>CAYVKB010000005.1:0-57497 GCA_964451985.1 uncultured Fimbriimonadales bacterium | reverse complement strand
CTAAGATTCGCAGCGATAGCCCGTGCGCCCGCTCGATGGGGCGGTTCCACAGGTCGGTGATGCGCCCTTGCGCCTCGCGCCGTGTCTGGATTGCCATGGCTATCTTATATTATGGCACATTTTGCGGAAGAGGTTATCACTGCGGCGTTGTAGGATTTCCCCATAAAGAGCCTCGTAAGCACATACTTGAGGCGGATGTTAAACTTTTCGCGGGTATGGCACAGATTGCTGAACAGGTATAATTCCCTTAGCACAAATACGGGCGTCTGGCTTGGGCGTTTATGGAACGACCCGAGAGGAGGGAGACGATGCGACGACTTCTGAGTATTGGGACGATTCTTGCGTGTGGAGTGTTGCTTGCTGGAGCGCAGCAGGTAGCGCAACTGGATTTTTTTGCGCATGCAGGACACGCTGAATATGATTTTGACAGGAACGGACGCGCAGACGAAATATCTTTTAGTACCGCTCCGGAAATCAACCCCGCCCATTTTCAGCTGAGCTTAGATTATCAGTCGAAGTATGAAGGCACAGCATCACAACGAGTTGTTTTTCAGCGCAGTGACGGTGCAGCGGGCTGGGCGTCGCTTCTTTTAACTGCGAATTTCAACGCTTTCTTGAAGCCAGAGGTGGGCGAAGCGATTCTGGTGCGCTTCGCGCTGCGCGCCGAGGGGTTTCAAAACGCAACCTACTCCGCTTTTGTGTCCACAGGCAGCCGGCGTGCGTACATCATCCATCCGCGCAGTGAGCCGACCAACGGCTGGCAGCAATTCTCGATGGTAGTGCCTGTGGAAGCAAATGCGCAAGGGCAACCTGTGTTTTCCTTTAGATTAGAGATTGAACTACGAGCGGGCGCAGCCTCCGGAACGATATGGTTGGACGATGTGCGGGCCGTCTCTACCCGAACGGTGATGCGCCCCAATACCTTGCCCAACGGGTTGAAAATCGCTCTTGTGAACCCTCAACACGATCTGTATCTTGATTTACCTGACCTGCCTGTAGGTCTTACGCTTGGTTCACCCCGGCACGAAGCGGTTTTCAGGCGTCACTATCCGAATACCCTCTGTGTGCTCTACGTGTTTTTTAGCGGTGCAGTGATAGATCCATCTGCTCGCCACAACAGGGATATTTATAATTACGACGACTTAAACCAGAACCATCCGAACTGGTTTCTGCGTAACGCTGCAGGAGAGCGAATGATGACGGGGGACGGTGTTGCTTACTACGTTGATGTGGGTCTCTCCCAGGTGCGCGAGCGGGCGTGGCAGAGCCTACGCGACTTCATACTTCGGATGAGTCGCCCGCGCTATGTGTTTTTTGATGATGTGGATATGCGCGTTGGGGTGAACGCAGTAAACTATGGCAACATCAATGTGTGGGCACAAACGGTGGTAGACGCGCTCAACTATCTCGGCTCACGGTTGCAATCGGAGTTCGGCGCAACCATCATCCCCAACGTTGCGTGGTCACCTGCCTTTTGGCTACGCGGGATGAACGGCGGGCCCGATGCGCCCGGGGTAGCGACTTTGCCTAATGTGGGCGGTTTTCTGATTGAGCATGCGTTCACACACGCTCGCACTCGACAGAATCGAACTACTGTTCTGAACTATGGCACAACGCAGGACCTTAACAATTGGCAAGCGTGGACACTGCGCGACCAGATACGGCTTGCCACAGAGTACCCCGATAAGTTAACTATTCTGCATCCAACTTATGTGCCAGGCTTAACAGACACTCCGCAGCGGATACGCTTCGCAATCGCTGGCTGCCTAATTGTGCAGCACGATAACACTTATGTAGAAATTGAGCCGCGCGGCGGTAGCGACCTGCAGTATCCTGACGGATTCTACCCACCTGAACTGTTCGTCCCACTTGGACGCTGGACGGAGAACTATCGTATTCTGAACGGCGACCTCGTGTCGGGTGGGCTGTTCGTGCGCAACTACGAGAACGGAATCGTGGTATTCAACCCGACTCACAATCGCGACTTTACCTTCACTGTACCACGTGACCTGTACGACTGGGATCGGAACCTGATTCGCGCAGGTACGGTGGTGCCGATTCCGCGTCAGACAGGGCATGTGTTTTACAGTGCGCCTGAAATCGCGTTGGAAATTAGCCCCCAGAACGCGCAGGTGCTGCCCGGACAGACCGTGCAGTTCACAGTGACCTATCGCAATCGAGGCACAGCGCCGGGCACGAATGTGAGGATTGCTGTACCTCTGCCGCAAGGTATGACGCTGGTGGGCAGTAATCCCGCCGCACGTTTGGAGAACGGACAGGTAGTTTGGAGTGTGCCGAACGTACCTGTTGGTGGACAGGGTACGCTGCAGTTCACGGTGCGTGTGGAATGAAGAACGGACGCATCCGCGTGGCGCAGGTGATTCCTGCGCTTAACATGGGCGGCGCGGAATGGATGGCGACCTACCTCGCCGCCCACCTTGATCCCGAACGGTTCGACTCGCACCTGATTAGTCTGCACCCGCCCTGCCAATCGCCGCTGGAAGCGTATTTAGCTCAACACAGAGTATGTGTACACTCGGCTTGTAAACAGAAAGGCTTCGACGCGCGCACCTATCCGCGCCTGATACGTCTGATGCGCCAGTTGAAACCCGACATCGTGCATACGCATCAGTCAGTGGGGCGGTATGTATACCCTGCATGCTTGTTCGCGCGCCCCAAGCTCATCGTGCATACGGTTCATAACGTTGCACAGGGAGAGATTCGCTCGCATGCTTGGCGGCGGTTTCAAAGCTGGGCGTATCGGTTCGGTGTACTGCCCCTTTCTATTGCGCAGGAGGTATCGCGTACTTTTCGGGAGGAGTATAAGCGCGAGCCTGCTGCACTTATCCCGAACAGTATCCCCACCGTGCGTTATGCCGAAGACCCGGCGACGCGCCTTGAGTGGCGTAGACAGGAGGGGATTCCGCCGGATGCAGTTTTGATAGTATGTGTGGCAGGGCTGCGTACATCCAAGAATCACTCTTTACTGCTGCGCGCGTATGCACGGTTGGGCGAGACGGCGGCGAACACGCGATTGTTGCTGGTAGGCGCGCCTGACCCCACAAACCTAGCTCACGCCGAGTCGTTGCAGAGGCTCACCGACGCGCTTGGTCTCGCTGAGCGCGTGCATTTTCTGGGTGGGCGGAGCGATGTACCCGCTATCTTGAACGCAGCGGATATCTTTGTGTTATCCTCGCACTACGAGGGCAACCCGCTCTCAGTGATGGAGGCGATGGCGGCGGGGCTGCCCCCCGTGTGTACGGCGGTCGGCGGTGTGCCCGAGCTGATTCAGCACGGCTACACAGGGTTATTAGTTCCCCTGGAAGACGAAACGGCACTCGCTGATGCGCTGCAGCGTCTGACCGTTGATGCGGCACTGCGCCAGCAACTGGGGCAAGCCGCGCGGGAGTATGCCCGCGCACACTTCGACATCGCCGTGATGGTGCAGGCGTACGAACGGTTCTACTTGGAGCGATTGGGCACAGTTGCCAGAACTTCGTGATAGATTTCAGCCATCCGCCCCATGTAGCTGTTCACATCCAGCGATTCCACGCGTGCACGTGCAGCGCGCCCCATCTGCGCCCGTAGTTCGGGGTTTTCTGCAAGCCTCGCAATCGCTTGGCTAATCGCTTCAATATCGTCGGGGGGTACCAAGAAGCCCTCCTGCCCGTCGGACACGAACTCCGGAATGCCTCCCACGGGGCTGACAATCAGTGCTTTGCCATACGCCATCGCTTCCAGCATCGCCATCGGCAGCCCCTCCGCACGGGAGGGTAGGATGAAGGCATTCGTCTCGCGCAGCCAGCGTTCCTTCTCTTCGCCTACAATCCAATTGCGGATGTCAACCTGCGTTTGCAGTCCCAGTTCGGCTGCGAGGCGACGCACGGCATCCACGTCGCCATCGCCCGCCATAGAAAGGCGCACGCGCTCGCGCAGCGATTGGGGTAGGCGAACGACTGCCTGTAGAACACGGTCGACTCCCTTATGCTCGCCCATCCTGCCCAGAAACAGCAGGTGCAGCGTCTCGGACAGAATAGGCTGCCAGTGTTCAGGTAGCTCCACCGGGTTGGGCATGACCCAGAGAGGGCGCGTGCAACTGCCCATTAGCCGCTTGTAGAATTCGCGCCAATGCTCGGACAGCACAATCAGCCCGTCGGCACTGCGCAGCATCCAATCGATGCGCATCTTGACAAGAGCGGGCGCACGCTGATAGAACTCATGATATTTGCCGCCGTGTGCGTGAAGCACATAAGGTGTTCTCTGCTTACTCAGCGCACGCGTGATAAAATACTTACGAAAGGTGCTGCCCCGCGAAGAGAAATGCACATGAGCAAGGTCGATTCCTTCTGAACGGACAATCGCCCCGACCTGTGACAGGCACCTTACAAAATAGATTAGCCCCCGCATACCCACTGCGTAGTACCTGATGGGGTTGCGCTTCAGGTGTTTCACTGAGGATAGCGAGTTATGCGGAAGCGTGGTGGCAAGGACACGAAAAAGGAGATTGCTGGGCGTATGCATCAGCATGAGGCGTATCACACTCGAGATACCGCCTTTTATGTCCGGCGATGGACCAACTAACAATACCCGAACGCGATTATTCATAGTCTAAAACCCCGTATCACATAGGGCGTTTTGCCTGACGCACACGATTTCGGCGTGATGGGCGTGTTCCGCACCAGCGCAAGCTACTCGGTCGCCCAAACGCGGGCGCAGGCACTTCGTCTACCTTCACCTCTCCTGTGCGGTAGTTCTGCAGGACTTGGTCCATCACGGGTATTGTACCACACTTACCGCCTTCTTGCAGATTAGTTTACGGGCGGGGCGTAGGCTTTTAGAGAACGATCCTGACGAGCACGGATATGATACCACAATCTTTCGAGTAAAATTGTTCTATGAAGAAAGCTCTGCGCTCCCGGGCGCTCTGGGCATCTCAGAAGGCGCGCCAAAAGCGCGGGGAGCTATTCAAGCGGCTCTTTGCACCGATAGAGGCAGGCCCCATCCTTGACTTTCCTTTTTCTCCCTCCCAGCACCCGCTTGAACACCTTCAGCGCGCCCTGCTCCCACGCGACGCGGTGGGTGACGCCTACGCCCACCTCCAATCCCGAAGCGTGTTCCAGATACCACTGGTAAGAGCGAATCAGTGCGTCGGCGTTGCTGTAGCGTGCGCCCCAACCCAGTTTTTCCTTAGCTTTGGCAACAGAGACAAAAGAATCTTTGTCGGCGGTTTCGTAGACCCATTTGTATAGGGGCGAAAGTTTGATGGCTTCCAGAATGCGCAGGATGAACTTGACCATGCCTGCAGGGGTGCCCATCGGGCGTGCACCCGAACCCGCGAAGTCACACAGTGCCTGAATGTCCTCGCGCACGGTTTGGAAGCGTTCCGCGCCGATGTTGAAGGTATCGTTGGCTTTATCGGCGGGGGCGGTGCAGACCAGCCAGTAGGCTTCGGCGAGGTCGGTGACTTCCAGCAGTTGGTAGCGGTTGCGCCCGCTGCCAATCATCGGGATGCGCGCGCCTGACTCCACCCAGTCGTACAGAATCTGGAACACGCCCAGCCGTGCCTGCCCGATGAACGTTTTAGGGCGGATGATGGGCACAATATGTCCTTTTTGCCGAAACTCTTCGCACACGCGCTCCGCTTGAATCTTACTTTCGCCATAGGGACCGACGCCAATCATCGGGTCGGTTTCCTCGATGGGGTGTTTGATGGGCACACCGTAGACAGCAGTGGAGGAGACATGCGCCACGCGCTCCACGCCCGCGCGGAACGATTCTTCTAGCACGATGCGCGTGCCCTCGACGTTCACGCTGAAGATGTCCTCGCGTTTCCACAGGGGCAGCGCGGCGGCGCCGTGAATCACCCATCGAGGCTGTGCCCTTTCTAAGGCAGTGCGCACCTGCTCGCGGTTGCGCACATCGCCCGTGTAAAACTCTGTGCCTGCGGGATATTCACTCTCTTCGTAGGACGCAATATCCAGCAGGGCGATTTTCGCTCCCTTATTGGCGAAGTGATGC
Source organism: uncultured Fimbriimonadales bacterium (assembly GCA_964451985.1). GTDB lineage: Bacteria > Armatimonadota > Fimbriimonadia > Fimbriimonadales > GBS-DC > GBS-DC. The sequence continues at coordinate 51,479 of CAYVKB010000005.1, read as the reverse complement.
GCGAGGTGATAGCCCAGAAACCCCGCGCCGCCCGTAATCAGTACTTTGTCCATGCCAAACGGATTATACCGTACATCTCAGTCGCGCAGTCGGTACTTGAGCAGCGTCCAAATCGCTTCCACGCCGTCCGTCCAGCGCACTTTTTTGCCTTTGTGTTTGGTGCGGGGGCGGTAGTTGTGCAGCTCCACTTCGCGGATTTTGACGCCGCGTTTGAGGGCTTTGGCGGTGACCTCGGGGCAGAACTCGAAGCGTTCGCATCGTAGATTCATAGACTTCAGCAAATCGGCGCGGAAGGCTTTGTAGCAGGTGGCTTCGTCGGTGAGGGGATACCAAAACAGGATTCGCACTGCCCACGCCAGCAGTACGTTGGCGATTTTGTTGGGGAATGGCATGTCTTTGGGCAGCCCTTTGAAAAAGCGCGAGCCGTACACAACGCTGGCTTCGCCCCTAACGATCGGTTCAATCACGCGGGGAATTTCGTCAGGGTCGTATTCCAGGTCGGCGTCTTGAATGATAACTATGTCGCCTGTAGCGTGCTGGATGGCAGTGCGGATGGCGGCGCCTTTGCCGCGGTTGCGTTCGTGGCGAACGGCGATAATGTCGGCTTGCTCAGCGAGGATTTCGGGGGTTTTGTCTTTAGAGCCGTCGTCCACTACGATGATTTCTTTACGGAAGGGCGCGCGTCGCAGGCGGTTCAGCAACTCCTCCAACGTCGCTTCCTCGTTGTACACGGGCACAATCACGCTCACCAGCGGTTCGTTCGGCATAAACCCCTGACCTAAAGATATTATACCGCTGGAAGGGGATGTGCCGTGAGGAAGCCAACCTAATACGGTATAATGCCCCTGATGTCCACGCAGCCGAAGGTGTCGGTCATTACGCCTGCGTATAATGTCGCGCCCTACATCGGGCAGTGTATCGAGTCCGTGCAGGCGCAGACGCTGAAGGACTGGGAGATGATTATCGTGGATGACGCCTCCGCCGACGAGACTACCCCCGTCGTGGAGAAGTATCTCAATGACCCGCGAATCCGGTACCTGCGGAATGAACACAACAGGGGCGCGGGCTACACGCGCAATCGCGCCTTAGATGCTGCGCAGGGCGAGTGGATTGCCATCTTAGACGCTGACGACTGGTACGCCCCCGAGCGGCTTGAGACGCTGGTCGCCTTCGCAGAGCGGATGGGGGCGGACATGGTCGCCGATTTGCAGGTTTACTATACCGAGTGGGGGAGTGTGTACATGGTGGCGTGGGCAAACCATGCAAAGCCGCCGAAACAGCCCCGCTCGTACACAGTGGACGAGGTTATCAAGGCGCATCCATCCATCAAGCCGCTGATTCGCGCCGAGTTCCTGCGCAGCAAGGGCATTCGCTACCCTGAGCATATTCGCAAGTCGCAAGACTATGCTTTCTATATGGAGGTACTGCTGAAGGGCGCGCGGTTCGTCCTGCTGCCCGAACCGATGTACTACTATCGCTTGCATCCCAACACGGTCACGACTCGCTACGACCCGATTACTGAGAACCGCAAGTCGATAGATTACTTGCTCAGTTTGCCTGAGACCACGCCGCGCCAGCGCGCATTGTTGGAGCGTGCTTTCAGGCGCGTGTCGACACTGGCTTTATATCCTGCATTTGCACAGGCGGTCAAGCGCGGGCAGATCCGGCAGGCGTGGCGTCTGTTTCGCCAGTCACCTGGCGTGGTGGGCTGGTTGCTGCTGAGTGTACCTGCAGCGGTGTATCGCCGATTGTTCGCTCGTGAAAAGATGATTGACCCGTGGCGCGAGTCGCTGCCCTCGCGCTAATGGTGTACTTCGCTCAGGAACTTATGCATCTCTTCCCCACTGGCATTCCAGAAAATCCAGCGTGCTGCCAGTTCCAGTGCTTTGTGGGGAGCGACTAGCGATACCCACAGCGGGCGGATATAGCCCCATCGCTCGCGCCATGTCCAGGGTGTATCGGTTTTCAGCACGGCTTCCGTGCCCCAGAGGGCTAATTTCAGGCGCGTGTCGTGCTGCATCTCAGGAATAGCGCGCCCCGCAAGCAGCAGCATCAGCCGATAGAGATTCAGCACGGGCAGTGAATAGCCCAGTCGCGGGTGGGGCTTGAGACCCTGCCGCAGGGCGTGCGTGCGAATAATGTGCTCACGGGCTAAGCCCTGTCGCACTTCGCGCTCCAGCCGCGCCCAGTCCATCGGCATGCCATGAAACAGGTTCGAGCCGTGCAGCCGATAGTATGCCAGTGGCTCACCGATAAACTCCAGTTCGCCATAGAACGGCGCAGCCAGCATTAACGGCAAGTCTGCGCTAATCCGCCATAGCACCTCATCCAGCGGAAAAATCGCCGCCACGGCGCGACGCGAAAATGCGTTCCCGCTGGTTGGCGTCCAAGGATAGGAGGTGACGCGCAACAGACGCGGACGTAAATCGCCCCGTATCGGCTCACGGGTGGGCAAACGCCTGCCCAGCAGCTTGCCCTGCGCATCGACGCACTCCATGCGCCACTCCACGAACGCCAATCCCTCACGCCACACAGACGCCACCCGCTCCAGCAGCTGCGGTGCCCAGTAGTCGTCCGAATCCAGAAAACAAATCACCTCGCCCTGCGCCGCCTCGAAGCCCGCGTGGAACGCCGACGCCTGCCCACCGTTTTCTTTCAAAACAAGTTGTACGCGCCCCTCGTACTGGCACAGAACCTCGCGCGAGTGGTCAGTCGAGCCATCGTCCACCACGATTATCTCCTTGTGCGGATAGGTCTGCGCCAGCGCACTTTCGATCGCATCGGTCAGAAAGCGACCGTAATTGTAGTTATTGATGATGACGCTAATAAGAGGCTGGCTCACGACTTAAGCATACCTCCTGATTGGGGGTGTCGGGTGGCGCGCAGCTCGGCGATGAGTTCTTGTAAAGCACGTCGACTGGCAGGCAAGGCAAAAACGCTCAAGGCGATCAACGGCAGGTAGTATGCTATGGGCGCGAACAGCGCGATGCTAAGCGCCATCGCCCACAGAATACTGACGCCGTAAAGCGGCTGACCGATGTACCGCTTCACACCCCGATGCAGCAAGAGGTTATTGGGCAAGTGTGCCCAGTAGTACGCAAGGGCGTAAGCGATTGCGCTCCAGCTGGTCGGGGCAACCCACACGGCAAGTGCAGTCGCGAGATACAGATGGGGCACGAACAGTGCCGCTGCACGCGCCACCACCTGCGGTTGACGCACCGCAAATAACGCCTGAGCCTGCGCCCCGAACACCGCACTCAAAAGCTGCTCCGATGCCAAAATAGCGAGTGTAAGCACGGCTGTCGGAATATTCCACTGTGCGCCGAACAGCGGCGGCAACAGGTACCACGCCAACAGCACAAACACCAGGCAGGTTCCGCCCAGTGTCAAGATTTGCCCCAGTGCGGAGAGGTAGATAGCACGCAGCAGTTTCGCCGGCTCGGCTTGTACATGCGCGTACACAGGCAGCGCCACTCGTCGGATAGCCGTCTGCGCGAAGTTCAACATCTCCAGCAAGCGGTTGGCTAAAGCGAAGTAGCCCGCTGCCTCCTTACCCCCCAACGGCAGCAAGATAAACGCAGGCGTGAGATTCTTCGCCATATACAGCCAGTCGGCGGTGGCTTGCGCGAGGCTGAAACGCAACATCTCGCGTTGCTCCGCACCGTTCCAGTACCACTGAGGGCGGTATTGCGCGCCCCAAAACGCCCCGAACACGCTCACCAACAGCGACACCCAAAACGAGGCGACCAGCGCCCACACGCCATAGCCCAGTTGCGCCAGCGGAATGCCCACCACATACGAGCTGACCTGCGCGCCCACCTCCAGCGCAGCAAGGCGTTTGTAATTGAGTCTCTTCTCCAGCCACGCCTGAGGCGCGACCGCGATTGCCGCCAGCGGCAAACCCGCGCATACTGCATACGCCACTGGGATAAAGCCCTCTGTGCGTATCCAGATAGCTCCTGCAACCGCCAAGCCGGCAAAAGTCAGCCCCGTCAGCGCGAGGCTCCAGAACAGTAATACCCAGAACGCCTGATGAAACAGCGTCAACGGCGCGTCCGACTGGCTGCGTATCAGATACACGCGCACGCCCAGCTGCGCAATCAGCGAGAGATAAGTATACAACCCAACCACCGCCGAGAACAGCCCGTAGTTTTCGGGACCGACGATGCGCGTAATCAGCAGCATGCCCGCCAGCGCCAGTGCCATGCCGATTAGGCGGCGGATAGTCAGATAGACGCTGCCTTCCACCGCGCGGCGACGCAGGTTCTGCTCACCGCTCATCGGGTTGTACAACCTCCACAGGCGTGCGCGCCTGCAACCACTGCAAATCGCGCACGCCCAGCCAGTTTTGCCACTGCGCGCCCGTATAAAAGTCTACAACAGGGCGCAGACGCAGGGGATTCACGCCCTCCACTTGATACAGCGTCCAATCGCGCTCCTGCAGGAATGCTGCCATATCACCTACCGCATAGCCGTATTGCTCCGTATGCGCATCGCAGACTTCCAGATAGAGCAGTTGTGTTCTCGATAACGCCTGCTCCGCCCCGCGCAGCACGAACTGCTCGTAGCCCTCCACATCGAGCTTAATCAGTGTAAGCGGTTGTTGGGCACATTCAAAAGAGTCCAGCGGACGCATCGGCACGCGAAGCACGGACTCACTCTGCAAATCCACTGCCACACGGTTCAAATCGTCCGTGTGCAGGTCAGTGAAGCACACTTCTCCTGCCATCTCACCCAGTGCGTAGTGATACAAATGCAAGTTCGGCAGCCGATTTAGGTGCGCATTTGCCTGTAGGTATTCGAACACGCGCGGATACGGTTCGAAGGCGTGTACCTGCGTCGTTGCGCCCAGCTGTTTGGCGATTGGAATGCAGTGCGAGCCGACGTTCGCACCGATGTCGATGACTGTGTCGCCCGCTTGCAGCAGCGCAAACAGCACTTTCAGGTCGTGTGCACCGTGCCAGTGGGGGGCGTGAAAGAACATCAGTTGCGTCATCGGCGTGCTGAACAGGCGGAATCGCGCCCCCGCGTAAGTGAACACAACGCGATCGTTCAGCTTCCAACGACGCAGCCAGCGGAACGCCACATATCGCAATGGGCTTGCCCATTTGCGACTTTCGCGCAGTGTCCAACGGAAATCGCGAATCGCCTGCCTCCAGTGCGGCACTGCCTGCGAATGGCTCACAACAGGATTATACCAACCAAACTCGGTCTCTTAACAGGCGTTTTCCGTCTTCGCGTATCAGAACTGTGGTATAATAGGCTGTCCGAGAGGAGAGTCGCTATGAAGAAAGTATGGGGTTTGCTGGGGTTAAGCGGTTTGACGCTCGTGCTGAGTATCGCGCAGCAACCGCCGCTAATCAATTATGCCACGCTTTATGGAGAATTTGACTACGACTACTACGTCGGTAATCCGAGTGTCGGATTAGTTCAAGATGGTATTGCCGATGGCTTCTCCGTTAGCTTTCCCGCTGGGTTTACGCCTTCATTAGACACAGAAGATAAGGTTAGCGGTGCCGCATCGCAGCGAATAGTCTTTAGTCGTAACGCATCCGGCAGCGCAGATGCTCGAATGTCGATGACGATGTACTTCCCCTCCCAGGACTATCCACAGGTGGGTGAACCTGTGACGATTCGGCTGTGGGTAAAGGCTTCCAGCTGGACGAACGGAACTTTCATCGTGCAGGCGCGCCCGATTAGCTCAGGTAGCACAACCGTCTTGCTCAACACCACCACACCACCAACCAACTGGACGCAGCTTACTTTCACCTATACGACACCGTCCTCGAACCCCGCAGGAATGATGATTGATGTCATTATGCGAGCGAATTCAGGTGCGGCTTCGGGCGACATTCGATTAGACAAACTGGAGGTAACGGGCAGCAAGCGATGGCGTGACCACGCTCCACGCTCGATGAAACTTATCGCTCCCTATTACTCTTGGGCGCCTGAGAGCCAGCGCGACTGGGTGTACTACGCTCGTGAGTTCGACGCAATTATCGCGCCATGGCAAGACATCAAGGCACTGCGTACCCATCGCCCTGATCTGAAAAATGTAATCTATTACAACCTAGTCTATAGCTATCGCAGTCCTTCTCAAACCAGCTGGTCGAGCAACGATATGTTTGGGTACTGGTATGCCGATGCCAACCGTCCTGAGTGGTTTTTGCTCAATGTTAACGGACAACGTCAACAATTTGGTAGCTATTTGTTTCTGATGGACATCGGTAATCCTGTTGCTTCTGCGTGGGCAGCGGAGAACCTTCAACGCTATATGGCGTTCTCCGACCCGGGCGCAGACGTGATCCACTTTGATAGTTTTATCGACTTCTTCTTTAACAGTTTCCTGCTGCAGAAGTATCCCACGCCTGCCAGTCGCATGGCGGCGATGACCAAGCATTTACGTAATATGCGCTCTGCTCTTCAGGAGCGCAACATCGAGTTCATCATCAACGCGGCAGGCGCTGCATACACACGCGACCAACCGCACACCTACTTTATGCGTCAAGGACTTCTGGATGGAATGTTGGTAGAACAAGTATTTACACACATCTTCCAACTACCATCGGGCTATCTGCCATTTTACATTTGGGAGAGTCAGCTCAACACACTGGTTGAGAATCGCCCTCGCCTGCGCGTAATCTATTCTGGCTATGGCGTAAACAACCCTGTGGAAGGACGCCGCCAAAAAATCTATGCGTTGGCTAGCTTTATGCTCTGCGCGGATGATAACATCTATCTGTATCTGGACAAGCACTACCACGAAGGCACGCCAAACGATCGTCAGCGTAGCTGGCGTCCTGACGCGGATTTTGATGTACCGCTGGGGCAGCCTGTGGGGAACGTGCAGGTCTTCTTCCGATCGTCGGATTATCGAGGTGGGCTGTACTATCGACAGTTCCAGAACGGCTTCGTGCTGGTCAATCCAACAGGCGATACGCGTCCGCTGTTCAAGGACGGCGCTGTGTTTACCTGGATATTAGATGCGGATTATTGGGAGTTGCGCTCAGGGCAGGTGTATCCTGCGGGCACGCGCATCAAGCTCTATCCGAAGGAAGGACTAATCTTCGTTCGCGCGAGCAGTGCAAGGCTGCGCGACTATCCGCCTGCAAAGGGCAAGATTATGCTCTTGTCCGACGATAAAGGATCGCCTGTTGCCCCTGCCCCCCCAATTCGTCGTTAGCCTCACTCAGCGGGCGCGCCATTAGGCGCGCCACGCTGGGCTTCTGGTATCCTCTACGTATGCCGACGGTCTCCGTCATCACCACTGCGTACAACGCTGCGCCTTACATCGCGCAGGCAATCGAGTCGGTTCAGGCGCAGACGCATAAGGATTGGGAACTGATAATCGTAGACGACGCCTCCACAGACGAAACCGTCTCGGTCGTACGAGGCTACCTGAACGACTCGCGTGTCCGCTTACTGCAGAACTCTGAGAATCGAGGACCCGCTGGGGGACGCAATCGCGCTCTGGAGGCTGCGCAGGGCGAATGGATTGCCATCCTAGACGCTGACGACTGGTATGAGCCTGCACGTCTGGAACTTTTGCTGCGAACAGCACACCAGCTGGGGGTAGAAATCATTTATGATTGCTACCGCCATGTGGATGCCCGCACCGGAGAGGCTCTCAAGGTCTTCTTCTCAGCACATATGCCGATGCCCGAACGCCCCACACGCTTTTCGCCAGTGGAAGCGGTTGCTGCCCACTTGGCGCTGCAACCCATGATACGGCGCGATATCATCGAGCACGCTGGCTTGCGCTACCGCGAGGACATCACGCTGGGTGAAGACTATCTATTCCAGACGCTGGCGACTATTGAGGCAGGAGGCTGCGGTGTGTTGCCTGAACCGCTCTATAACTACCGTCTGCATCGCAGCTCGACCTACTGGCGCAAGTTTTTTGACCTCTCCCAGCCTGTGCGCGTATACGAAACACTGTTCAAATATCCAAAAGTGCTCCACAAAAGGGAACTGCAGGCGGCGCTGCGCGCGGATTACCGTCGGATTATGCTGGCGCGCGCCTATCCGCAGTTTGCTGAGGCAATAAAACAACACGACTGGCGCAGGGCAGGCGAGATTTATCGCGTTGCGCCGTTTGTGTTATCTCACTTCATGCGCAGCTTGCCAACAGCCATCCTGCGCCGCCTGCGTGGCGAGCCAACCACCTACGACTGGGAGGGACTGCGCTAGCCCAACGCACTCCGTGCACGATTGCGCCAAGTGACGATGTCGGTGATGCTCCCGAAAAACAGCCAGCCTCGCAAGATTTGACGCCACGTATTCATATCCTGATACACATACATCGCAAGGCTGGGATATTCCGTAGACATCTCCACCTCGTGGTGATAGTGCAGCGCACCCTCACGCAGCCAGCGATCCCACATCAGCGTGCCCATTCGGTGTCCCATCAAGCGTGCCCACAGGATCTCCACATTTTCGGAAGAACTACCGTAGCCATCCAACACCGCACTGTTGAGTCGATTCATTACTTGGGAGCTGGGATCCGCATTGACCCACACCACATCGTAGGAGTTCACAATCTCGATCCCGTAGCGTCGCTCAAATGGGTTGCGAGTAAACGGTGCAGGCGCCATAAAGCGCGCAGAGAATGAGACGTTACAGCTACCCGACCAGATACGCACGGCGCGCAAGGGCGTCTCGTCGCGCAGGAAGCGGAGATACCTATCTGAGAACTGATTGTTTGCAAAATTCGCGTAGCGGTAGTGGCTACAGTGATTGTCGCTGAAGCCCATTTGTCGCATCTCGTCTATGCTGCCCTTCCAGTGGGCGCGGAACGCTGCGGGCGAACTCAGTTCACGAAATGTGCCAATCGGGTTCACGAAAGTCGTCGTGCGTCCTCTGCCCTGAGTGTCCTCAATCACCCAGAAATGGTCGTGCATGCATACAGGAAAATGACGGTGCTGCTCGGCAATTAGCAACTGGTGTGCCTGCTGATGCTGAGTATTGAAATTGCGCCCATTACGATGCAGGTAGTTGCTCGTCGGGCTGATGTTGCTTATTGCGCTGGTGGTACAGCCACAGTGAACCACTAAGCCTGTTTGCTGACAGAGGCTGTGCAGCCACTGGAAAGTCTGCCAGTAAAAGTTGTAGTTAATGCCGATTGCGTTAGAAACGCTTATGATGTGGTCGATATCCGCGCTCCAAGGTCGGCTCCACTCTGGCTCGGCATCTTCATTCACCATAATCCACGGCACAATCCATAGCGACTGGTTGAAACTATCGCTGGTGGTAGGCAAGAAGTAGCGGTTGTACCAGCGGGCGATGAACACGTGCTGGTCGGCAGTATGCAAATCGGGGTCGGGCCGCAGAAGGACTTGCAACTGCGGATTGCTGGTATCCACGCGCAAGCCCTGAAACACATTATTGATACGCACCGCATAGCCCGCTACATAGACCATCGCACCTGATTGCCATAACGCCCGTCGCCCGATACGCTTGATGTTTGTGGTGCTGTTCTCGATAGGCGTTAGCCCCAGCACGCCTGTGGCAGGTGTGCCCGCAGTGCCCTGAGGAATGTGATAGCCGCACAGGTAAATCGGTTTATCGCCTGGCGCGTAGTCCAGCCAACTGTTAATCGCCATACTGCCTGTGAGGTTCTCCATCGTGGGCACGATGCCGAAGTCATATTGTTGCTGGAACTGGCTTTTGGACACATCGCCCGCGACGATAATCGTGGCGTCCACACCCCACAGACGGATGGCATTGCGCCAGATTCGAGCCAGTCGTAGGTTCCGCGTGTACGCCGAACTGTTGCGGTCGTTGTGCGGGACAATCAAAGCCACTCGCTTGCGCGCCATAGCATCTGTATTATAGCACACTGTGAGGCGATTCTGCAGGTACAATAGCCCCAATGCGCAAGATCCTCTTACTGAACGGACCGAACCTGAACCTGTTGGGCGAGCGTGAGCCAGCGATTTACGGTGCGACGACGCTGGAGCAAATCGTTGTTCAGGCGACGAAACTGGCGCAATCGGTGGGGCTGGAGCTGCAGCATATCCAATCTAACCACGAGGGCGCGCTGATTGACGCCCTGCACGAGGCGCGTGCGTGGGCACACGGTGTGATTCTCAACGCAGGTGCGTACACCCACACCAGCATTGCCCTGCGCGATGCGATTAGTGCAATCGGGCTGCCCGTGATTGAGGTGCATCTGAGCAATATCCACGCCCGCGAACCGTTCCGCCACACATCGCTGATTGCGCCTGTTTGTGTGGGGCAGATTACGGGCTTTGGTGCTGACAGCTACCTGCTGGCGGTTCAGGCGATGGCGTGGCTTTTGCAACGCCAACAGGTATAATCCCCTGTAGAGAGGTGGACTATGATTACAGCGACGCCAACGAAACGGCTCTCCTTGAGCGATTTACCGCATCTGAATACAGGCAAGCGCACGCGCCTGTACCGAATGATGTATAAGTACGGTCTGCAGAACGGCACGCTGATGGTGCTACCCTATGACCAAGGGCTGGAACACGGACCGCGCGACTTTTTCCCGTATCCCCCGTCGGGTGACCCGGATTACATCTGCCGATTGGCGATCGATTTGGGCTTTTCGGCGGTGGCGTTCCAATATGGCATCGCGGAGAAGTATCTGGCGAAGTTTGCGGGTAAGATTCCGCTGATTTTGAAGCTGAACGGCAAGACGGAGATTCCGTCGGATGCGCAGGCGTTGTCGCCGCTGAACTCGCGCGTGGAGGACGCGGTGCGCTTAGGCGCGGATGCTGTGGGCTACACACTCTATGTCGGCTCGCCGCGCCAAGATGAGGACTTCCACCAGCTGATGGAAGTACGCGCTGCTGCCGAGGAATACGGCATGCCGCTGATTATCTGGGCGTATCCGCGTGGCGAGGCAGTGCAGGCGAAGGGCGGGCGCGACAGCCTGTGGGCGGTCGACTACGCTGCACGCACTGCTGCGGAACTGGGCGCAGACATCGTGAAGGTGAACTTCCCCAAGCTCGCCCCGCCCGAAGAGCGCGCCAAGCACCCCAAGCCGTACAACGAGTTAGAAGAGAGCGACGAGCAACGCATCCAGCGCGTGGTGAACTCCGCGGTGAACACCTTCGTGCTGCTGTCGGGCGGTGAAAAGGGCAACGACGCCGATGTGCTGAGCAAGGTGCGTTTGTCGATGGAAGCGGGCGCGATCGGCTTGATTTTCGGGCGCAACATCTGGCAACGCCCCTACGAGGAAGCCGCACGACTTGTGGAGCAGATTCAAAACATTATGCGCGACTACGGGCGACCGGAACCCGAGTGAACTGCTTGCTCCAGCGCGTTCACTAAGCCCAAGAATCGCGCGAAGTAGTCGTTCTCAGGGTCGGGCGTCTCCAGCGTGTCGGCAAGCACGAGGGGGACGCCCAAAATGCGTGCAACGGTTGCGCCCAAATCGGATCCTTCACTGGATAGTACCATCGCCACACCCGCGCGTTTGCCTTGCTCGATTGCACTGCGCAGTCGCTGCAGGCTTGGGGGGCGTTCGTGATCGGGTTGCAGACTGCCCAGCGAGCGCATCCCCAGTTGCCGTGTGAGGGGTAGGTAGGCGTCGTGGACGGCAAGGTAGGCTTTGCCTTGTAGGGTGTGGCGCGCCTCTCGCAGGCGTAGCTCCATCTGGCGGAACTGGAGTTGCACACGCGCCCATGCCTGACGCTGCACCACGCCCACTAAGCCATCCGCCTTCGCCCAGTTGAGTATCTGCGCACAGCTCTGACTCGCGCAGCGCACCTCCAGCCAGATATGCAGGTTGTCGGGTGGTGGTTGCAAGTGCTCAATCAGCGAGCTTATCGGCGTGCGATTACCCAAAGCGCGTCCTAACGCCTTCAGATAGCCCTCCAGCCCTCCACCGACAGCGATAACGCGCTTGCTGCGCAACGCCTGTTGAATCATGCGCACATTAAGCGGCGTCTCATGCGCGTCTGCGCTGCGTGGCTGAATGGAAATCACGGGTAGGGCGAGGGCACGTATCCAATCGGCGATGACGGCAAGCGTGGCGGCATACATACAGTGAAAGATGGGGTGCGACGGCAGGGGACACCGTCGCACCGATACAAGTATTAGTTGCTCGAGGTCGCGTTGTCCTGCTTCGCTTGCCTGCGCGTGAGTGTGGCGTTGAGTTTGACCTCGTTGCTCTCGCGCTCAAAGTCTTGCACAGGCGAGCCGTCCTTCTTAATCGGCTCGGTGGTCTGGTTCAGGCTGGCTTGCATCGTCATGCGCTGTACCAGTCCAGTCTCAGGGCAGTACCACATGGTCATCGTCCCCTTCATCAAGCCCTTCGTGACGCGCACGGCAGCGTCTTTATCGGTGGTGGGCTGATAGAAGGCGTCCTGATAGGACTCGATGTTCTGCTCGAAGGTTTGGATGACCTTGTGTAGCTTCATACCGTTATACTCTTCCATCCCCTCGTAGCGGGCATTCATGGGGATTTTGAGCGCGTCGTCGCCTGCGCCCATCACGCGGGTGAACTGCCATGTCATGCCGTTGGTCAGGGGCTTACCGGGCAGCTCGGTGGGGAACAGTAGCGTGGCCATGTTGCGTGGATCGAAACCGGGTAGCTGGAAGCCCATCAGCCCGCCGCCCGCCTGCATTCCGCTAAGTTTGCCATCAGGGTGGACGACGGCAGTGGAATCAGGAATCACGCCGCGCGCCATATCCAGTCCTACAGGAAACGGCTGTCCGTTGAACTCAGCGTCGAAGGCTTCCAAGCCGGTCTTAACGGTCGCCTTGCCGCCGTCTTCCACTTTGTTCACTTCCATAAACAGGGTCATAATCAGTTTCAGCGTGCCTGCCATGCCCGACGCGCCTGGAATGGGGAGGTTGCCGTTCAGCTCCACGGTGGCGTCGAACAGCTCGCGTTGCTTCTCAGAGAATTTAAACTGCATCGTTGCGGCGTCTTGCGCCCACACGGCGCTCGCTAGTACGCATACTGCCAGTAAACTCGCGACTCTCTTCATAGGTCTGCCTCCTGCATCAGCGCATGGTGCGCTTCCTTAAGTATACCTGCGAATTTTGACGCACGGGTCGAGAAAAGGTTTTGTAAGATAGAATCGCCTCAAGTGATAGGAGTCGTTATGCAGCAACAATCTCATACCCCCCCCTTGACTTGTAGACAAATGATAGTGTACAATATTCTACACGGCGTGAGTCGCCGTTTCATAGGCTGTTCCGAGCGGAGCAACGGGGAGGGTTCCTCCCCCTCCCCCCAACAGGAGGCAACGATGGCGAAAGCATTAACCAAACCGCAACGGGCGATACTGCAGTTTATCGTGCAGTTCACGCGGGAACACGGCTACCCGCCGACCATTCGCGAGATTCAGCAGGGCATCGGCGTTATTAGGAGCCTGCGCGGAATCACTTTGCATTTGGACGCGCTTCAACGCAAAGGCTATATCGAGCGCGGCAATCAGGCGCGATCGATACGGGTCATTCATCCCGACTATCAGCCCGACCGTGAGCGCGTGCGTATGCTGCCACTGGTCGGTACAATCGCCGCTGGCACACCAATTCTGGCGCACGAGAATGTGGAAGACCTGATTCCCGTGCCTGCCGACATGGTGCGCAGTGTAGAGAACGCCTTCCTACTGCGCGTCAAAGGCGATAGTATGGTGGGCGAGCACATCCTGCCGCGCGATTTGGTGGTGATTAAGCCGCAGCAGACCGCCTACAACGGCGAGCTGGTGGCGGTGCTGATTGGCGAAGAGGCGACGATTAAGCGTATCTTCTTTGAGCGTGGGCAGGTGCGCCTCGAAGCCGCCAATCCCGCCTACGAGCCGATTTACGCCCCGATTGAGGATGCCCGCGTGATTGGCAAGGTGATTGGGTTGCTGCGCGACTACGGACAAATGGGCGTGTAGCACGGACAACCGTGTCCACGCTGTAGGGCAATTACATCAGAGTTGATTGGCTGCGTCTGCAAGGACAGGAATATCTGTGCTGCGCTTAGAGGCTGCGCAGATATCTGAGCGCCTCGCGCGTGAGGGTTTCAGGGTCGGGGTAGTAATCGAACGGCTCCAACGATGCCCAGCCGCGGTAGCCTACTTCGTGCAGGACTTGCAGAATCGGCGCGAAGTCGGTCTCGCCGTAGCCCGGTGCGCGCAGGTTCGAGTCGTTCAGATGCACGTGTGTGATATACGGCGCATATTGGCGTATCAGCGTGGGCACATCGGTGGTCTCGGCAAGCGCGCTTTTCACATCGAGCATCGTGCGCAGGTGCGGTAGGTTCGCCTGTTGCACCAGCGCGGCCGCCTCTTCCAACCTCTGCACGACATTCGTTTCAGGTAGTGGCTCCAGCAGTAGCGTAATCCCTTCCTGCTCGCATATCTGTAAGGCGGGCTGCAGCGTCTCCAGCCAGAGTTGTGCTGCTTCGGAGGGCGTGAGTGGAGGGATTGCCTCGCGCTGCTTGGGTGAGCCAAACACCATCACCTGCCCCCCAACATCGGCGCAGAAGCGAGCTAACTCCGCCAGATACGCCGCTGTCGCCTGACGAACTGCTGAGTCGGGGTGCGTCGCGTGTAAACCTGTAGGCGACCAGAGCAGCATATGTAGCCCCACGATGGTCAAGCCATGTTGCTCGGCAGTATGGCGAATGTCAGCACGGGCATGGGCGTCCAACTGCTCCACACGCTCGGCGAAGGTGAACGGGGCAAGTTCCACACCCTCATAGCCTGCTTCGGCAAGTAGCGCACATGCGTCCACCCAGCGCATATGGCGCAGCACCTCATTGCACAGGGCGTAGCGCATCGTGGATTAGTCCTCACTGCTGGGGCGTGGGGTGCGCTCCACACCGTATTTCACCATCAGCTTCTCGAAGTCGCGCGGACTCATCAGCTTAATGGCGATGTCAGGGCGCAGGGCGCGCAACAGCGCAATTTTACGCCGCTTGCGCCGATTCAGGTTCGCACGGCGCACGGTCAACTCCACATAGAGGTTGTAATCAGGCAGGTAGAAATCGGGGGTAAAACACTCTTTGGGGTTGCCGTCTTCATCCGTGCGTAGCACGAAAGTGTGAGGTTCATACTCCCAGCGAATCTTGTAGTAATCCAACAGGCGCGCGAACGCCTCCTCGCTGGGATGCACAAACGAGACCGTCGTCTTCCGAGTTCGCACTCGCGTTTATGCCTCCAGCGTCTATTATACACGATTCGTGTTAAGAAATTGTTATGAACCGCGCTGCACGCTGCTCAGATACTCACTGACGACGCTGGGCGCATCGCCGTCGGCGCGGAGGACGCCTTTATCCAGCCAGATTGCCCGCCGCGCCACTTGCTGAATGGCGTCCATATCGTGTGATACGAACAGAATCGTGCGCCCTTCGCGCTGGAACTCTTGAATCTTGTTGTAGCATTTCTGTTGGAACCGCGCGTCGCCGACTGCTAATACTTCATCCACCAGCAGAATATCGGCGTCTACATGCGCAGCGACAGCGAATCCGAGGCGCATCAGCATTCCTGACGAGTAGGTGCGGATGGGCGCGTCGATGTAGCCCTGTAGCTCGGCGAACTCCACAATCGCCTCGATGCGCTCGGCGACCTGTTGGCGCGTGAGTCCTAAAATCACGCCGTTGAAGTAGATGTTCTCTAAGCCTGTGAGGTCAGGATGGAAGCCCGCGCCGAGTTCGAGCAGGGGGGCAACGCGCCCGTGAATTTCGATAATGCCAGAAGTGGGGCGATAGACGCGGGCGATAATACCCAGCAGCGTGCTTTTGCCCGAACCGTTTTGCCCGATTAGCCCGACGGTTTCGCCTTGTTGAATCGTGAAGTTGATATTGTGCAGCGCGACGAGCCGTTCCACGCGTTTGGGCAGGAACGATAGCAACAGCCCCTTGAGCGAGGCGTAGGCGTGATGCGCCAGTTTGAACTCTTTAGTGAGGTTGACAGCGCGGATGGCGACGGGAGTTTGGGTTCCCGTCGCCGTAAGCTTAGATGTCGGGACCACGACCGCCGCCTCCTCCGCGTCCTCCCGGCGCGCCCGGCTGCTGCTGAGGTCGCGCGGGACCGCGGCGTAGGCTATTATCGATGTAAATCGCCCAGCCATAGCGCACTGTGTTGCCTGCCCAGTCGGAAGCGACGATAGTCATCGTGTGGCGTCCGTCGGGCAGGGGTTTCGCGGCGGCGCCTGCGCGCAGTTGCACGGTCAGCTCGCCCAGCGACGGCTCATACTCGGCAGGAAGCGGCTCATCGTTCAGCAGCCACTGCACACTGGCGGGGTTGATGCCGCTCCCGTCGTCGCGTAGGCGGGCGGTGAAGTCCAGCGGCAGCTGACCCGACAGTATCTCGCCGATGGTGGGCGTGGTACGAACCACTTGTGGTGGGGTTTTGTCGATCCAGTTGAAGCCAAAAGCCGTAAGGTTCCCCTCGCCTGTTGCTATTACGAAGCCGTTTGGAATAAACACGGGTTTGCCGCTCAGCCCCAAGTAAGCGATGCGGCGGTTCTGGGCATCCAGTGTCCCCTCCGGTGGACGCAGGGTGTAGAGCCACTCCAGTTTGCCCTCAGGCAGCGAGTAGCATAGGATTGTGCCGCGTCGCGTCGCCAGCCACAGCTTGCCATTCACAATCTCAGGCGCGGTCAGCGGCTCGTAGCGCATCTCGATCGGCTCGCGGTCGCCCGCAATAATCTTGCCTTGATGGTCGAACAGATACAGCCGATTCTCGCGAGTCAGCACGGCGATAAAATCGTCGTTGGCGGTGGGCGCGAGGCGGAACTCGGTGTTGAACCGTCGCGACCAACGTATCGCACCGCTGTTAGGGTTCAGGGCGATTACGACATCGTTTGAGGTCACATACACACTTCCGTTGGCAAACACGGGCTGCGGGTCGTAGTTCGGCGCGGGCAGTCGGAACAGCCAGCGGCGTCGTCCACCTGCCGTATTCACCGCATGTACGAAGCCACCGTTGGTGCCGAACATCAGCGTCTCGCCCTCTTTGACCAGTCTGCCTGAGATAAAGTCGTCCGCGCGGTACGGCTCGCGCCAGAGGGGTTCCCCGTTGCGGGCGTTGAGGGCGTATACCTCGCCGCGCCCGGTGCCGATATACAGCACGTTGTCCTCCAGCACTGGTCGTGCGGTGGGTGCGCTATCGGCGGTGAAAATCCAGCGCAGTGCGCCCGTTTCCGTGTCCAGCGCCAGCACGTTGCCGTTGCTCGCGCCTATATAGACCAGCCCGTCGCCCTCCACCGGCTGCCCGGTGATGGTGGTGTTCAACGGTGCGTCGGCAGGATATTGCCATTTCAGCGTGCCGTCTTCGAGGTTCACCGCATACAGGCGGTTCAAGCATGGGTAGTAAATCGTCTGTTTGCCCACGCCGGGCAGCGCGGGGTTATTGGGTGCAGGATTACCAAAGAATCGCCACATCGCGGCGGGCGTTTGTGCGCTCGCCGCCGCCCATACCACTGCCAACAACAACGCCCCTATCGTCTTTCGCATACCAACCTCCTTGTTCGTTAGACGCGCGAGTTTCCCTGCTACGCCTACGTTTCAAACACTTATGTATTGTAGAGTTTGCCGTCGAGCGCAACTAGCACACCTGAATGCTGACTGGCGTTGCAGCACCTGCATCACGATTCGTTTCAGCTCGTCCAGTTGTGCTGGCATCTCCAGCAGTGCGGTCAGCTGCAGCGCTTCCAGCAGCGCATGGCGCAGCCATGGATACTGCTTTAGCTCCTCAATCAGGCGCGTAAGAATCAAGCCCTCTTCAGGCGTGAGCGTTTCCATCGGGCAAAGAAAGTATACCTTTCTGAAGTGTACGAGCAATCTGCCCTGCCAATCGCGCGTTGGCTTCCAGCAGCGCGAGGTTCACCTGCACCGTGCGCCCGTTGCTCAGCTCCGCCAGTCGTTGGAGCAGCCAAGGCGTGGTTGCGTTGCCCGAAACGCCCGCCTGAGCGCACTCGGCAAGGGCTTGGTTCAGCATCGCGTCCATCTCCACGCGTGGAAGGGCGAACTCGGCAGGGGGCGGTTGCACGACCAGCATCGCGCTTCCCAGTGTACGGTGTGCCTGCCATAGTTCCAATAGCGCGTCCACATCGTGAACGGTTGCATCCACGGGCAGTCCTGTGCGGGGCGTGTAGAAGCCCGGCAGCTCGTCGATCTGATAGCCCACGACAGGCACACCGTGCGTCTCCAGCCACTCGCGTGTGGCGGGCAAATCGAGGATTACCTTCGCTCCAGAACACACAAGTAGAATGGGCGTGCGCGCGAGCAGGGGCAAATCGCCGCTGACGTCGATACGCTCGCGGTGGACGCCACCGATGCCGCCTGTCGCCATCACCGCAATTCCTGCCCTATGCGCCAAATACGCCGTCGCTGCCACTGTGGTGCCACCTGTGAGGCGCATTCCACACGCAATCCCCAGATTATGTAGCGCGATTTTGGATGGTGCGGGGTACTCTGCCAACGCCTCCAGCTCTGAGGCGGATATGCCCACGCAGGGCGTACCCTGCAACACGGCTACCATGCACGGCTCCGCGCCTGATTCGCGCACAGCCTGCTGCATACGCTGCGCCGACTCCAGATTCTGCGGGTACGGCAGTCCGTGCGTCACCACTGCTGACTCTAAGGCGACCCGCGCACAGCTCTGAGTGCGTATTTGCATACTATCAGAATACCTGTACGGCAAGACTGCAAGGTAAAATCTTGTGTAAATGGAGGCGTTGTTCGCGGTTCTGGTGGTGTGGATGCTCGCCGCGGCGTGGATTTTCGTTCTGGTGAACTGGGCGGTGACGGGTGAGCTCACGGCGGGGGAGGCGATTGTCGGTTCAACGGTTGCGTTGTTTTTATCGTTTGCGAGTGCGCAGGGGACATTCCCTCATGCTGCGCTTTTCTCGATTCTCACGCTCGGGGGCGGCGCGATTGCTTTACCGCTGCTGCGCACCTATGTTAACCGCGCCGCACACGCGCAGATGGACGCCGAACTCATCGAGCGAGCCTGCCGCGCCTACGAGTTCGACCCAAATAATTTCGGCGCACTGATTAACCTCGCCGAAATATGCTATAAAAACGGCTTGCTGGAGCAAGCGGTGTGCCATTTGGAGCACGCGATTCAGCTGGCTCCTGTGATGGCGGTCAACGAGAAACGACGCCTGAAGATGTGGGAGGACGAGTTACAACACCATCCGAAGCTGGGCTACACACCGTGTATGCACTGTGGGGCGCGTCAGCCCCCAAGGGAAGTGCGTTGTGCCCGCTGCAACACGCTCATGCTGCCCCTGATGGTCAAAGGACACTGGATACCGCGTCAACTGGCGCATCGCGCGATTTGGGTGTGGGTAATCGCTGCCTGCGGGGGCGCGCTGAGCCTGTTCTGGCGTGAGCAACTGATGGGGCTGAATGCACTGCTCGCTATCCTGCTCACGCTTAGCCTCGCGATGGGGCTGATTACATGGATTTTACGCAAACCGTCATGATACGTCTGCTGCCCCCGTTCACGCGCCTCGACCGCTATATCGCTCGTGAGATGCTCACGCCGCTGGGGATTGGCATTTTCGCCATCCTGCTGATGCTGATTGGCAACCTACTGTTCAATTACGCGCCTTGGTTCTTAAACTACGGCGTACCTGTGTCGGCAGTGCTGCAGATGGTGATGTATTACACGCCGTATTTGCTGGTGCTGAGCCTGCCGGTGGGGGCAGCGGTGGGCACTGCGCTCACCGTGAACCGCCTCACGCGCGATAGCGAGATTACTATTCTGCGCATGGCAGGGATTAGCTTGCGCCGTATATTCGCGCCGATGATGCTGATTGGTGTGCTGCTTTCTCTTGCGAACTTCGCGCTGAACGAGTACCTCGTTCCGCCCACGATGCAACAGTTCAATAAGCTGCGCAACCGCATCTTTTTGCTTGCACCTGTGCCGAACCTGACCAGCAACGCCCTGATTAAAGCACAAAACTACATGGTGGGCATCGGGGTGGCGCAGCAGCAGGGCGAGCGGGTGCTACTGGAGGATGTGCTGATGTTCGAGCGGCGCGCCCCCAACGAGTGGCTGGTGGTGAAAGCCCCCCGCGGCGAGTATCACAACGGCTTGTGGACGCTGTATGAGCCGACATTGCATTACTATCAGGCGGATGGCAAGGTCGCCGACGTGCAGCAGTCCGCGCGAATGGTGATTAACCTACAGGTGGCGATTCAGGACTTCTTCACTGCGCCTACGCCCGAAGAGCAGACCATGCGCCAACTCGCTGACCAGATTACTCGCAATCGGGCGATGGGGTTAGATACGCGCCAGCTGGAGGTGAGTTATCATCTCAAGGCGGCGGTGCCTGCAGCGTGCTTAGTGCTGGCGTTGTGCGCGCCTGTGCTAAGCTTCCTGCTGGCGCGGGCGGGCAGCTTTGTGGGTGTGTTGCTCTCGATTGTGCTGGTGTTTGTGTTTTGGAACACGCTACTGCTCTTTCAGATTTTGGGCAACTACGGATTCCTGCCACCGATGCTGGCGGCGTGGTCGCCAAACTTGCTGTTCGGCTTAGGGGGATTATTGCTCCTGCGACGATTAGAATGACACCACTTGCAGGAGCCGTTTGTAGTCGCGAATCCGCGATTGCAAACGACTCCTACAGGGCGTTTTTTATCTTCGTAGAGGTGCGCTTAGCCTAAAAGTTCCTCAGGCTTAAACCACAAGTTCAACTCGTACTCGGCGGCTTCGGGGTCGGACGAGCCGTGAATGATGTTCTGCTCGATATCCAACCCGAAGTCACCGCGAATGGTGCCCGGCGCAGCGTTGGCAGGATTCGTCGCACCCATCATCTGGCGGGTCACTTCGATTGCGTTAGGGCACTCCAACACCATCGCCACGACAGGACCTGAAGTGATAAAGTTCACCACGCTCTCAAAGAAGGGCTTATCGCGATGCACGGCGTAGTGCTGCTCGGCAAGTTCGCGTGTTGGCTGCACCATCTTCAAGCCGACGATACGAATTCCACGGCGTTCGAATCGCTGAATAATCTCTCCAACTAACCCGCGGCGCACGCCGTCGGGCTTCACGAAAATCAAGGTGCGTGTGGTCATCTGTTCCTCCTTACTTGATTGACTATTGCGGCTTTCCCGCGCCCTAATTATACTTGCTGGTGCCCCCAGCAGGTACACTTGGCGTATGCCGCGTATCGTGCGCACGCGGGCAGAGCTGATTAAGGCGTTGCAGACTGCCCAACCGGGCGACTGGATACAAATCGACGCACCTCTTATTGAGGGGGGATTATTTGTGCAGGGCGTTTCGGGCACAGCAAAACAGCCCATTCGCCTGAGTTCGCGGGATCCGAACCGTCCTGCGACGATTCGCGGCAGCACGCGCGGTATCCAGTTTAGCCGATGCGACCACTGGCATATCAGCGACTTACGGTTCGAGGGGCAAACGGTTCACTGCCTGAACATCGACGACGGTGGCGTTCGCACACGGCTGGTAGAGGGCATTAGCCTCAGCCGATTGGAATTGCGCCACGCAGGTACGCAGGGCAACGTCGAGGCGTTGAAACTATCTGGGCTGACCGAGTTCACTATTGAGACGTGCCGTATCTATAACTGGGGCAGTGCGGGGCAAGGCATCGACATCGTGGGCTGCCACAAAGGGCGTATTCAAGAGTGCCTGCTGCAAGCCCGCGACGCTTGGGGCGTCGGGGTTCAGACCAAAGGCGGCTCCAGTCAGATTGTGGTAGCCCGTTGCCGATTCGAGCACGCAGGGCGACGTGCAGTGAACATCGGCGGTAGCACGGGGCTGGAGTTTTTCCGCCCGCCACTGGCTCCGGGCGGGCAACACGCCGAAGCCCGCGCGATTACTGTCGAGTTCTGCGAGTTCATCGGCTCGGAAGCCCCGATTGCGTTCGTAGGCGTCGACGGCGCACTGGTGCAGTATAACACATTCTACGTGCCTACGCGCTGGATCCTGCGCATTCTGCAGGAGAATACGAACGCGGGCTTTGTGCCTTCGCGCGGAGGGGTGTTTCGGCGCAATATCGTGGTGTTCCACTCGGCGCGTTGGGCGTCAGGCGGCGTGAACATCGGACCGAACACCGCTCCCGAAACTTTCCAGTTTAAGGAGAACTGGTGGTACTGCGCTGACGCTCCACGCCAGAGTCAACCACGCCTGCCTACTCCTGAAGCAGGTGGCGTGTACGGGCGCGACCCACGCTTGCAAAACCCCGACGCGGGCGATTTGCGCTGCATGCCTGATAGCCCCGCCCGTGACTACGGCGCATGCTACAATTCAGGCTAATTATGCCCAGAACCCGCGTGCAGTATGTCTGTACCGAGTGCGGCTACAGCGCGCCGCGCTGGATGGGGCAGTGCCCGGAGTGCGGCGCGTGGAACACGCTGCAGGAGGAAACCGCCACGCCCCCGCGCCCAGCCGCCTCCGCTCGCGCCGCCGCACGCCCGACGCCCATCGTTGCGCATGCCCAGCCCGTCGCGAACCTCAGTGAGACTACCGAAGCGCGCCTGCCTACAGGGATCGATGAGTTCGATCGTGTACTGGGCGGGGGCGTGGTGCCCGGCTCGCTAATATTGCTGGGCGGCGAACCCGGCATCGGTAAAAGCACGCTGCTACTGCAAGCCGCGCACGGACTGGCGCAGAACGGTAAGGTGGTCTACATCACGGGCGAGGAGTCACTGCGCCAGTTGCAGCTGCGTGCCCGACGCCTACACACGCTCAGCCCGAACCTGCAGGCTGCCGCAGCCGCCGAACTGGAGACCGTGTTAGGCTTACTGCATACCGAGCAGCCCGCTGTCGCCGTCCTCGACTCTATCCAGACCCTCTACACAGCGCAGATT
Organism: uncultured Fimbriimonadales bacterium; assembly: GCA_964451985.1. Classification (GTDB taxonomy): domain Bacteria; phylum Armatimonadota; class Fimbriimonadia; order Fimbriimonadales; family GBS-DC; genus GBS-DC. The sequence goes on along the minus strand of CAYVKB010000005.1, from coordinate 28,726 downwards.
GACAACCCGCCGGGCACCGTCTCGCAAATCCGCGCCTGCGCCACTACCCTGCAGCAAATCGCCAAAGAGCAGGAAATCGCGCTGTTCCTGATTGGGCATGTTACCAAAGAGGGCGCAATCGCAGGACCCAAAGTGCTGGAGCATCTGGTGGATGTGGTGCTGTATTTTGAGGGAGACCCGCAAGGGCTGTTTCGCGTGTTGCGTGCCAGCAAGAACCGGTTCGGCGCAACAGACGAGATTGGTGTGTTCGATATGCAATCTGAAGGACTGGTGCCTGTGCCGAATCCGTCGGAGCGGTTGCTTGCCGAGCGCGCCGCCGATGCGTCAGGCTCGGTGGTGTTTCCGCTCTTGGAAGGCAGCCGTGCGATGCTGGTGGAGGTGCAGGCACTCACGACGCCCTCGTTTCTAAACACGCCGCGCCGCGTAATCACAGGGCTGAGCTACGAGCGTGTGAGTCTTGCACTGGCGGTAATGGAGAAGCGGCTGGGCATGCGGATGCTCTCGCACGATGTGTTCGTGAATGCGGCGGGGGGCGTGCGCGTCAACGAGCCTGCCGCCGACTTAGCCGTGCTAATTGCCGTCGCATCGGCGATGCGCAACCGTCCGCTACGTCCAGATTTGGTAGTGTTCGGCGAGGTGGGGCTGGGCGGCGAGGTGCGTGGCGTACCCCGATTGGAAGCGCGCTTGTATGAGGCGGCGCGATTGGGCTTCCAACACGCGATAGTACCCCGCAGCAACCTCCAACGCCCACACGAACGCCTACCGCTCACTGCCTTGCCCGCCCGCACCGTGCAAGAGGCGGTCGGACTCGCTTTAGGCGCACCCCGCGAGCGGGGCAGAGAGGAGCAAGCGGAGTCTCCGTTTGACTGAACGCTTTTGCCGCTCAATTCACTATATCTTCACCGGCGTCTCACGCAGACTAATCGCCTGCAGCAAGCCTACCGCCGCCAGAGCCGCCCAGAGCATCGTGCCCCCATAGCTCACAAACGGCAACGGAATGCCCACCACAGGAAACAGCCCTATCGTCATACCCACATTGGTGAGTAGATGGAAAGTGAACAGCGTGAGGATGCCACCGACCACCAGCCGATGGTACTCGTTTCGCGTGCGCGTCATCAATCGCCAGATGGTATACAAGAATGCGCCGTACAGCGCCAGCAGCCCTACTGCACCCACGAAGCCCAACTCTTCTGCCACCACCACGAAAATGAAGTCGGTATGCTGCTCCGGGATGTAGCGCAGGTTCTTCTGCGTGCCTTGTAAGTAGCCCTTGCCTATGAGTTGTCCGCTGCCGACGGCAATCCGCGCCTGCAGGATGTGATACCCACTCTGTTGAGGGTCGGCTTCGGGATTCATAAACGAGACCAGCCGCGCTTTCTGATAGTCTTTCAGGATATCAAAATGCCACAACCCCCAGAAGCCCAGCATGCCTGCGATTACGGTCAGCCAGAGCCAGTGCGCCCTCGCTCCCGCCAAAAAGACCATCACGAACCATAGCACTGCAAACACGATGGAAGTACCCAAGTCGGGCTGTTTGAACACGAGCAGCGCGGGAACCGCCATCTGCACTGCCGAGAGCAGGAACCCCTTCGGCGTGCGGATTGCCTCGCCCTGACGCACCAACCACGCCGCTAGTGTCAGAATCAGCAAAATCTTTGCCAGCTCCGACGGCTGTAGCTGGAATCCACCGGGCAGCTCGAGCCAGCGTTGCGCCCCTTTGCGCTCCGCGCCGAATAGCAACACCCCCAGCAGCATCGCTACATTCAGCCCGTAGAGTGGCTTGCTGTATCGCTGCCACACGCTGGGCTTGATACTTGCTAAGCCAATCGCCAGCACGACGCCCAGCGCCAGAAATACCAACTGCCGCCGAAAAATCGCGGGCGACCACTGGTAAGTCGCGCTATACAACGCCGCCAGCCCCGCACTTGTCAGAATCAGCGTACTGATAAGCAACGGCACATCCACATAGCGCAGGCGCAGCCGCTCCACCCACGAGCCAACTGTAGGAGTCTGAACCGCCACACGGAAATTGTACCCGTATGCGAGCGCTGTGCCTGCTACTCACGGCGGTATTGACGATGATGCACACGCCAGCCCAAAAACGGACGATTTACGTCGCGCCCAACGGCAACGACGCTTGGACGGGGAAATTGCCTGCGCCCAATCGCGCCCGCACCGACGGGCCCGTCGCCAGCCTGAAACGCGCGCTGGAGCTAATACTGCAGGGTGAACCCACGCCCACCGAGATACGCCTGCGCGGGGGCGTGTATCTGCTGACCGAGCCGATTCTCATCACCCCTGAACACACCGAGCAGGCACAGCGCGACCTCGCGATTGTTGCCGAGCCGAGCGAGTGCGTGATAATCAGTGGTGGGCAGCCCCTTCGTGAGTGGCAAACCGCCGAATGGTACGGTAAACCCGTCTGGATAGCCGACCTGCCCGCCGTGCGCGAGGGCAAACTTTACTTCCGCCAGCTGTTTGTGAACGGCGTACGCGCCACACGCGCCCGCTACCCGAACACAGGCTACCTGCAAGTGGAGGGGCTGCTGGACACAACGCCCGACTGGTTTCAGGGGCACACGCGCTTCCGCTACCGCGTGGGCGACCTGCCCAACCTACGAAGCCCTACCGAAGGCGAGGCGATGGTCTTCAACCGTTGGGTAGAGAACCGTCTGCCTATCCAATCGCAGGACACCGAGCAGCGCATCCTAAACTTCGCTATCCGCAGTACCTTCGCGCTGCAGGAAGGCGACCTATATTACTTGGAGAACCTGCCTGAAGCGTTGGACACGCCGGGCGAATGGTATCTCAGCCGCGCAGAAGGCAAACTTTACTACCTGCCGCGCGAGGGTGAACGTCCCGACACGGCGGAAGTTTATATCGCCGCGCTACCTCAACTGCTGCGCATCGTCGGCAAGCCCGAAGAGAGACGGTATGTGGAGGGTGTGCGCCTGCAGGGGCTTGTGTTCCGCCATGCCGAATGGTCGCTTCCGCCCGATTCGGCTGGCTTTGTACAGGCGGCGTTCGGTGTGCCCGCAGCGATTTACCTCGAGGGCGCACGCCACTGCGCAATTGCCGAGTGCATCGTCGAGCAAGTCGGAACCTACGCCATCGAACTCGGACGCGGCTGCCAGTATAACCGCATCGAGCGCTGCGACCTTCAAGATTTGGGCGCAGGTGGCGTCAAAATCGGTGAGCCGACCATCCGCCCCGATAAACGCGAGCAAACCTATGGCAACGTTGTGCAGGATTGCATGATTCAGGACGGCGGTAAACGGTTCGCCAGCGCGATTGGCGTGTGGATTGGGCAAAGCTACAGCAATCGAATTGTACACAACACCATTCGCGATTTCTACTACACGGGCATCTCTATCGGCTGGACGTGGGGTTATACCGATTCGCTGGCGGGTGGCAATCGCGTGGAGTTCAACCATGTGCATCACATCGGCAAGCGCGCGAACGGCGACGGTCCGATTCTGAGCGACATGGGCGGCATCTACACGCTGGGCACGCAACACGGCACAGTCATTCGCAACAACCACTGGCACGATATCGCCGCGTACCGCTACGGGGGCTGGGGCATCTATTTCGATGAGGGCAGTACAGGCATCCTCGCGGAGAACAACCTTGTGTACCGCACTACACACGGCGGCTTTCACCAGCACTATGGGCGCGAGAACATCGTGCGCAACAACATCTTCGCCTACGGGCGCGATCACCAGATTCAACTCACGCGCCCGGAGCCGCATCTCCGCGTGATTTTCGAGCGCAACATCGTGCTGGGCAAGGGCGCGCAGTGGATCGCGGGCGGAATCGACGCCAACCTCCGCTTCGATTATAACCTTTACTGGCGCGTGGACGGTCCTGAGTTGCGCTTCGGGAGCGATGACCTTCAGGGATGGCAGACAAAAGGGCAAGATACCCACTCGCGCCTCGTCGACCCGCTGTTCGAAAACCCCGAAACGGGCGACTTCCGCTTTAAACCCGACTCCCCTGCGCGAGCGATCGGATTCCAACCGTTCGACGTATCGCAGGCAGGAGTACGACGAGAAGTGAAACGATAGCTTCCGTAGGCGGCACAGGCTTTGCATCAATAAGCCAGTGGGGACGCTTCAACAGGTATCCTTAACCCTCGGATGCAAACGGAGGTAGACACACGGCAGGGGGCAGGGCGGCTTGCGTGGCTGGCGCTGGGCTGGATTGCACTGGTCGCGTTTCTGGATACCTTTGCGATTGTGCCCGTTTTAGCCCCCTACGCCCAACGCGCACTGGGCGCAAGTGAGGCGCATGCGGGGCTGATACTGAGCCTCTACTCGCTGGCGAACCTGTTGGCAAACTTCTATTCGGGCGCGCTGATTGACCGTTTCGGGCGGCGGCTGCCGATGGCGCTGAGCCTCTGGGCGGCGGGCGTACTGATTGCGCTTTACCCACTGGCGCAGAACGCCGAAATGCTGATGGCGTTGCGGTTGTTGCATGGGGCGACGGGGGCGGTGTTTGTGCCCGCGCTGTTTGCGCTGGTGGGCGAGTACGGGAAATCGAACCGCGTGGGAGCGATGGGCGGCGCAGGCGCACTGATTGGGCTGGTCGCGCTACTTGCCCCGCCTCTGGGCGGTATCCTCGCCAAACACTATGGCGAGTCCGTGCTGTTCTGGAGTGTGGCGGGACTAATGATTATCGGCGGTGCAGTGGCGATGCTGCTTCACGAACCGCCTCGCGCGTCGCATACAGGTGAACGTGCGACGCCTCTTGCGGTGTTAAAGTTGCCTGCCTTGCGCGCCGTGTATCTATTCACGCTGGGCATGACAATGCTGATGGGCATGCTCACTTTTGCGTTGCCTGTGTCGTTGGAGGCTGCCGGGTATGACGCGGCGTATCGCGGGCGGATGTTCGGGTTGCTTGCGCTGGTCTCGATTCTCATCATGGTGTCGGTGCGGCGGGGCGGATTATTGGGAGGCGCGTTCGGCAGGGCACAGTTGGGGCTGGGCTTTTTTGTGGGGGGTGCGATAGCCCTGAACGCCATGCAGGTGCCCACGGGCGCGTGGCTCGCCGTTGCACTGTTCGGCGTTGGGTTCGGGCTGTCTTTTCCTGCCGTGCATTTAGCCGCCTTCGAGAACGCTCCCAACACCATGCGCGGCGCAGGCTTGGCGATTCTGCATGCCTTCTACTCGCTGGGCTATGTGATTGGTCCCGCTGCTGCTGGGTTGGTAGGCGCGGGTGCAGCGGGGTACCTGGGCGCGCTTATGGGGGTAGTGATTACGCTTGCCGCAGGGATGCAGAAGCGCGCTACAGACTCCTGAGGCTTAGCCGCCCACTCTCTACGGCGACCTCAAACCGTTGAGTCGCCCCGCTCACGGCGTCCATCATAGCGGGTACATGTGGAGCTAATAGTAGCAGCATGCTGCGCTCCACCACGCGCTCCAGCTCGCGTGCACCGTAATGCTCGCTGTAGCCTTGTTCCACCAGCCATTCAACCGCCTCATCGCTCACTATGAGTTCGATGTTGCGCTTACGGTAAGCGGCGACAATCTGGCTCAATAGGCGGTCGCGCACAATAGTGTGGATGGTCTCACGCTCCAGCGGCTTGAACACGCAAATTGCGTCCACACGGTTGATAAACTCTGGCGCGAAGTAGTCAGCGAACGCCTTGCGCCAGTCCTCCAGCGAGGGCTGCGCACGCAAGAAACCGACCTCCGCCTCGGGTTGCAGGTTCGAGGTCATGATAATCACGCTATCGGCGAACGAGACGCGCCTGCCCTGCGCATCCACGATGTAGCCGTCGTCGAAGATTTGCAGGAACAGTTTGTGAATCTCGCGGTGTGCTTTCTCCATCTCGTCCAGCAACACGACGCAGAAGGGGTTTTCGGCGACGAAATCCAGCAACGGTGCGCCCTGCTCGAAGCCCACGTAGCCGAACTCTGCGCCCAGCAGTCGCGCCGCTGTGTGCGCCTCGTAGAACTGGTTCATATCAAGGCGCAGCATCTTGTCGCGCGAGCCGAAAAAGAATTCCGCGAGGGCACGAGCGGTCTCCGTCTTGCCGACGCCTGTGGGACCCGCGAACAGAAACACGCCGTTGGGTCGCTCCGGGCGTAGGTCGAGGCGGCGGATTTTGAGGCTGAACACGCGCACTAGGGTTTCGATGGCTTCATCTTGCCCCACCACGCGCGATTTGAGGAACGTCTCCAGCTCGAGCAGCGATTCCAGCATCGACAGCTCACCTTTGCCGATGGGCAGCCCTGTGACGACGCCCGCCGTCTCCCACACCTGATGAGGTTCGATGCGCGTCAGCCCGTGCGCTCGCGCCCTGCCCGCCACGTGGTCCATCAGTAGGATGGCTTTATCGGGGAATGGGCGGTGCTGGATGTGCTCACCCGCTACACTGACAATCTGACGCAGGGTTTCGTCGGGGAACTGCATGCCCTGCTGCTCGGCGAACAGCGCGGCGAGTTGCTGCAGCACGGTCAGTGTCTCGTCGGCGGTCAGCGGGCGGATTTCGATGGGCTGGAACCGCTTCAGCAGGTCGGGCGCGCGATTGATGTGCCGCCGCAGCCCCTGCAGGCTGCTAATCGCACCGATGATGGGCACACGGCGCGCAATCAGTGCGGAAAGGAATTCCATCCGTAGTACTTCAATCGGCGGCACGGGCGCGCTCAGGAATATCTCGAATGGCTCGATATACAGTATTGCCTGCTGCTGGATGGCTTCCTCAATCAGATTGCGCATCAGTTCGGGGTGGTCGAACATCTGAGGCAGCATAAAGAGGGGGCGGTTGCGCAGGGGTTCGGGCGCGCTGCCGTCGGCGATGCGCTGCGCCACGCCCTGCACCACCGCGCGTCGCCCCACGCCTTCCATGCCCACCAGCACGGCGTAGGGGTTAATCGGGCGGCACAGTACCTCTATTAGCAGGTCAATCTCCGTCTCGCGCCCGACTACCTGCGGGATTTTGCCCTGTTGCGCTTGCTCGGTGAGGTTCAGCCCCACCTGAAAAATCACGGGTGGCGCAGGGAACACCTCCTCGCGTTCCAGCAGCCCTGTCAGCACGGCGATGGCTTTCAGGATGTGTGGGACGTCCGTGAGGGGCTGCTGCTCGCGCTCGGCGATGCGCATCGCCAGTTCAATGATGCCTTCGTAGGGTAGGGCAACTCTCGAGTGAGGGGTCTGCAGTTCCTTCTCAACTGCTTGCTCCAGCTTGTTGATATCCACCTGCGGTAGTAATTGCTTCACGACGGGCGCGTGCGTGCGCAGCAGCGCCAGTAGCAGGTGCCGCGCGTCGGGCGGTTTGCCTCCTGCCAGTACTACCGCCTCTTCTACTAAGTGCTGCGCCGCTTCGGTTAATTTATCGTCAGGCAAGAGTTGTCGCTCCATAATCCACAGTGGCTCAGACAATCTTGTCCAAGCTACCTACCTCGTGTGGCTTGGACAGGGTTGTCCAAGCAGCAACAGCACACGGACAGGAATGTCCGTGCCACACTTATTCCCACCGATGGTACGCGGGGTGTCCGGGTTTGACTGCCACGAACACGCCGCGGCAGGTGGCGCACACCTCGCCGCTGGCTATCAATTCGCCCTCCACGACCACCTTGCTACCGCTTGCCTCCACAGGGCGGGCACGCAGGTGAAGCGTCGTATCCGCAGGCGTGGGGCGAAGCATCCTAATCGTGTATTCTGCTGTGACAGTGGGTGGGATATGCTCCAGCCCCTGCGTAGTCATCAGGTGGTACGCGGCAGTCCAGTTGCAGTGACAATCCAGCAGCGTGCCAATCACACCGCCGTTTAGCACGCCTACAAACGCCTGATGATGTGGCTGCGGCTGCCACTCGGCGATTAGCTCACCACCTTCAGTTGCAAAGCTGCGGATGCGCAGTCCCTGCGGATTCGCGGGTCCACAGCCGTAGCAAATGCTGTTCGGCGCGTAGGTCTCCTGCAGGCTCTTCGGTGAGTTCACTGAGGATTAATTCGTCTGGAACGACCGAATTCCTGCTGTTGATTCATGTTCGCCTACTCCAGCACAATCAGCTCGACCTTCCGAAAGTGTATTTCGCCTCCTTCGGACTGCAGCGCGATTTTGCCGGCAATCTCCTCTGCACCTGTGCCCTCGTTCACCAGCTCGTCGTTCACGCGTAGCAGGATGCGGTCTTTGTATACGATAATCTCGTACTGGTTCCATTCGGGAGCGGGCTTTTCGGCATTCTTTTTGCGCCAGCGGTGGCGTTCGGCGTTTTTATCCACGAACGCCGGGTCGGTTCGCAGCGGTGCGCCCTCGATAAGCCAGAAGTCACCCGCGTTCATATGCATCAGTTGCGCTTCTACCGAGCGGGGCCAGATTTTATGCTCGCCGTGCACACGCAGTAGCACACCGCTGTTGCCGGGCGACTTGTCGGGTGCCCAGCGCCACTCTACACGCAGGATGTAGTTTTTGTAGTCCTTCTCGGTATAGATATAGCCCAGCGGCTGACCTTTACAGATGAGGATACCGTCCTCCACGCGCCACACATCCTCCATTCGGGCGTTCGGGTCGGCTAAATAGGCTTTCCAGCCACTTAGGTCGCGCCCGTTGAAGAGCTGAACAATCGTGACGCGCTCGGACTCCGCACGAACGCCATCCTGATTCGCCATAAGTAGGCTGCCGCCTAGTATTGAAGTCCCCAGTGTGAGTAGCCACAGTGTTCGCATCGTCGACTCCCGAATGCGCAGGGTTCGGGGCGCTGGCATGAATTCCTGCAGGTTCCACACGCTTCACGCGCTCAGGCGGTCCAGAAACTCCTTGCTGAGAATACGGCGGCGCACTTCCGCTTGGTCTCAAGGTTCTCGTCGAGCATGTGTAACGATGCCTCTTCAGTGAACAGCCTGCGCTGCAACACCTCCCGCCAGTCGGGATGTTCCTCCAGTAGGCGCATCAGGTCGTTAACGTCGGCAATCGTGATGGGTACCAGAAATTGTACCTTAGCAGTGCCAGTCGATGTCAGTGGTCTCTTTGGCGTGTTCCTCGATGAACTTACGCCGCGGCTCCACCTTATCGCCCATCAGCACGCTGAAGATGCGTTCAGCTTCCATCGCATCGTCCAGCTGCACCTGCACAATCACGCGCTTTTCGGGATCCATCGTTGTATCGGCGAGGTCTTCCGCGTTCATTTCGCCCAGTCCCTTGAAGCGCGTAATCTGGACATTCTTCTTCTTGATTTTCTTGAGGATTTGCTCCAGCTCTTCCTCGTCTTTCGCGTAGTACTGCTCATCCTTGCCAGCGCGCACGCGGAATAGGGGCGGCTGCGCGATGTAGACATGCCCGTTCTCGACGAGCGGGCGCATATAGCGGAAGAAGAAAGTCAACAGTAGGGTGCGGATATGTTCGCCGTCGACATCCGCATCGGTGTTATGCGCGCAGATACCGCCCAGCCCGCAGATAAAGTTTTCGTCTTCCTCTACGGAGAAGTCGTAGACATAGGGTTGGGTAGGCTCAATCTGTCGAACAGAGTTTACGGGCAGCGCAATCAGGTCGCCGTCGATAGGCATATAGCGTTGGTTGTAGCTAATCACAGGGGCGTTCTGAAGGCACCCTTGCAGTTTCCTAGCATTAGGGTGGTCGCGCCAGACGTACTCAAGGTGTATCAGGGTATCCTTTCCACCCACGCTTAGCGTGTAATATGGATGTTGAGTTGCAATCGGCTTACCCCGCAGAGTTCCGACTTTGCCCAACGGTTGCCGCTCACTTATGGAGGGGCACGCACCGTGTGCAAGGAGCAGGTAGCTCAACTGCTCTGCCAGCATGCGTGAGGTGGTCGTAAAAGCGATGCGATTTGTAGCGATTGTGCCGTTGCCCAGGAAGTACCCGCGCAGGAATGCAAGCTGGAGTGCGGGCGAAACGTTGAACACAAGGTCGGGAATACGCTTGGCGGATGCATGTTTGCTGCCAAAGCTAAGCAGGTGTGTAAATACTTGCATCACTATATGGTTTGCGATGTTCAGCTCGCCTGAGACGCCACCCCTGTAGTCAGTCGGTGCGACGCCAAACACGCGCTGGAAGCGCTCACTGAGTTCCGCGATTAAACGCAGCTTGTTCCGACCAATCGCAATTCGCACGCCCTGTCGTTCTGAAACGTTCCCCTCCGCCAGAAAGACGCCAAGCAGAGTCATCAGGTCTTCGCTAATGGGCAGATAGCGCGGAATCGACTGGTCAGCGCAGGGTTCGGGGGTGAGAAAGACTGCTTCGCCCTCGAGAAGGTCTAGTTCTTGCGCTGTGAGGTCGCTCAGGCGCACGCGAGGTTCAACGCGCTGCGGATAGTCTCGGTTATCCACGAGGACACGCTGCTGATAAAGTTTTGTTATCACATCGCCGTGCAGCCAGACATCTGTTGGTAGCCGATTGCGTATCTCCCACAGGGCGCGCACTAAGTCAATAGCCTCTTTCTGAATCTCTGCTGCGTGTAGAGGCACGGTGCGCGGTGCAACCAGCAGATCGCCTTGACGAATAGCGTCGCCGCGCTTGAGGCGCACCTCGCCATCTTCGTACACGAACACACTGTGCGACGCCGTCACGCGCACCGTGCGCCCGTACGCCGTGCGAATTTCGTACAACGGCTCGTCAACTGGGTGGCGAATGACGGCTTTAATGGGCTTGAACTGTGTGCGATGCGTATGGAGGTCAAAGCACAGCACTTGCCACTGAGAAACATCTTCGCGAGACTCCAGACGCTGGTCGATGAACTCGCCGATGCGCACGAAGCGGATTACGCCGCTGGGGTCTTTCACGAAACATGGCTCGGCGTAGTCCACGCTCATCAGCACGATGCGGTGGTAGCGGAGTTTCGAGATATCAAACCGACTATCGGACTCGCCGCTGCTGAGGTTGCCGTTGGTATCGAGGCTGATTCCCGTGCCCAGGGCAGTAATCAGCGAGCGGATTTCCTCGTTTTCGAGGGCTTTATCGAGGCGGGCTTTCTCGACGTTTAGAATCTTACCGCGCAGGGGCAGCACTGCTTGGAATCGGCGGTCGCGTCCCATCTTTGCCGAGCCGCCTGCCGAGTCGCCCTCTACCAGGAACAGTTCGCACTTGCTGGGGTCGCGCTCGGTGCAGTCGGCGAGTTTGCCGGGCAGCGAGCCACTATCGAGCGCACTTTGACGTTTGACCAGCTCGGCCGCGCGTCGAGCGGCTTCGCGAGCGCGCTGGGCGGTGAGTGCTTTCTCAATAATCTTGCGCGCCACCGACGGGTTGCGCTCCAAATATTCGCTGAATGCCTCACCCACGATGGAGTTCACCAATCCCTGCACTTCCATGTTGCCCAGCTTGGTCTTGGTCTGCCCCTCGAACTGCGGGTGCAGCAGCTTCACGGCGATTACGGCAGTCAAGCCTTCCAGCACATCGTCGCCCGTGAAGTTCGCGTCTTTGTCTTTCAGCAGCCCGGCTTTGCGGGCGTATTGGTTAATCACGCGGGTTAGCGCGGTTTTGAAGCCCGATAGGTGCGTACCGCCTTCCACTGTGTGGATATTGTTGGCGTAGGAGAGCAGCGTCTCCTGATAGCCCGTGTGGTATTGCAAGGCGACCTCCACTTCGGTCTCCTCGCGAGCGTTGCGGAAGTAGACCACCTTGTGGATGGGGTCTTTATTTTCGTTGAGTGCGTCCACCAGCTGCGCGATGCCCTTGCTGAACTTGAAGGTCTGCTTAGGTTTATCGTTCAGTTCATCGGTGAAGGTGAAGGTGACGTTCGGGTTCAGGTATGCCAGTTCGCGCAGGCGTTTAACGAAGATATTAGGGTCGTAGCGATAGTCGCCAAAGATTTCGCGGTCCGCCAAGAATCGCACGGTTGTGCCGCGTTTGGTGGTTTTCTCTTTCTTTTTGAGTGGCGCGACGGGATTGCCACGTTCGTATTTCTGGTAGTGCAGGTAGCCGTCTCGTGCCACAGTGACTTCCAGCCATTCGGAGAGCGCATTCACCACAGACACGCCCACGCCGTGCAGTCCGCCCGACACACGATAGCCGCCGCCACCGAACTTCCCGCCCGCGTGCAGGGTGGTCATGACTACCTCCACACCGGGGCGACCTTCTTCAGGGTGGATGTCGACAGGGATACCGCGCCCGTTGTCGATAACTGAGACGCTCTGGTCTTTGTGCAGGATGACATCGATATGGTCGCAGTGCCCAGCGAGTGCCTCGTCGACGGAGTTGTCCAGCACTTCCACGAATAGGTGGTGTAGTCCGCGCGTCCCTGTGTCGCCGATATACATCGCGGGGCGTCGGCGCACCGCTTCCAAACCCTTAAGGACAGTGAGCTGCTCGGCGGTATACTCGCCTTCGACTGCGCTGCTAAGCCCGTTAGTGGCTTCTCCGATGACCTCGACACCCTGTGTCTCGATGGGTTCATTGATAGGCGCGGGCGTCTCCGATTTGCTGGTTTTCCGCTTGACCGCCATAGATTTCGTATGCCTCCCTGCTGCAAACTGCGCTGGATACACTATAAGTATACCTGATGAGCGTCGCAGGTACAAAACCGCACGGCGCTCCACAGGAACGGTTCAGTGGAGCGCCGCATAGTGAGGCTTTCGCCGTGAACGGAAGAGAAGTTCACTCCATCGAGAAGGTATAGTAGCGCATGAAGTACACAGTCTGACCGTTCTCGACGGTGCTGGCTAAGTATCGCTCAGAGTTGCGCGAGATGTATTTGGAGTGCCCATCCAAAAAGACGAAGTTGCTTCCCTCTTGGTGAATGTATTGCGATTCGCAGCCAAGTGAGATGAGAACGTAGGTGGGACCGCGATCCAACATCGTGATACCGTCGCCCATCAGAATCGTTTCGCCGGGGCGGCGGATTTCTGCGAGGTAGCGAGTTAGGCCGCCGCTTGCCGCAGGATATACCAAGCTACCTGCGTAATGGTAGAAGGGATTCTGCTGCGTGCCCGCGCCGTCGCGCTGAGCCATCTGGAATACCATGCCGTAGTGCGAGTAGACCTCTGTGGGCGGGAAGTAGGGATCATACGCGCCAGGGTAGCAGTCGGGCATGTTTGCGCCTTTGAGGTAGTTGCTCTGGCTCCACGAAGGGCAGGCGTACAAACCTTTCGGCTGACCACCGCTGAGGAACACCTGTCCTGTGGGCGGACGCGTGATTTCGCTCTTGACATACGGGTTCAGCATGCCAATCCAGAATCGCTCCACGAGGGGCTGTCCCGCATATTCGGCAACTTTAAACCAGCCGACGATTGCCTCGTCGTAGTCCTGCGCGTACATCATAATCGCCGTGCCGAGCTGGCGTCCGTTCGACAGACACTGCGTTTTGCGCGCCTGCTCACGCGCTTGTGCAAACACGGGGAATAGGATCGCCGCCAAAATGGCGATGATCGCAATTACGACCAGCAATTCAATCAGAGTGAAACCATACCGCTTACGCATAGTAAGCGTGTAGACGCAGTGGAGGTGGGGTTGTTCCTCGCAAAATACCCGTATTTTTACCAGAGTTAAAACCGGCGCACGTTTTTACCTCTCCTTAACATCGCGTGGAGTATGCTCTGATTCGGAGGCACAACCATGCGCAGAAACGGCTTTACGCTGATTGAGCTACTGGTGGTCATCGCGATTATCGCGATTCTGGCAGCGATTCTGTTCCCTGTGTTTGCACAAGCGCGTGAGAGCGCGCGCAAGTCCTCGTGTTTATCGAATGCGCGTCAGATTGGTCTGGCGGGTATGATGTATGCGCAAGATTGGGACGAGATTCTACCTGAGACGGGCTGGGTCGGTCCCTGCAGCAGCCCTGTACCGAACGCGAACGGCGTGTATGCGATTGGTGACGACTTTTTCAGTGGCGTGTTCTCGTTCCCAATTGCAAGTGCCCCCTACATCAAGAACTGGAACATCTTCCAGTGTCCCAGCGATCCCGATAAGGGCGGGTTTAACAAGCTCGGTTCCTTCTGCTACGAGGCGCAGCTGCTGGCGGTGAACATGCCGCGCTCCTATTCAGGCATGCGCAACGTGGTGAACGCGATGCGCGATTCGTTCCCGCTATCGTATGCGGGCAACTACTTCCTGAGCCGCACGTATGACCCTGGCTTTGACCGCAACAACTATCGTGGCGAGAAGATGCGCCCGCTGGCTGGTATCAACTTCCCCGCAAACGTGTTCTTCATTGCGGATGTGGGCAGCAACATCGCGCCTAACGGGAATGCGTTCGCCGCCTGGTACATCGCGCCGGGCTACGGCAACAACCAAAACGACGCTCGCTGGCGCAAGGGACGCCGCCACCAGGAAGGGCGCAACTGGACATTCTGCGATGGACACGCAAAATTCTACCGCGATCCGTCGTTCCAAAACGCCGACGGCAGCTTCCGCTCGCAAGCGGAGATTGTCGTCGAGTACCAGCAGCGCGGCATCTATACTTACCCCGAGACGACAGGTCCTGACTACCGTCGATAAACTCAGTACCTCCTCTCGGCAGCAGGGCTGTCCCGCGTTCATCGGAGCGCAGGACAGCCTTCTGCCTTTTGTCGCATGGACAGTTCAGTCCGTGCACTGCGCTGACTGAGACAGGACTGTCAGTGCGACGGTTAGCGGTTCAGCAGCGCGCCCACGTAGCGCAGAATCTCGTTCGCACTTTCGGGCGTGTAGCCGCCGTGAGCGACCATGCGGTCGATGACATCGTTAATCTTGCGCAGCTGCTCGGGGTCGGGTGTGCGCGCGGAGGTAGTGATTTTCACCACATCTTTCAGGTCGGCGAAGAGTTTGCGCTCGATTGCCTCGCGCAGGCGTTCGTCGCTGCCGATTTCGAAGCGCACACCGCGCCGCGCCAGCGACGCCACCGAGCGCATAATCCCCTCACGGAACTCGCGCTTGGCGTTCTCGGATACGCCAATCTGCTCCTCGATGCTGCGCATCAGTTTCTCGTCGGGGTCGACTTCCTCGTTGGTAATCGGGTCGCGCACCTTCGTTTTGTTGCAGAAGGCGTCGACGTTGTCCAGGTAGTTCTCCAGCAGGGTGTGTGCGGCTTCCTCGTAGCTGTACACGAAGAACCGCTGCACTTCCTTCTTGATTTGCTCGTCGTACTCTTTGCGCACGTCGTCCAGCAGAGTGAGCAGTTTCTTGCGCTCTTCCTCGTTGCTGGTGTATTCGGTGAGACCGTCGCGGATGGAGCGCAGCACATCGATGGGCGTGATATAGCGTTTGTCGCCGCGCACCATCGCTGCCGAGAGGCGGTTCAGGATGAATCGGGGCGAGACGCCGTTCAAGCCCTCGTCGGTGTACTCCTCGCGCAGTTCTTTTACATGGCGTTGATCCCAGTCGCCGACCTGCCGCTCGCCGTCGTAGAGTTTCATCTTGGTCATCAGCGACATGCCGCTGCGCTTAGGCGGCTTCAGGCGGCTCAGCACAGCGAACATCGCCGCCACGCGCAGCGAGTGCGGCGCGATATGCACCTGCGAAAGGTCTTGCGTCTCGTCGCTCCACTGCGACTGCTGAATCAGTTTCTCGTAGATGCGCACCTCTTGCGAGACCTGCAGGTTGTAGGGCACTTTGACCACGAACATGCGGTCGATCATCGCCTCGTTCTCTTTGTTGGAGAAGTAGGCGTTGTATTCGTACTCGTTAGTGTGCGCAATCACAACCACATCGGTGTAAATCAGCGCGAAGCGTCCGATTTTGATCATTTGCTCGCCCGCGACGGTGTTGAGTTCATACAGAAACCGCTTGTCGGCTTTGAGCATCTCGATGAACTCCATCACGCCGCGGTTGGCTTTGTTCAGCTCCCCGTCGAAGTTGTAGACGCGCGGGTCGGACTCCACGCCGATTTGGGTCAGCAGGTTCAGGTTCACGCTGCCCGTCAGTTCGGACACATCCTGCGATTTCGGGTCGGACGGTTTGAAGGTGCCAATACCGACGCGCTCGCGTTCGGAGAATCGGATGCGCACAACGGGCACATCTTGAATGTTGTCGCCCCATTCGTGGCGCAGTTTCCACTGGCACACGGGGCACAGTTCGCCCTCGATATGCACGCCGAACTGGCGTTTGAAGTCAGCGCGCAGCTCTTCGGGCACGAGGTGCAACGGCTCTTCATGCATGGGGCAATCCTTAATGGCATACACCGCGCCCTCGTCAGTGCGCGAGTAGCGTTCCAGGCCCCGTTTGAGCATGGTGACCAGTGTCGATTTACCACCCCCGACAGGACCGACCAGCAGCAGGATGCGTTTGCGCACATCGAGTCGTTTGGCAGCAGGCGCGAAGTATTCCTCCACGAGTTGCTGGAGGGTGCGCTCCATGCCGAACAGTTCTGAAGTGAAAAACTTGTACTCTCGGGGCTGTCCGTCGCCGTGTTCCTCGACACCCGCGCTGAGAATCATATCGTACACGCGTGCGTGCGCGAGGTTTGCTACCTTCGGGTTTTGCTGGACAATCTCCAGATACTCCCGAAAAGTGCCTTCCCATATAATCTGTTTTTCCAGCCGTCGCTGTTCTTCGATCTGGCGCAAGAAGTCGGATGCGCTCATACTCATAGACCCCCTTGTGCGTGGCACGGGCAGTCGGGTCGCATGTTCCCGCGACGGGCGTTCGGTTCGCCTCATGGTGTTCACCCCATGTATTCTTAGGATACGGGATTGCCCCAACGACGCCGTTTGATATTATCGGTTCGACGGCGACGAAAATGCAGGGGTTTCGGAACCCGTGAAGGAACTATTCCATACACGCTGTGTAAACCGTGTATACTTTGGAGGCGAAGACTCCCAAACGCCAGTTCTGAAAGGGTACTGCCCGCTGCGGCAGGAGGGTTCCCCTGCCATACTATTATAGTACGATTCAAGGGCGGTTTAGGTTCCTAAACGATGGGAAATGCTACCTCACAGGTCGCAGCGCGGTGGTTTTCTCTCGGAGCCGTTTGTACGCCAGCCCCGCGAGCGGCTTGAGGTTCACGATGTCCTCACGGTTGTAGCGCAGGAGAGTCTCCAGTGCCGAATCGTGTCCCAGTCGGTAGGCTTGCCACAGCAGCACCGCCTCGCGCCCACTCAGCCCGTCCAAATCGGGGTCGCGAATCAGCCCCAACTGCTGCTCGATGCGCTTCAAGCCACCCTTCAACCCTACGCGGCGCAGCGTCGGGCATAAATCCAGGTGCAGTTGGTCTAGCGTCAGGCGGGGGAAGTTTTTATAGAGCATCGGCACATCGAAGTGCAGCCCGTTGAAGGTGACCAGCATCGAGAACTCTTGAATGAAGTCGGGGAACTCCTCGAGGTTTTCGCCCAGCACGAACTGATAGATTTCCTCGCCGTCGTAGACGCCGATGACCGTGATTTGCGAGCCGCCGTCAGTCTCCACATCGAGGTAGGCGGTCTCTTGGCGGAACTCCTCGTAGGCGCGCCAATGTTCTTTCACGGGCAGCCTCCCTGCGAAGTAGGCGTAGTCGCCCTCTTCGTATGCCTCAATGGAGGTTTGTGCGCCCTGTAGCACGGCACTTAGATAAGGCTCGCTGATGCGCCAGCGTTGCGAGTTTTCGACAAGGGTGTACCAATCTTCTGCCCCCTGCAGCCAGAGTTCTCGCTCGATGCTCTCGGCGATGCCCGGAATGTGGATGTACGTGCGCGTCAACACAGTGGGGAGATTGTACCTGACGGCGACGGTAGCAAGCGCGTCCTGTGCTACAGAAGCTCGGCAATCTGCACGGCGTTCAGCGCGGCACCTTTGCGCAGCTGGTCGCCACAAGCAAACAGCGCGACGCCGTTCGGAACACCCGCATCATAGCGCAGGCGTCCCACCAGCACTTCGTCGCGCCCGGTGGCTTCGAGGGGCATGGGGAAGTGGTTCCGCGCGCGGTCGTCTATTAGCGCGACGCCGGGGAAGCTCTGGTACGCCTCGTAAATCGCTTTCAGCGGGGTGCGCGTCTCCAGCTCCGCCACAATACTTTCGCTATGCGCTCGCAGCACAGGCACGCGCACGCAGGTCGGCGAAACAGCAAGCTCCGAGTCGCCCCAGATTTTACGCGTCTCGGCAATCATCTTGCGCTCCTCCTCGTTGTAGCCGTCCTCGCCAATCGCTGAGTTGTGCGAGAACAGATTGAAAGCGTAAGGGTGGGGCAGCACTTGCGGCTCGAACGGCTCGTTCTGCAGGTAGGCGCGTGTGGCGTCCAGCAGTTCCTGCATCGCTTGTGCGCCCGCGCCGCTGGCGGCTTGATAGGTGGATACGATAATCCGCCGAATGCGCGACAGGCGACGCAACGGCTCCAGCGCCATCAGCATAATAATCGTCGAGCAGTTCGGGTTGGCGAGGATGCCCCTGTGCTTGCGCAGGGCGTCGGGATTGATTTCGGGAATCACCAGCGGGACTTCGGGATTCATCCGGAAGGCGGAGGAGTTGTCGATTACCACTGCGCCTGCCTGCACGGCGAGGGGAGCATACTCCTTGCTGCGTGCGCTGCCCGCCGAGAAAAAGGCGATGTCAATACCTTTGAACAAGTCGGGTTGCACAGCTTCCACGTGCACGGGTTCGCCTTGAAACTCCAGCGTTTTGCCTGCCGACCGCTCCGACGCTAAGAGGCGCAGGGAACGCACTGGGAAGTTGCGCTGCGCGAGTACCTGCAGCAGCTCCTGCCCGACTGCACCCGTCGCACCGACAATTGCCACACGATATTTCACAGCGGGTGATTGTACCCTATTCGGCGTCAGGCTCCTCACCCAGCAGGTGCGCCGTGAACAGGTACTGATGCGCCCAGCCGCTCCACTCGCCGAACCGCTCGTGGAACCACTCCACCACCTCGCGATAGGCTTTGTCGGTTAGTTTTTTGCCCTTTAGTTCGGGCATCAGCCACTCGGAGACGGCTTGCCACATGTGGGTATCGATGGGCACGGCGAGCGGATTGTCTAACCCGAACAGCAGCA
This sequence comes from uncultured Fimbriimonadales bacterium, assembly GCA_964451985.1. Lineage (GTDB taxonomy): Bacteria > Armatimonadota > Fimbriimonadia > Fimbriimonadales > GBS-DC > GBS-DC. Next base: position 9,895 of record CAYVKB010000005.1, on the reverse strand, counting down.
CGCAGTCGGCGACCTTCGCGCCCACGCCCGGCAGCTGCATCAGCTCCTGCTTAGCGTCCCAGTAGGGCAGTTTGCGCAACGAGTCGAGCCAGCCGTTGCCGCGCGTCTGCAACGCCTGCGCTGCTTCGATAAGGTTCTTCGCGCGGTAGCCGAAGCCCAACTCGCGCAGCTCCGCCTCATTTGCGCTTGCAATGCGCTCGGCAGTCGGGAAAGCGTAGTAGGTCGTCTCGCCGTCTTGCGCCACAGGCTCGCCGTAGCACTCGCACAGCCGTTCAATCATGCCTGTGATGCGCGGGATGTTATTCGCGGGCGTACACAGGAACGAGAACAGGCACTCCTCCGCGCTCAGCCAACGCATCAGGCGCAAGCCGGGCATCGCGCTAACCCACTCTGCCCAGCGTTCATCGCGACAGATTAGCTCTCGATGGACGGACTTGAGGTCTACTTCCAGCCGAAACAGGCGCGAGAACACCTGAATGGGCTGAGTGGAAGTGGGCGATTGCACCAGCCAGCGGTTGCCTGAAGGCTCTACGATAAGCACCTGTGCGTCGGCAAGCCCAATCCACTGCTCTCCGTTTTGTCGCCATCGGAACACTTGACCGCTGTGCACGCACAACGGCAGGTCCAACTCCCAGAAAGGTACCGAAACTCGCATCGCGCCAATTCTACCTCTAAGTACTTGGTAATCGCGTCGTGAATGTTTTGCAACGCCTCATCTTATGTCTCGCCATGCAACCATCCGCCGGGAAGACAGGAACACCGAACTGAGTAGCTTTTTTTTTGTTTTACGAGGTGCAACCTTGCAGAGCATGCCAGACACCCATGAGAATAATACTTACGCAGAGGGATCCTCTTTCATCCGCTCCCGCGCCTTCCGCTCAATATTTCTCCAGATTCCGCGTAAACCCATCGCCTGCTTCATCGCCTCCAGCGTCTCGTCGGCAATTTGGCGCACCTTCAGCGTGCCCGTGTAGATAATCTCTTCCACCAGCCCTCGCTCTTTGGCGAACTGTTCGCGTCGCTCGCGGATGGGATCTAAAAAGTTGTTCAACGCACGCGCCAGTTTCTCCTTCACTTCCACATCGCCCACGCGCCCTTCGCGGTAGCGGGTTTTCAAATCTTCTACCTCCTCGCGGTCGGGGTTGAAGATGTCGTGATAGATGAACACGGGATTGCCCTCTACTGTACCTGGAATATCGGCGCGGATGCGCTTGGGGTCGGTGTACATCGCACGTACTTTTTTCTCCACCGTTTTGGGGTCGTCGGAGAGGAAAATCGCGTTGCCGAGGCTCTTGCTCATTTTCGCTTGCCCATCCGTGCCCACCAGCGTGGGCACTTCGCTCAGCATCACATCAGGGATGGGAAACACCTCCCCATAGAGATTGTTGAACCGACGGGCGATTTCGCGCGTGATTTCCACATGTGCTTCGTTGTCCTTGCCCACAGGAACCAGATGCGCTCGGGGCATCAGAATATCCGCCGCCTGCAGCACGGGATAACCAATCAAGCCGAACGGGATTGATTCGTCGTCGATGTTAGCTGCACGTGCCATATCTTTGATACTCGGCAGGCGCGTCAGGCGCGGCAACGAGACCAGCATCTCGAAAATCAGGTTCATCTCATAGACCGCATGCACCGCCGACTGAAGGTAAATCGTGGATTTGTTTGGGTCAACGCCCACTGCAAGGTAATCCAGCACCATCTCGCGGATATTCGTGCGCATCTCCTCGATGTCGTCATGCGTGGGGCGCGTGGTGAGCATATGCAGGTCGGCAATCAGAAAGTAGCACTCATACTCATCTTGAAGTTTAACGCGGTTTTGCAAGGAGCCGACATAGTGCCCCAGATGGAGTTTGCCTGTCGGTCGGTCGCCCGTCAGCACTCGTTTGAGCTCGCTCATCGGGGGGAATTATACCGTTTCTGCTCCCCACGAGATAAGTTACACTCCGCTCCGAAAAAACGGCGCGTTTGGGTGGGTAGAATCTTCTCGATGACGCCGCACACGCTCATTTTGGAAGGCGATTGCCTGCAGCAACTCCAGAGATACCATCGAGAAGCGTCAACCTAACCCTGAAGCCACCCCCTGAGTTGGAGGCTATCCCTGAAGTCAACGAGCGAGAAGCACAAGCGAGCCAGTGGCTACAAAGTCAGTTTACACTGGACAAAATTTCGTATCAGACATTCACCCTCTTAATGGGGAGCTCCCCTATCAAGACGCAGGTCAGGTTTATTCAGCCCCAGCGTAATGGTCTCCATCTGGTTGTGCAAATGGTGGGGTGAATTCGGAAATTGATACGCCAAATATTCGGTATAGGTAGGAACTTGCTCCTATTTGTCGTACTCTTGCCCTTGTGCAAATCTGGCGCATGACTCCGGCAAGGCGGGTGCGGGGTGTGTGGCGTCCGCCGGGCGATAAGTCGATTACGCATCGCGCGGTGATTTTGGGTTTGCTGGCGCACGGCACGACGGAGATTGAGAACTTTTTGGAGGCGGACGATTGCCTGCGCACGCTACGCATCGCGCAGCAGCTGGGAGCGGGGGCGGAGCGCGTCGGCGAGCAACACTGGCGCATTACCGGGCGTGGGGACGAGACGCTGACTGAGCCGACTGAAGTGCTGGACGCAGGCAATTCAGGCACGACCACGCGCTTGATGGCAGGCGTACTATCTTCCTACCCCATTTTCAGCGTGCTGACGGGCGACGCCTCGCTGCGCCGACGCCCGATGCGCCGAGTGGTGGAGCCTCTGCAGCGCATGGGCGCACGCATCGACGGCAGGGACGCCGCCAGCCGATTGCCCCTTGCCATTCGCGGGGGCGAGCTGCGGGCAATCAAGCACCTTAGCCCTGTCGCCAGCGCACAAGTCAAATCGTGCATTCTGCTGGCAGGTCTGAACGCCGCGGGCGTGACGGAGGTTACCGAGCCGACCCTCTCGCGCGACCACACGGAGCGGATGTTGCAAGCCTTCGGCGCGGATCTGGAGACGCAAATTTGTACGACAGGGGCGCATCGCGTGCGCTTACGCGGGGGACAACGGCTGGAGGGGCAGAGGCTCACCGTGCCGGGCGACTTCTCATCGGCGGCTTTCTGGATTGCTGCCGCCCTGCTGCTGCCCGGTTCGGATCTGGTGATTGAGCAAGTGGGGGTGAATCCGACGCGCACAGGGTTGCTGGAGGCGTTGGCGCAGGCAGGTGCGCACTTGGAATGGCACGATGTAAGCGAGCAGGCGGGCGAGCCGACCTCCACCCTGCGCGTGTATCCCCAACCGCTGGGCGCGATGAGCATTCGCGGCGCGCTTGTGCCTCGCCTTATCGACGAAGTGCCCATCCTCGCACTGCTTGCTACACAAGCGCATGGCATTTCCGAAATCCGCGATGCCGCTGAACTGCGCGTGAAAGAGTCCGACCGCATCGAAACCATCGCAACCGAGCTGCGCAAGATGGGCGCACAGATTGAGCCACTGCCTGACGGCTTGCGCGTGCAAGGTTTCACCCCCCTGCATGGCGCGGAGGTGCAGAGCCACGGCGACCATCGTATCGCCATGACGCTCGCAGTCGCAGGGCTAATCGCTCACGGTGAAACTGTGATTCACGATGTAGAGTGTGTACAGACCAGCTTCCCGGAGTTCGAGCAGTTGCTCAAGGAATTGGTGGAGTATACGTAGCACGGACAGTCTTGTCCGTGCTACGGCTAACGAATGAACGGATAAGACTGTCCGTGCCATTCTACTATCGCGCCTGAAACGGCACGATTTGACTAATCGCGCGGGTGTTGCGGTCGTTAGTGAACGCCATCACCACCGCGTAGTAGGTGCGTCCACTTACCAGCGCAGGACCCGTATACACCAGCGAGGTGGCTGGCGCGAATACCTTTGCCGCGCCGGGGTTGCCCAAATCCGCTGGGTAGTACGGCGCGACGTTATAGTCGGGGAAGCGGTCGTAAATCAGCACCAGATAGTAATTAGCGTTAGGCACCGGCGTCCACTGTAAGATGAGATCAGCCACGATTTCATTCGCGAACGGGCGCGTGAGGGCTATCGGTGCGAAGGGGCGCGCACTCACGCGATTGCTGCGCCCAGAAACCGTGCCAGGCAGGTCGTTCAAGTAGTCTGTGTTCAGCGCGACCATTTCGTAGAAGTAGGTCACATTCGGTTGCAGGGTGGGGTCTAAGTCGGCGAAGAAGTCTGCCAGCGGGTCGCGCAGGAAGGCAATCGCGTTGCGGTTCAGCTCGTCAATTGTGCGCCCGCGATAGATGCCATAGCCCAACAGGCTCACCTGCTGTTCATACTCCCAGCTGAGGTCGATTTCAATCCAGTAGTCGCCTGCAGAGCGCGTGGCGATTGTGCGTCGCTGGCGAGGTTTCTCGTCGAACAGGGCACGAATCGCGTTATAGGCGTCGCGTTCTCGGGGGCTGCGCGTGGCGGTCAGCACACGGGGCATCGTCCACGCCGTCGCCTCCAGATTCAACGGCGTCTGCACGGGGCGGTTGACGGAGCGGTTCAGCGTGAAACTGATTACAGTCGTCTGCCCTGCAACCACTTGTGCAGTGCGGTTGTCGTTCTCGTAATTGGGCGCGGAGGCAACCACGGGGTACTCGTAGCCTGCGGGCAGCCCTGAAATGCGATAGAACCCGCGTCGGTCGGTAATCGCAAACGCGCTGCTAAGCGCGCCCCCTGCAAACACACGCGCACCCTCTATTCCTGCGCCGAACGCATCGCGCACGAAACCCTCAATCGTTCCCTGTCGGCTCACGGGCGCAATCATGATATTCACATTTTTGCTCTGCTCGTTTTCGAACACCTGCGCCACATTTTGCCCAGTGTATTCTACGCCATTAATCACCGCGCGGGCGCGTATCACCGTGAACCGCTCGGGTACATTCGTGAGGTAGTAAGTGCCGTTATGCAGCGAACGGGTTTGGCTATTCACCGAGTTCGCCACAAATACCTCGGCGTTTGCCACTGGCTCGCCCTCGATGTCGGTGATAGTACCTGAAACCACGCCCACTTTGGTTTCCCCACCGCAACCCGCTATGAACAGGGCGGTGCATAGTGTCAACATTCCCCACAAGATGCGTTGCTTCATCATACAATCCGACGATTCGCGCACTCTGTGGTTTCTCCTGTGCAAAAAGAAAAAGGACGGCGGCAGCGCCGTCCTGAGGTGTTGCTTGCAGAAAGGAGGGATGTCAAGGTTTACGACGACGCAACAGCAACCCGCCCAGCCCCGTCGCCAGCGCAATCATGCTTGCAGGCTCAGGCACGACAGTCCAGTCCTGCTCCACCAACAGCAGTCCCGCCCCCGAACCAGGTTGGCTCCCTCCCAGCAGCTGGAAGGTCTCGTAGACGGTCACATCGTTCGCAGGCACTGACAGCGACACCGGAATCACTACGCTGAACACACCGTCAGAACCGCCTGAATAGCCGTCACCCAAGAATGAACCGCTACCTTGCCACAGAATCGTGTTGTCCGAGTTGCGCACGACCTTCTTGAACCAGTTAATCGCGCCGAAATCGTACACGAAACCAGCAATCACGAAGTTAAAACCGTTTAGGAGCGGCTTCGTATTGGTCGGGTCATTGATGGTGTATTGTCCTAAGAAGCTGCCGTTGCTGAAGCCTGTACCCAGCCCCACCATCAGCGGGTTGGGCGTAGCGATGGCGGTCATAAAAGTAATCTGCGGAACCGGATTGCTCTGCACGAGCGTCGGCACCGTAATCGGCGTGTAAGGCGAAAAAAGCGCGCCATTGCTGTTCAGAATCGTCACGTTCCACGAGGCGAACGCGCTCGCCGCAATTGCCATAACTCCAAGCGATGTTAGTAGCCGTTTCATGATAGTTCCTCCGTTTCACCGAGGCGCATTCGTATGCGCACTGCTGTATAAAAAGCAATTTCTATGCCATTTGGCGTTTTTTGGAAAAAAACTGATATTTTCTCCATCAGGAAAATTGCAGGTGTGTAAACTCCGCAGCATTAACCATTCCCTAAGGAATCAAGGTACAGCTTCTTTGTAGACAATCCGTGCGCAGGCGGGACTTGTTAGTAGGTATATTTCCTCCGTGTGCAACTGCGTAGAGTGTGTCTACGCCCTCGTTCGCCGTATACCATTCGGCAAGGTGATGAGCTACGGTCAGGTGGCGGCGTGCTGTCCGCCACTCACGGCGCGTCAGGTGGGACGGATTATGGCAGGGGCGTTAGAGGATGACGTCCCTTGGTGGCGCGTGGTGGGCAGCGACGGTAGCCTGCGCATCCACAAGCGCGACCCGATGCTCGCCCAACTGCAAAAATCCTACCTGCAGCAGGAGGGTGTGCAGTTCACCCCCGACGGGCGCGTGCAAATGACCCCCGAACAGGTCGCCGACTCTGCAACCTTTGAGGTACAATTGGAGTAGTATCATGGTGAGGAGGTCTTATCTGAATGGCACGGCGTTATGAAGACGAGTTTGAGTTGCCCGAGACACAAATCCGCGCTCTGGCGATTCTCGAAGAGATTATGCGTATCGCTCCTCGCGACGACCTGCGCCTGCGCCAAATGCTGCGCCTGCTCCAACACCAGTTAGAGGTGGACGAGCAGCAGATGCAAGAGGCAATTCAGGCGATTCAGGAGTACGAGGAGGCGTATCAGAAACTGACCAGCCCTGCGAACCGCATCGGCGTGTTCCTTGACCGACCCGATGAGGGCGTCGCGATGGTCGCGCTGGGCGACAGCGAATACTACGCCAACATCGACCCCAAGCTAGAGAACCCCGAATTCAAAGTGGGCACGCGCGTGAAGGTCAACGAGGCGTTTGCCGTGATTGGCGATTTGGGCTATCACCCTGCGGGACCTATTGTGAAAGTGCAGGAGGTGCTGGAGGGCGATCGCCTGCGCGTGGGGGCAGACCCACAAGGCATGACCTCGCGCATCGTGTTCCGCTCCACCGACCTGTCGGAGGTTCTGATAAAGCCCGGCGACGAGGTGCGCCTCGAACCCAACTTCAAAGTCGCGATTGAGCATATCCCCCACCAGGAAGTGCGCGACTACTACTTCGAGGAGGTGCCGCCGCTGGAGTGGAGTCAAATCGGCGGGCAGGAAGAGGCGATTCGGCTCATCCGTGAGACCATCGAGCTACCCATGCTGCATCCCGAAATCTTCCAGAAGTTCGAGAAGCAGCCGCTGAAGGGCATCCTGCTGTACGGTCCGCCCGGCTGCGGTAAGACGCTGATTGGCAAAGCCACCGCCTACAACCTCACCCGCCAGTACTCTGAGCAGGTCGGCAAGCCCGTGAAAGAGTACTTCATGTACATCAACGGTCCCAAGATTCTGAACATGTGGCTGGGTGAGACGGAGAGGATGGTGCGCGAGATTTTCGCCATCGCCCGCGAGAAGGCACGTGAGGGCTACCTTGTATTCATCTTTATCGATGAGGCGGAGTCGATTCTGCGCACGCGCAGCTCGGGCAGGTGGCTGAACATCTCCAACACCGTCGTACCACAGTTCTGCGCGGAGATGGACGGCTTGGTGAGTCTGGAGAATGTGGTGGTGATGCTCACCTCTAACCGCCCCGATTACATCGACCCCGCAATTCTGCGCCCGGGACGCATCGACCGCAAGGTGAAGGTACGCCGCCCCGACCGCGACGCGACGCGCGAGATTTTCAGTATCTACCTCACGCCGACGCTGCCGCTGGATCCCGAGTTTGTGCGTGAGTACGACACGCCTGCCGAAGCCCGCGAGTGCCTAATCGAGCAGACGGTGCAATATCTATGGCGCAAAGCCCCCGACACCGAGTTCTTGCAGGTGTACCTGCGCAACGGCGGTGTGGAGACGCTCTACTGGCGCGATATGGTCAGCGGCGCGCTGATTAAGTCGGTCGTGGACCGCGCCAAAGAGCTTGCCATTCGCCGCGCAATCGAGGAGCCGAACATGGAACACGGCATCCGCCCCGACGACCTCAAACGCGCCATCGAGATGGAATACCGCGAGAACGAAATCTTCCCCAAGTCCGATGTGATGGAAGATTGGTTGAAGCTCATCGACTACGAGCCAGAGTATGTGGCGAGCGTGAAGCCGATTCGCCCCGGCGCGGGCGGGGAGGACTTGCGTCGAACGGTTATCTAAAACAACGCTTGCAGAAGCGGTTTGCAATCGCGAGTGCGTGGTTGCAAACCGCTCTACCAAGACTTCGTAGATGCTTGTTCGTCCAGCCAGTTGGCTAATGTATGTGCCTTTGCTGTTCCTCGCAGCGCGCAAGCACGCCCGCCTCGTATTGTGCCACCTGCTGCGGTTCACGCACGTACAGGCGGACGCCCGTGCGCAAGATTTCGCGTTGCAACCAGAACGGTGCGCTGGGAAGTTCCACAAGTTCGATACGGTCGGTGTTCAGCAAGCGTGAGAGTTGCGCGTACAACTCTGTAAACGAATAGTTCTTATCGGGCACGATGGCGAGGTCGATGTCGCCGCTCTGCTGGGGGCTTTCAACCGCTAAGCCGAATAGGTACGCCGCGCGTATAGGCAAGCGCATTAGCAGCTCTGGCAAGCGTTCCAGCCGTTGCGCAATATCGCCCTTCAGAGGCGGCAGGTGCGCATACTTCTCCCGAACCGCCACAGCCTCAGTATACCTGTCGCGTGGGTCGCCCTTCAGTAAAACAGGAACGGCCACCAGTTCTTCATCGGCTTGCCTGAGTCATCGCGGCTACGATTGCGGTAGCCTGGCATGTTTTGCCGCCAGTAGACCAGCCATCGCCCCATACAGTCGGGCGCGAGGTCGCGGTATTGCTCCAACACGGCGTTCGTCCATGGCTTTTGCAGGTCTTTGCCCCCGCGCCCGCTGCCGATGCGCCAGTCTTCAATTGTGGATAGTACGGGTTGCGTGTTCTCCTGGTCATAGTGCCTACGCCCGTTCGGGGGGAAATGCACATTCCCGCCCGTCGCATAATAATCGCGTAGCGTCCAGCGTCGGTCGCCGTCGCGCACAATCGCAGTGCGCTCATCGGGATACTCAACGCCCTTGTCCTCGCCCCACAGGTAGTAGTAGGAGTTGAACGGCAGCCCGAAGCGCGTATCTAAGTCGAACATCGCGTACTCATAAAAATACTTGCGGAAGTAGGGGATGCAGTTGCTGTGGGCTGTGCCTTCCAACGCGTGTCCAAGGTTCTCCATCCCGCAGCCGATACCGCGCTCGTAGTTCAGCATGTTCAGGCGCAGCGAGCGTCCGATGAACCGTTGTTCGGGGTCGCCCCCGTTGCCCGCCTGTGCGTACTTGCCTGGAATGCGCCGAAAGTTCTCGTCATACATCGGCTTGATTTCCACGCACTCCAGCCAGCTCACGATGTTATCCGCCGCACCCGTGAACCAAACCTCATGTACATACCCCAAGTCCACCAACTCCTTGAGGGTGAGGAAGCGTTTCGGGTCTTTCGGGTCGCGCACGCCGATGCGCTCGGCGAACTCTTCCGTGAAAAAGCCGTCGTAGCTGCCCGAAATGAAATCGGGGCGCGGGTTTTTGCGGCGCGGCGTGGCGGAACTATTTCTGCCTTTGGGTCCGTCGGGGTCTTGCAAGTCCACATATCGCCACACTGAGTATTCCAGAAAGCGCGGGGCGCGCGGGTCCTTATAGCCGTGGTAGCGAGTGCTCTCGTTCAGCGCGGTGATTAGGTCTGAGAAAATCTTTTCGGGTCTGCCCGGCTCGATGCCATTCACGAAGTTGATGCATAGCAGGCGCGGGCGCATCTGGCGGATACGGTCGTGATTGCGTGGAATCCACTCGTCCGAGTTGGCGTTACTGACGGCGTTGGGCCAAACGGTCGTATCGCGCGTATCGTTGAGGGGCTTGGGCGTGCCGTCGGGGTTAAAGTTCTCGCGCCAGCGTATGGTTTGCGCTAAAGTTTCTGCCTGAAGTTGTTTGTAGTCTCGCAT
>CAYVKB010000004.1:35783-60742 GCA_964451985.1 uncultured Fimbriimonadales bacterium | reverse complement strand
GCGGGAGCCGCGCCCGCCAATAACGCCCTCTAAGAACAGTGCGTGGTCCACAGGCACAATAGATTCCCGATGCATTTCCTCAACAGCCTGGAAGCTGTTTCGTCAGAAAAGCCCTATCTGCTGCGCATTGCTAAGCAGAGCTACTGCCAACCTCCGCTGCGGTGCAGATAGCGGATAATCTGCCATCTCCTCTGGCAATGCCCACGCAATCGCCTGATACGCCTCGGTGTGCGCCTCGCCCGATTGCCACATGCACAGGTAGCCGTAAAGCTGAATCTTGAAGTAGGTAACCGTATGCTTGACGCACAGAATGGCGGCGCGTGGCTCCACTTGCAGCCCAACCTGTGCGGCGGCTCGTTGAGCGACGGTTTCGAGGGTCTCGCGTCCGTCGCGCGTGGCGCGGGGGAACTCCCACAACCCACCCCATAAGCCGTCGGGGGCGCGCTGCGCCAGCAGGAACCGCCCATCGCGCTCAATGATTGCCGACACATCCACCACCTTGCGCGGAGGCGTGCGGCGGCTCGGTTCGGGGACGGCGTTCGGCTGCCCACGCTGATACGCCTCGCATAAGTGGCTCACGGGGCACTCGCTGCAACGCGGCTGCAGGGGCACACAGACCGTCGAACCGAGTTCCATCATCGCCTGATTGAAATCGCCAGGACGCTCTGGGTCTACCAGTTGCTCCGCGAGTTGCCAGAGTCGCTGCAGCGCAGCGTGTGTCTTCAGATCGCCTTTTAGCCACAGCAGACGCGCGAGGACGCGAATCACGTTGCCATCTACCACAGGCGCGGGCTGTTGGAAGGCGATACTGGCGATTGCACCCGCTGTGTATGCACCAACGCCGGGCAGTTCGCGCAGACGGTCGGGAGTGGAGGGCAGCTGCCCACCGTTTTGGGCAATCAGTTGCGCCGCCCTGTGTAGATTCCGCGCCCGCGAGTAGTAGCCCAGTCCCTCCCAGTAGCGCAACACCTCCTCCAGCGGTGCATCCGCCAACGCCTGCACCGTCGGGAACCGTGCGATGAACCGCTCAAAATAAGGGATGACCGTCGCCGTCTGCGTCTGCTGTAGCATCACTTCTGACACCCACACGCGGTACGGGTCGGGATTCTCGCGCCACGGGGTGGGGCGCTGGTGCGTCTCGAACCATAGCAGCAGCGCGCGACGCAACTCGGCGATCCAGTCGGCGTCGAGGGCAATCTCTGGCATGCGATTCGTTATACCTTCACTTTCTTCCAGCCGCCGTGTTTGAACAGCACTATCATCAGCAGCCCGCTGAAGCCGGAGCTGAGCGCCATCGCCCACCATGCGCCGTGCGCGTCCCAGCCCAAGCCGAACGCCAGCAGGTACGCCATCGGCACGCGCACCACCCACTGCGTGAGGAAGGTAGCGAGCATCGCTTTCATCGAGTCGCCTGCGCCCTGCAACGCGCCCGCCAGCGTCATGCCGAACGCCAGCAGCGGCTCGGTAATCGCGTTGATACGTAGGTACGCTACTGCCAGCGCCTTCACTTGTGGGTCGGTTGTGAACAGCCCCGCGAACTGCTCAGCGAACACATAGAACACGACCGCCATCGTAGTCATCACGGCGCACGATTGCCACGCTGCTGTCCAGCCGAATCGCTCCGCGAGTCGTTCGTTTTTTGCGCCAAGCGCTTGCCCCACCAACGCCGACGCTGCAATTGCGAACGCAAAGCCCGGCATAAAGGCGATAGACTCGGCGGTCAGTCCAATCGGCAAAGCGGCGACCGCCGCGGTGCCCGCTGCCGTTGCTGCCAATATGCCCGTGAACAGCACCGAGCTGGTAGTGTAGATAAACGTGCGGGCGGAGGCGGGCAAGCCGATTCGCAAAATGCGGCGTTGCCACTCGATGATAGGTAGCGCAGGCACGGCTAACTCGCGGCGCGGGCTGAACCACTGCTGCAGCCAGAGCATCCCCGCGCCCGCCCACAACGAGAGCGCCATCGCGATACCCGCGCCCTGAATGCCTAACTGTGGGAAGCCGAACTTACCGAAAATCAGTAAATAGTCCCCCACAATGTGCACAATTGTAGCGACGATGCTGGCGTACATCGGCGAGCGCGTATCGCCCAAACCACGAAAGGTACCGCTCAGCCCCATCATAATGAAGCTCGCAGGCGCGCCCAGCAACGCCCAGCCCAGAAACACACGCGCCTGCGCATCTGCGCCCGCCTCCAAGCCGTACCAGCGGATAATCTGAGGCAGCAACAGGTAGCCCAGCGTCGTGAACGCCAGCCCCAGCATCACCGCCAACCCCAACGCCTGACGCGCGGCGTCCCGCAGGCTGTGCTGGTCGTTCGCGCCCACCATCCGCGCCACAATCGCGGTTGCGCCTGTGGAGACCGCCATCGCCAGCGCCATCGTGAGGAATAGCAACTGGCTACCCACGCCCACCGCCGCTAACGACTCGGGCCCTAAACGCCCCACAAAAATGCGATCCAAGAAACTATTGGCGGATTGCACGATGGACGCGGCCATCGTCGGCAACGCCAGTCGCCAGACGGTACGCGCCACATGGTCTTCGGAGAGCAAACTCGCCTCCGAGACACCGGAGAAACGCATGGTTTTCATAATGAACCCCTTGGCTTAGGATTGATAAAGAGATAGGTTTCCAGACAAGATACAGTCCGCACAAACTCCAGAAGGGCGGTTTGCGCTTATGTGCGTTGAGTGTGGCTGATTCGACTCGTCGTCCGAGTAATTGCTTAGGTGTTTCCTTCTTAGAAATCGTTTCCGCGGCGATGCCCACACTCGGATTATACCTGCTTCAATAGGGTATTCTCATGCTATGCGTTGGGGTTGGATGTTGTTCGATATGATTGCGCTGACTCTATTTGTGCTGACAGGCTTGCGCAGTCATGGCACTTTGGACGAGTTTGGGCTGCAGCGGAGCCTACCGCCGTTTTTGATAGGCTGGCTTGTGGTGGCGCTGTTGGTGGGCGTGTATCGGGCGCAGCCACCGAAGTGGGCGTTGCCTGCTGCGTGGGTACTGGGCGTGACGGTGAGCATCGTGCTGCGCAACGTGTTTCTGGGGCGCGGGCTGCTGGCTCCGATTAGCCCCGTGTTTTGGATTATCTCGCTCGCGGGCGTGATGCTGTTTACAGGGTTGCCCCGCCTAATCGCCTACTGGTCGCAGCGCAAGCGGCTGGCGACAGGGTAGGATTACTCATGAATCGCAGGCTTCTCATCATTGCCGGCGTACTCACTCTTCTCCTGATTGCGCTGGGAATCGCCGGCTTCTGGTTCTATCAGCAGACGCGCCCGCTGAGTTCAGCGTTTCAGCCCCAGCTGGTGCGCCTGCGCGAGCCAATAGACGCCGACGCGCTTTCCCAGCGTCTGTTCGAGCGCAAACTGATACGCAATCCGAACTTACTGGCGTGGCAGCTGAGGCGCAAGGGCAAGGCGCAAATCGCAGCGGGCGACTACGAGTTCAGCCCCAGCCAGAGCATGTTCGAGATTGCCGACATTCTGATCCACGAACGGTTCACGCGCAACTGGGTCACCATACCTGAGGGCTGGACTATCGCTCGAATCGCCGAACGGCTGAGCGAACGCGGAGTCGCCGATAAAGACGAGTTTTTACAACTGTGCCAACAGCCTCAGCGGTTCAAGGATGTTGACATGCCCCTGCCAGAGAATCTACACCTGGAAGGGTATCTCTTCCCCAGCACTTACCGCCTGCCGCCAGGCACAGGTGCAGAACAAGCTATCCGCACAATGTTGCAAACCACGCGCCAACAGGTGTACCTGCGCTACAAAGACGCGATGGAGCAGCGCGGGCTGAGCTTTCACGAGCTGCTGACAATCGCCTCGATGATTGAGAAAGAGGTGCTGCACGACGACGAACGCCCGCGCGTGGCGTCGGTCATCTATAACCGCCTGAGAATTAATATGCCCCTGCAGATTGACGCGACTGTGTTGTACGGCATGGGCTACTGGAAGGAGCGTGTGTTGTACAAGGACCTGCGCCATCCGTCGCCGTACAACACTTATCTCAATCGGGGACTGCCCCCTGGACCGATTGCGAACCCTGGCTTAGCCAGCATCCGCGCGGCATTAGAGCCTGAACAGACGGAATACCTGTTCTATGTGGCGCAAGCGAATGGGTATCACCGCTTCTCGCGCACTTATGAAGAGCATCTGCGGGCGATTCGGCAGATACGCGGTGCGCGAGAGAACTAAAAAACAGGGGAACGCTGGCGCGTTCCCCCGAGTCTCAGGAGCGGGTGGGATTAAAGTCGCGCGGTTTCCTCTTCCTCTTCGCGTTTGGCGGGGGCGATGGCGGCTTCCACAGGGGCAGCGCCACGCCTCCAAATCACGCGCCCCAAGAACCGCGTGAAGTCGTCCATCACGCTGTACATACACGGGATGACCAGCAGCGTGAGGATGGTACTCATCAGCATGCCACCGATAATCACCAAGCCGAGCGGCGAGCGGAACTCCGAGCCGCGCCCAATCGCCAGCGCAATCGGAATCTTCGCCAGCACCAGCGAGATGACGGTCATCAGAATTGGGCGCAGGCGCGTTGCCCCGGCCTCGATTAACGCCTCGTCGCGCGTCAAGCCACGTTGCCGAAGCGTATTCGTGTAGTCCACCAGAATAATCGCGCCTTTGCCTACCAATCCCATCAGTGCGATGATGCCAATCATCGAGATGATGTTCAGCTCGGAGCGGAAGATGATGAGCGCAAGCAGCGCGCCCACCAACGCCTGCGGCACGGTGAACATAATCACGAGCGGATAGAGCCAGTTTTCAAACAGCGCGACCATTAGCAGGTACACGAGGATGATGCCCAACAGCAGTGCTTGGAAGATATAGACCCCCTCGCGTGCTTGTACCTCGTTCTCACCGAACCAGTCGACGCGCACGCCAGGCGGAATCACGTTCGCCTCGCGCAGCTTCGCGTCAATCACCTGCCGCATGTTACCAGGGGTATAGCCAGGCATCAGGTTCGCAGTGACCATTACGCGGCGTTGACGGTCGGTGCGCTCGATTTTGGTGGGACCTTCGCCGAGCGTGATGCTTGCCACGTCGCGCAGGTAGACGGGCGCACCCTGCACATACGCCACCACGAGGTCATTCAGGTCGATGAGCCGTTGGCGTTGGTCTTCGCGCAGGCGCACGCGCACATCATACTCCTGCCCTGCCTCGCGGTACTTGACGCTGGTGTCACCCTCGTAGGCGGTGCGCAGTGCGCCAGCGATTTCCGCAAGGCTCACGCCCAGCGCGGTCGCCTTCTCGCGGTCTACACGCACCTGCAACTCGGGCTTGCCTGCCGTCCACGACAAATCGGGATCTTTGATGCCCGGAATCTGCGCGATGGTGTTGCGCACGTTCTCGGCAGTCTCCAGCAGGGTGGCGGTGTCCTTACCGATAAGTCCAATCTGGATGGGCGTACCGAAGCCCCCGCCACGGAAGCCCGACACGGCGTTCACTGCGATTTGCGCACCTGCCACCTCGCCGATTTTGCGTCGCAACTCATCGGCAATCAGGATGTCGCGGCGCGTGCGCAGGTTCTCGTCAGACTTCGACCAGAACATCAGACTGTCCAGCAGTGTTTTCTTATCGTGCAGGGTGATTTGCATGCTGGCGAAGCGCGGTCCGGTGTCGCCTGCACCTGCAAAGCCCGCTGAAAGCCGTCCAATCAGCGTGGAGACATATTTCACTTCGGGGATGGTTAGCGCAGCGTCCTCAATGCGCCTGGCAATGGCGTCGGTTTGCGTCAGCGCGGCGTCAGGTGGGGCTTTGACAGTCACCTGTATCAGCCCTTGATCTTGCGACGGCGCAAATCGGAATGGCAACAGTGGGCTGCCCGCAATCGCTGAGGCGATAATCAGCACGAACACCGCCACGAGCGCACCGTTGCTGCTGAGAATAATCAACCAGCGATGGCGCAGCGACCACGCTATCACACGGCGATACCAATTCTTGAGCGCGTTGAAGCGGTTGTCCAGAAACTTGAAGAAGCCGCGCGGCTCCTCGACTGCCTCACCCCGCCGATAGAGGCGGCTCGCTAGCATCGGCGTCAGCGTGAACGAGACCCACAGCGAGACCAGTACGATGAACGCCACTGTCAAGCCGAACGGACGGAAGAATTGTCCCGTCACACCCCCCATAAACGCAATCGGCAGGAATACGACTACGTCGACCATCGTGATGGTGACAGCCGCGAGCCCGATTTCAGTGCGTCCGTTGAAGGCGGCTTCGGCAGGTTCCTCGCCCATCGCTAAGTGACGGTAGATGTTCTCGATGACCACAATCGAGTCGTCCACCAACACGCCAACAGCGAGTGTAAGCGCGAGCAGCGTCATAAAGTTAATCGTGAAGCCCGCAAAGTACATGGCAATAAACGCCGCGAACAGACACGCGGGTATCGCCAATCCCACGATGAATGCGCCACGCAGGTTGTATAGGAACGCATAAATCACCAGCACGACCAGCAGCACTGCCAGGATCAGCGTCTTGCGCAGCTCGGCGATGTTGGCTTTGATGTCCTCTGCTTGGTCAAGCGTGATGGTGAAGCGCAGGTCGGGGTATTCGGTTTGCAGGCGGGCGATTTGAGCGCGGATGCCGTCGGAGATTTCCACCGCGTTGCCCTCACTGGATTTCTGCACGACGAGGGTCACATCTTCTTTGCCGTTCACGCGGGTAATCACGGTACGCTCTTCCAGCCCGTCGCGCACCTCAGCAACGTCTTTGAGGCGTATCACGCTGCCACGCTGCATTGGGTTGCGCGGGTTTTGCAAATAAATCTCAAGGTTGCGCAGTTCGTCGACGGAGCGGAATTCACCCAGCAGGCGCACGCTGTAATCGCGCTCGCCCTCGGTGATGCGCCCTGCGGGCACGTTCAGGTTCGCACCCTGCAACGCCCGCACAATCGAGTTGATGGACAGCCCATAAGCGTTCAGGCGACGCTTATCGACAGCAACTTGAATCTCGCGTTTCTGCCCGCCCGCCACCGAGACCGACGCCACACCAGGCACACTGCCGAAACGGTCTTTGATGATGTTATCGGCGAGGTCACGCAGCTCATAAGCAGGGCGGTCACCTGTCAGCGAGATGTATAACACAGGTTCAGACTGCGTGTCCAGTTTCGCTACGATGGGTCGCTCCGCGCCTTCTGGAAGCTGGGCTAACACAGCGTTAATCTTTGCCTGCACATCGATGTATGCCTGATTGATATCTGTGCCGATGTAGAACTCCAGCGCGACCTGCGAGACGCTGAACTGCGAGGTGGAGGTGATTTCGCGCAGCCCTTCTACACCCGCGACGGCATCCTCGATAGGCTTGCTAATCAGCGTTTCCACCTCATCGGGCGATGCGCCGGGGTAGGTGGTGATAATCGTGATGAAGGGGAAGTCCACCTTCGGCTGCAGCTCGACGGGAATTCGGCTGAGTGAGTAGTAGCCCAGCACGATAATGGCGACAAAAAACACCATTATCGTGACGGGTCGGTTCAGGGCAAGTCGTGTCATCCACATGGCGTTGCCTCCTTATTCCTCAATCACGCGCACTGGCTGTCCATCGGAGAGTAGGTCTTGCCCGCGTACCACAACCGTCTCACCTGGTTGCACGCCTGTTGCGTAAATGACTTCCGTGTTCGTAGCGACTATCTTCAGTTCACGCTGCTTGGCGACGCCGTTTTCCACAACGAAGACGCGCGTTGCGCCGCCTTTTTCAATCAGCGCGAGTTTGGGCGTGAGGGGCACGTTGCGGTATTCGCGCAGTCGGATTTCGCCTCGCGCGAACAGCCCTGCCTTGAGCGGCAAGTCAGCGGGGTTAGCGAGGCTGACGCGGATGCGCAGGTTGCGTGCTTGGTCGGCGACGGCAGGGTAGATGGCTTCCACACGCCCGCTGAACACGCGGTCGGGGAAGGCATCCACGCGCGTTTCGACGGGCATGCCGATTTTCACATCGCGCAGCAGCACTTCGGGCAGCGTGGCTTCGAAGTAGAGGCGGTCAACGGTCACGATGCGTGCGATGGGCGTACCGCTGCCTGCCATCGCGCCAACTTCCACGAAGCGGTCTGCCACCACGCCATCGAAAGAGGCGCGGATGACGGTATCGGCAAGTTGCTGGCGTAGCAGGGCGACCTGTGCGCGGGCTTGCTGTAGGGCGGCGCGGGCGGCGTCCACACGCTGCTGCGCTAATTCGTCCTGCGCCTTGCCCAGCATGGCTTGGCGATAGGCTTCCTCCGCCTGTCGAACGGCTTGTTCGGCGGCTTCGATATCTTCACGGCGCGGTCCTTCACGCACGAGGCTGAGTGCTTCCTCGGCTTGACGGAGTTGTGCCTGCGCCGCCTCGAACGCGGTGCGTGCCGAGTCTAACTGCTGCTTGGGGATTGCGCCTTGCTGATAGAGTTGCTGTGCGCGTTCGAAGTTCGCTTTAGCAAGGTCGAAGTTGGCGCGTGCGGCGGCGACGGTTTGCTCGGCTTGCTGACGTTCTTGAGGGCGTGCGCCGGCTTGTAGGGCGCGCAGGCGGGCACGGGCGGCTTCCAGCGCGGCTTTGGCGGTTTGAATCTGTGCGTCAGTTTGTGCGGGCTGCGTGCGGGCGGCGATTTCTGCTTGGCGCAGGTTCGCTTCGGCGGCGCGCACAGCAGACTCCGCCTGACGCAGTTGCAGTTGTAAATCGGTCTGGTCTTGCACGGCAATCACATCGCCTTTGCGCACGCGGTCGCCCTCGCGCACACGCACTTCCACGATGCGCCCACCCAGTTTCGCGGCGACAGTGGTGTCGTTGTAGGACTGCAGGTCGCCCGTGACGGACGCCGACTCAGTGAGCGTGCCCGTTTGGATTTTCTCGACAGCGACGGACACAGCGGCGGCTTGAGGGGCTTGGACTTCAGGTGCGGCTGCGCCGCCACCTCCACCGCGTCCGCAGGCGGCGAGGGAGATGGTCAGCAGCAGCCCAGCGCCAAGCAGATAACTTGTCTTCATTTCCTGTTTTCCTCCTCTACCTTTGTGCATACTGCTTGCCAATCACGCCAATCGCACGTTGCAGCGCAGCGTAGGCATCCAAGTAGTCAAACTGCGCGTTCACAAGGTTCGTTTGCGCCTGCGTGAAGGCGAGTTCGGCATCGCTAATTTCGAGTTGGGGCGAGACACCTGCTTCAAACCGCACGCGGGCGAGGCGGAGGGCTTCCGTCGCCTGCTCGAGCCCCTTCTGTGCGACTGTAAGGCGTTTCTGGGCATCCTGCAGGTTTAGGTACGCCTGACGCACCTCCAGCGCGACGCCCTCTTTCGCCTGCTGCAGGCGTATCTGGGCGATTTCCAAGTCGTCGCGGGCTTGCGCTTCGCGGGCGCGCGTGATGCCGCTGTCCCAAATCGGCACGGACAGCACCACGATGCCCGTGTACGATTCGCGGCGCGGGTTGAAAGCGGAGGTGTTCAGGTTGAAATCGGCTTGCCCTGTTATCACGACGCTGGGCAGGATGCCTCGTCTCGCGTTCTGGATGTTCACGCGCGCGAGTTCCGCGCCACGCTCAGCAGCGATAATCTCGGGGCGGTTCTGATACGCTTGTTGGGTCAGCGCGTCCAGCCCAGTTTCCTGCAGCGAGGGCAATTCAGTGGACTTTACGACCTGTACTGGAGTATTTAGGTCGCGTCCCAGCAGGTTGTTCAGTGCAGCGACGGCGAGTTCGCGCTGATTGCGGGCATTCAGTACGGCTTGCTCGGCTTGCGCGACGGCAGTCTCGGCGCGGAGTAAATCAAACCGCGCCGCCACACCCGCGTCCACCTGCGCCCGAATAAGGCGCAATCGCTCTTGAGCGTTCTTGAGGGCTTCCTCCGCCACACGCACGAACTCATCGGTGCGTGCCACGCCCTGATAGGCTTGGGTGACCTGTAAAATTGTGTCGTTGCGGGTGCGCTCGTACTCCAGCTCGCTGATGGACATAAACACCGACGCGGCGCGGACAGCCGTGCGCACGATGCCGCTGATGTCAATGACTTGTGTCAATGTGATACGCGCCGTGCGGTTCTCGAGGTTGCCCAATCGGATTGGCTGAGGTCCAAACTGCGCGGTCGCCACGCGGTCGAAGCGGGTGTAGGTGGCGTTGCCCTGAATTTGAGGTAAGGCGTTACCGCGCGCCTCGCGCACGGCGTTGCGGGATTTATTAACGTTGCGCTCACTGATTTGCACTGCGCGGTTATTGCGCAGGGCAATCTGGATGGCTTCGTCGAGAGTGAGGGTGTCGCTCTGTGTCCAGCAGGGTGCAATCAGTAAGCTGGCAAGACCCAGTGTTGTAAGCGTCAGCCGCATGGGGTGTCCTCCAGGTGGGATTCAGGTGTGGCTTGGACACTCTTGTCCAAGTGCAGGTGTTCATCTTCCACACGGACAGGAATGTCCGTACTACTATTAGCTAAGAACGCAGGCTTATAAAACTCCAGCACGCGCTCGACGATTTGTTCCAGCGGCTCGTCTTCGCGTTCCATCATCCATTCCATTAGTGAAAGCCGATACAGCCGAATGGCGTGGTGCGCCAGGGTTTCAGGAGGCACGTCGGCTCGGAACTCGCCAGTGCGCTGCCCTGCTTCGAAGCCTGCACGGGCATGTTCTGTCGCCTCTTTGATGATATCCAGCATCTGCTCGCGCAGCACGTGGCTGTGGCAGCAGGCCACCATCATCGAACGCGTCATCTGGATGGAACGCGCATCGCGGCGGGCAATGAAGAGCATGACTTGGCGCAGCACTTCCCATTGGCTGGACGCGTTCTCGGGTTGGAGCGACTCCAGAAACTCGTATACCTCATCCGTCAGGTCGCGGATGTAGGCATGCAACAAGTGTTCTTTAGTGGGGAAATAGGTGAAGAAGGTGCCTTTCGCGACGTCGGCGAGTTCGGTGATTTCCTCGACCGTGACCTGGTCAAACGGCTTTTGATGCATCAACGCGAGCGCCGCCTCAATGAGCCGTTGACGGGTTTCTTCCCGACGGCGCTCGCGTCGATTCGCGTAAGGGCGCGATACGGTTGTGATAGCCTGTTCCATAACATTCGTTCCGATAGTAAGTTTGAACCGATGGTCATTTCTGACCATCAGTCAATATTATACCACAGGTCATGCGGATTTGTCAAGGGGTTTGCCAGAGGGTTTCACTGAGCGTGCCTTCGTAGAGCGCCTTGCCCACGATGACGCCCTCTAAGTGGGTGGACTGCGCCAACGCTTGCAGGATTTTGAGATCGCTCTCGTCGCGCACGCCGCCTGAGGCGATTACGGGAGTGGAGACCGCCCGCAGCAGCTCTATCAGCGGCTCGAGGGCGACACCCCGCAGTGTACCGTCCAGCTCGATTTGTGTGAAAATGATTCGTGGTGCGCCGCGCTGCGCCATCTGCTGTGCAAACTCCAGATAGGGGGTGCCGGAAACGCTTTGCCAGCCGTGAGTCGCCGCCGCGCCCGATTTAACATCCAACGCGAGGGCGATACGCTCGCGATAGGTTTGAAACATTCGCTCGGCGAAGTCGGGGTGCTGCACGGCGACTGTGCCAAGGACTACGCGCTCCGCGCCGAGGTTCAGCAGCTGCTGGATATGCGCCTCCGTGCGGACGCCGCCACCCACTTGCACGGGAATATCCACTGCCTTTATGATGCGTCCAATCAGCTCCAGCTGCGCAGGTTCGCTTGCTTTCGCACCATCCAAATCCACTACGTGCAATCGGGGTGCACCACGCTGTGCCCAATGCTGCGCCACAGCGATGGGGTCGTCGTGATAGCGAGTCTCGCGGGCATAGTCGCCCTGCAGCAGGCGCACGGCATAGCCCCCGCGCAGGTCAATCGCGGGTATCACTTCCAGAGGCTTCATCAATCGCCAATTGTACCGAAGTTGAACAGCACAATCAGCAGGTCGGCGTCGTCCACTGCGCCGTCGCCGTTCAGGTCGGCTTGTGGGTCGTTCGTGCCGAAGTTGAACAGGATAATCAGCAAATCCGCGTCGTCGATCTGGTTATCGCGGTTGGCGTCGCCGTTAACCAGCGTCCAGCTTGCGTTCACTGTGCCGCTGTTGCCGACGGTAAGCGTTTGTCGCTGCGCGAGCCAGCCGGGCACATACACGCGCACCTGCACCGTTCCCGATAGCCCTGTTTGTAGGCTGTATGCACCGTTCGCACCCAGCGTGACGACTGCTGAGTCGGTCTGCGAGCCTCCAGTGAGGGTGAACTGCGCAGTTTTTCCTGCGGGGGCTGGTACATAGTTTTGAAGGATGACCTGCCCGCTGAGCGTGGGAGGTGGGCTGACGCGCCAAATACCTGCGCCGGGCACGTTCTGTGCACCCTGATTCACCGTCGCGATGGCATAAACTGCGCCGTCGGGCGAGGCGACGAGCAGTTCAGGCGTCTCGTCAGCGGGGCTAAGCGGGGGCAGGTAGCCCTGCGCCATCAGCGTGCCGTCGTTGCGCAGCCACTGCAACGCGGGTTTCCAGCGGTCGGGGTTCGGGAACAGCTCACCAATCAATTGCACCAGTGCGCCCGACAGTGTGCCCACGCCCGCCACAGGACGATAGACGCCTTGCAGAGTCTGAGTTCCGATACTCGCACCGTTGGGCAAGCCCAGTACGCTGGTCATGCCGCGTGTGGTGGGGGTCTCCCAGCCGCCGCTGGCGAGCCACAGGTTGCCACTCACGGCTAACACATCGGGCGTGGCGTCGCCCGCAGCTGCGCCGAGGTTCCACTGCCCCAGCAGGTTGCCGTTGGAGACATCCACGCGGCACATCCGCAGGCGCATCTGTTGGGCAGCATTATCCCAGTAATCGCCCAAAAGATACAGGCTGCCGTCGCTTGCCTGCGCGAATTTTTCCACGCGCATAGACAGGATGCGCTCGTAGACCGTGCCACCGGTGCTGTTGATCGCCCGCAGGTACGTGCGCGTGTAGCCCTGTAGAATCTCGCCCACCTCGCCATCTACAAAGATAATTAGCGTTGTGCTGGCATTGAGGCGCAGCATCCCGACGGGCGTGCGGTTCGCCAGAAAGGTGTTGGGCTGCCAGTAGAGATTTGAAGTGAGTCGCGTGCCGTTGGCGTCGAAAATCAGTCGTCCGAAGCCCATGCCTCCGCTGCCAAAGGCGTGCAAAACCTCCACACCGCCTTCAGGACGCACGATGAGCTGCCGAATCACATCATACACGGTTTCATCGACTGCCGCAGACCAGAGCAGGTCGCCATTCGAAGACCAGCGTTGCACAAAAGCGAGTGAGTTGGTGTTGGCACGCGTGATAGCGAAATAAAACGAGTCGTCGGGGGCAACGGCGATGGCTTCGGCATACTCCGCTTCGGTTAATTCGCCGAAGGTGCGCGTCCATAGCCAATCGCCGTTCGGCGCGTATTTGACAATCGCGATGCTGTTGAACGCCTGCGTCTCATGGATGAAGCGTCCTGCAATAATCAGGTTGCCTTGCGAGTCGGCGGCAGCGACTTGGGGAAAGAAACCGCGCGAGTTCGGGTGCAGGTATAGGCGGCTCCACGCTACGCTCTGAGCACAGGCGTAGGCAACCACGAGAACGAGTCCACAAAAAGTGAGCAACGGGCGCATCAAGGCTATTATAGCACAGATTTGTTTGCGCTTACGGTGCGGACGCACCACTACCCAAGTGGCAACTGCGTCTGGTGGTCAGGTGCCGACAGTCCTGCCCCAGCGACTTTTACCTGTCCATCCGCAGCACGTCGTCGTAGGTCTCGCGTTCCACAATCACACGCGCTTCGCCCCCACGCACGGAGACCATCGCGGGGCGCGGGTAGCGGTTGTAGTTGCTACTCATCGAGTAGGCATATGCCCCGGTGGTGAGAATCGCGATTACATCACCTGCGCAGGTTTCGGGCAGGTAGGTGTGGTCAATGATTGGGTCGGTCTCGCAGTGTTTGCCCATGATGCGATAGGTATGTGTATGTGGCTCAGCGGCGCGGGATGCGTGGCGAGCGGTGTAGCGTGCTCCGTACATCTGCGGGCGCGGGTTATCAGAGACGCCGCCGTCCACTATCAAATACTTGCACGGCAGGTTCGGATTCTCGTGGGGGATGGTTTTCACTGCGCCCACGTGGTATAGCGTGACGCCTGCCTCCGCAATCAGTGAGCGTCCTGGCTCCACGCCCAGAGCAGGCTCGGGGTAGTTATAACGCTGACATGCCTCCTTCAGTGAGTTCACCAGCGTCTCTGCGTAGGCTTGCACGGTTGGAGGCTGGTCATCGGGCGTGTAGCGCACTGCCAGCCCACCGCCGATGTTCAGCAACGGCGCAACATAACCGCACTGCTGGCGCACGGCATCGGCGAATCCCATCATCGCGCTCGCTGCTGCAGCAAACGCGCTCAAGTCGCTAATCTGTGAGCCAATGTGGCAGTGGAAGCCCCTCAGCTCCATCGTTGGGCAGCTCAACACCGCCTCCACCGCGCGATAGGCGTCGCCGTTCAGCAAGTGGAAACCGAATTTGCTATCCCGCTGCCCTGTGCGTATCAGCGGATGCGTCTCGGCGTCCACTTCTGGGGCGATTCGGATTAGCACAGGTATACAGCGCGACAGCGCACTTCCTTGTAGCAGCGCTTGCAGCCGCAGAATCTCCTCAAAGTTGTCAATCACGATTGCCCCAACGCCCGCCTGCAACGCCATCTGCAATTCCGCATCGGTTTTGTACACGCCGTGCAGATGTATACGCTCACGCGGGAAGCCCGCCTGCAGCGCCGTGTAAAGCTCGCCGCCAGATGCCACATCCAGACCCAGCCCCTCCTCAGCGATTATCTGGCAAATCGCTTTGTTTAAAGCCGCCTTGCCTGCATAGACAATCTCCGTATCGAGCTTCAACGGCTCAAATGCAGTGAGATACTCACGGCAACGCGCGCGCAAGGCGTCCTCGTCCAGCACATAGAGCGGTGTGCCGAACCGCTCCGCCAACGCGACGGCATCGCACCCACCGATTTCCAGATGTCCTTCAGTATTCACCACCTGCGTGCCCAACCACATCGGGGCAGGAGTATACCTTTGCAAGCAGGAATCGTTACATTCTTCCCGAATCGCCATCCCGCTATGAAGTGGTTGTCCTCACTGGCTGGTTGGTTGCTAATGTTGGTTCTCGCGCAGGCGCAGGATACGCCCTATCGCTTGCCCGAAGTGTACGCCTTGCGCGGCGCAAAGATTGTTTCCAACAGTGCGCCCGAGATTGAGAACGGCGTGATTGTGGTGCGCAACGGCGTGATTACTGCGCTGGGCGACGCGAACACGCCCATCCCTGCCGACGCTGAAGTGATTAATGCGAGCGGACACACGGTATACCCCGGCTTCATCGATGCTTTTAGTAGTCTCGGTATGCCCGGCGCAGCGAACGACCCTGCCTACGCCAGCTACGAGCGGGGCAACACGCACCTCAACGGGCAGATTCGCCCCGAACGCATGGCGACCGTGCTGATGCAACCCGATAGTGGACAACTATCGCGTTGGCGACGCGCGGGCTTTGTGGCGGCGCACATCGCCCCGCCGCACGGCATCATGAGCGGGCAGAGTGCCGTGATTAGCCTCAACGCGGGCGCCCCCGCCGAGCTTGTGATTGTGCCTCAGTATGGTGTAGTGCTGAACCTGCGCGGGCGTGGTGCGTTCGAGGGCGGTGGCAGCGGCTACCCCAGCTCGCTGATGGGCGCGATTGCCCTCGTGCGCCAGACCTTCTACGACGCGCAACACCAGCAGCAGGCGTGGCAAACCTACCTGCGCGACCCCAACGGCAAACCCCGCCCCGCGATGAATCGCGCATTAGAGGCATTGCAGCCCGTGCTGGAGCGCAGACAGCCCCTGCTCGCCATCGCCAATAACGCGGAGGACATCCGCCGTGTCCTGCGCATCGCCGACGAGTTCAACCTGAAGATGATAGTTGTGGGCGGACAGGAAGCCGCCAAAGTCGCCGACGAACTTAAGCGACGCGATGTACCCGTGCTGCTGAGCATGGAGATGCCCGAAGCTCTGCGTAGCTACGACCCACTTAGCCCGCCAACGCTGACCAGCCTGCGCAACCGCGCCCTCGCCTACCAGAACGCCGCAATCCTGCACGAGAAGGGCGTTCGATTTGCCTTCACCACCGAAGGGCTGGGCGACCCTGAACGCCTGCTGCGCAATATCCGCACTGCCATTGCCAACGGCTTGCCCAAAGATGCCGCCCTGCGCGCGCTCACACTGACCCCAGCCGAGCTGCTTGGCGTTCAGGATAAACTCGGCGACCTCGCGGTGGGTAAAACGGCAAGCTTTGTGGTGACACGAGGCGAGCTGTTCGAGCCGCGCGCCCGCCTCGAGTTCGTGTTCGCCGACGGCAAGCGCTACAAACTCAGCGAGGGCACTCAAACCGTCGCTGCTACGCCCACGCCTCAGTTCCGCCGCCCGCGCGACTGGGACGCCGAAAGTACTGCCAGCCTGCAGGAAGCCTCCTGCTGCTACCACCACGCGCACGGCAGCACGCTAACCCATATGCAAAGCCACGACCATGAGGCGCACGGCTGCGAAACGGAGTGCACCGACCACCTTACTGCAGGCGTACCCCCGCGTCAGGACACGCCACGTGAGGCGGGCATGCAGCAGGGCGAACCCGCTCAGGAGCGTGCTGCGCAAGGCGGTACGTCCGACGACACGCCCACGCTGCCCCGTGTGAAACTCACACCCATTATGCCCCCGCCTGCCGACGAACATAACACATGGCTCATCCGCAACGCCACTGTGTGGACACTGGCGCACGATAAGCCACTGCCCAATACCGATGTGCTGGTGGTGGACGGCAAAATCGCGGCGGTGGGCAAAAATCTCACCCCGCCGTCCAACGCTCGCATCATCGACGGCACAGGCAAGCACCTCACGCCGGGGCTGATGGACTGCCACTCGCATACAGCCATTAGCGGCGGCGTGAACGAGGGCACGAATGTCTGCACCGCCGAAGTGCGCATTCAGGATGTGCTGAACCCCGACGATGTGAACATCTACCGGCAACTCGCGGGCGGACTGACTGCTGCGCTGGTGCTGCATGGCTCGGCGAATGTGATTGGCGGGCAGAGCATCGTGGTCAAGTGGCGCTGGGGCAAAACCGCCGACGAAATGATTTTCAAAGAAGCCCCTACGGGCATCAAGTTCGCGCTGGGCGAGAATGTGAAGCGTTCTAACTTCCGCACGCCGGGACAGCAACGCTATCCCGCCTCGCGCATGGGCGTGGAACAGGTGATTCGTGAGCGGTTCCTCGCCGCGCTGGACTACAAACGCCACTGGGAGGAGTTCCGCGCAGGCAAACGCCCCCTGCCCCCGCAGCGTGACCTACAACTGGATGCATTGGTAGAGATTCTGGACGGCAAACGCCTTATCCACTGCCACAGCTACCGTCAGGACGAGATCCTGATGCTGCTGCGTGTGTGTGAGGAGTTCGGCGTGCGCGTGGGCACACTGCAGCACGTACTGGAAGGCTACAAGGTCGCTAACGAAATCGCGCGGCACGGCGCAGGCGCGTCATCGTTCTCGGACTGGTGGGCGTACAAGATTGAAGTGTACGACGCGATTCCGCACAACGGCGCGATTATGTGGGAGCGCGGCGTGGTGGTGACCTTCAACTCCGACAGCAACGAACTCGCACGGCGCATGAATACGGAGGCGACCAAAGCAATCAAGTACGGCGGCGTGCCCGAAGTGGAAGCCCTCAAGTTCGTCACGCTGAATGTCGCCAAGCAGCTGGGCATCGATCGGTACGTCGGCTCCATCGAGGTGGGCAAGCATGCCGACCTCGCCCTGTGGAACGACCATCCGCTGAGCGGCTACGCTGTTTGCGAAAAGACCTTCGTGGACGGCATTCTATATTTCGATCGCGAGCGCGACCGTGCCTGGCGCGAGGAGCTGGAGCAGGAACGTCAGGAGTACCTGAAAGGGCTGCGCGCCGAGTCGGTGTTTGACGAGCGGCGTGCAGAGCGCGAGGAGCGTCGTGAGCAGCCCGAGACGCCGCGTGCGCAAAGTGCACCGGGCTTTGCAGGCGTGTGGCGAGGCACGATTACCGGAGGCGACCCGCTGCCGCCCGAGGGCGTGCCCTTCACCTTACGTATTCGTGAGGAAGGCGGGCGGCTCGTGGGCACGCTGGAGACGCTGTTAGGGTCACAGGAGTTCAGTGTCGCCGTGCCCGACGGCGATACGCTTACACTCACGCTGGAAGTCGGTGGCATGAGCCTCACCGTGAATGCAACCCTCGCCGGCGATCGCATAACCGGCGCGATTAGCGCGATGGGATTGTCGTTCACGATAGAGGCACGGCGTGTGCCCAATTAATCAGTCTTTGGTGCGATTTAATCGGTGAGACTGACAAGGACAGGGAACCACTCCTTAATAAGTCCCTCTCCCTACAAGGGTGCAACGATTGGTCCCAGCGATGTGCCTGTCCTCGTTTTTTCGAACCTCGCCACCGTCCCCCCCCTTCTCGTAGACGGAGAGGGGATTGGGGGAGTGAGGGTTCAGAAGTGCATTCAATTGAATTCCTGAGGTACAATTCCGCCCGACGAGGAGTGTACCGATGGCTATTTTAGTGAACGCCGATTCCAAAATACTGGTTCAGGGTATTACAGGGCGCGAAGGAGAGTTTCACACGCGCCAGATGATTGAGTACGGTACGAAAGTAGTGGCAGGCGTGACGCCTGGCAAAGGCGGGCAAGAGGTAGCGAGTGTGCCCGTGTTCGATACTGTCAAGCAGGCTGTGCGCGAGACAGGCGCGAATGTCTCATGTATCTTTGTGCCCGCGCCGTTCGCACCCGACGCCATTTTAGAAGCCGCCGACGCCGGCGTGGAACTAATCGTCTGCATCACGGAAGGCATCCCCGTACAGGATATGGTGCGCGTGATGAGCTATGTGAAACGCTGCACGAGCAGCCGTGTGATTGGACCCAACTGCCCCGGACTGACCACCGCCGAGGAGTGCAAGGTGGGGATTATGCCGGGCATGCTGTTCAAAAAGGGCAACATCGGCTTGGTCTCGCGCAGCGGCACGCTAACCTATGAAATCGTGTATGAGCTGACTCAAGCGGGCATGGGGCAGTCCACCTGCGTGGGCATCGGGGGCGACCCGATTATTGGCACGACCTTTGTAGATGTGCTGCCGCTGTTTGAAGCCGACCCGCAGACCGAGGCGGTGGTGCTGGTAGGCGAGATTGGCGGCTCGGACGAGGAAATCGCAGCGGAGTATATCAAGCAACATATGACTAAACCTGTAGTGGGCTTCATTTCGGGGCGCACCGCGCCGCCTGGTAAGCGCATGGGGCATGCAGGCGCGATTATCTCAGGAGGCAAGGGCAGTCCCCAATCCAAAGTCGCTGCGCTGACCGACGCGGGCGTACCGATTGCTGACACCCCAAGCGAAATCCCTGCTCTCGTGAAGCAAGCGTTGGGACGATAACCGATGCAGCAGCTACCCAAAGTCTCTCTCAGCGGTTCAGTCGAGCGCGGCTACTCCATCTGGTTCGTGATGGTGGTCGCGCTCTTCATCGTGAGTCTGGTGCTGTCTAACATCATCGCTGCGAAGATTATCGGCATCGGCGGGCTGGTGATGTCGTCCGCCATCCTGATTTTCCCTGTGAGTTATATCATCGGCGATGTGCTGACAGAGGTGTACGGCTATCGGCGGGCGCGGCTGGTGATTTGGATTGGCTTTGCGTGCAATGTGTTAGTGGCGCTGATTATCATGGCGGCGATTGCACTGCCCCCTGCGCCGTTCTGGGAGAATCAGGCGGCGTATGAGGCAGTGCTGGGCGTTGCGCCGCGCTTGTTGATTGCCTCGCTGACGGCGTACCTGGTGGGCGAGTTCGTAAACGCCTACGTGCTGGCAAAGCTCAAAATCGCTACACGCGGACGCTGGCTCTGGACTCGCACAATTAGCTCTACACTAATTGCCCAACTGCTCGACACGGCGATTTTCACGGTGGTAGCATTTGCGGGTGTCTATCCGACTGCGGAACTGATCAAAATCAGCCTGATCGAGTGGGGCGCGAAGACTCTGTACGAAGCCCTCGCCACGCCGATTACCTACGCAGTGGTCGGCTTCCTGAAGGCACGCGAGGGTGTCGATGTGTACGATACCGAGACAAAGTTCAATCCGTTTCTGGTGTGGGAATAAAATATTTGTAGGAGCGGATTACATCTGCAACACTCGCACATGCAATCCGCTCCTACAACGATTCGCCGCAAAGGTTTACTTCAGCAGGGGTGATTCCCAATAAATCACGCTCTCGCACGCTTTCGGCTCGGCGTCCGCGCGGGCGTTGGTTGCCCGCGCGGAGACCGCGGCGTACAGCGCGGTAATCGCAATCAGCCAGGTGAGCCACAGCAGCCATTTTTTCATCGTGTGCTCCTATTATATCACAGTTTCACATAGCCGCCGAGCAGGAACGCCATGCCCCAGCCGATGACGCCTACTAGCAGTGCGCCTACGAAGCCCACGAGGAACGGCTTCAGCCCGACGCCCTTAAACACGCTGAACGAGGTCGCCAAGCCGACAGCTGCCATCGCCGTGCCAAGCGCGCGCGAACCCCAAGTCTCGCCCACCGCGTCGGTGAACGCCTTCCATGCATCCTTGTCCCAGATGCCGAACGCTAAGCCAGTTTGCAGTTGCGCATCGCCGATAGAGCGGAAAATCGCCATCGCGATAAAGCCCAAGACGAACGCGGGCAGCAGTTTCGCGATGTTAATCTTGCCGCCGTCACCCTCGCCCTGCGCCGCCATCCGACGCAGATACAGGTACGACAGCAACGGCACGACCACCGCCAAGAACAGGTTGCGCGTGAGCTTTGTTACGGTGGCAGCTTTCAGCACCCCCTCATCGTTGAATACCTCTTTGTAGGTGAGCGCTGCGCCCACCACCTGCGCAGTCTCATGTACTGCCGTGCCCAAGAACAGCCCAATCTGCTCAGAGGTGTGCAGGATATGTGGCGCGATGTACGGATACAGGAACATGCCCAGCAGTCCGAACAGCGTAATGTTCGCGACGGCGTAGGCAACCTCTTTTTGGTCGGCTTTAATTGCAGGTGCGACCGACACAATCGCCGTTACGCCGCAGATGCCCGTGCCCGCAGCGATTAGCGTGCCCAGTCGGTCAGGCAGGTTCAGCCGCTTGTTGAACCATGCCACGAACCACAGCCCACCGAAAATCGCTGTCGCCACTACTGGAATGCCCCACGCGCCCAGCTTGAACACATCCATTAGGCTCAGCTTGATGCCCACCAGAATGATGCCTAACCGCAAAATCTTGGTGGTGCTGAACTTGATGCCGTCTTCAATCGCTTTGGGCAGGGGCAGCAGGTTGCGCAGCAGTATCCCGATGAATATCGCCGTTAGCACGGCGGAGATAGGGCTTTTCTTGCCTGTCGGGTCGATTCCTTGCAAGCTTAACAGCCATGCGCCCAGCACATTGGTAAGCGGAATCGCGATTAGCATAATCGCGACCGCTAGCAGGAAGCCGGGCAGAATACGCACAACGCCCTGCCAGTCGGGTACGCCTAGCAGCGCGTCTAAAATCAGATTTCGTTTCTCTACTTGTTTTTCTACCGGAGTTTGGGTTGCCATCGCTGTTTACCTCCTGTCAAAGTGAGATGGCGATAACTAAGTAGCTTGAAATACTCGTACGGGCGTTCCGCACGTGCTACTGACGAGAAAAGGTACGACGGCGGGGACGCCGTCGTACCAAGCGAGAGTTTAGTAAGCGTCTGCCAGTGCGCAGACATTCTTGCCCAGCTCTAGCTCTTGCGCTTTCTCCTCGTCGGGGATTAGCAAGCCGGCATTCACGCGCTTGATGTCCACATACTGCGGCGGGAAGGTCGGCAGCGTGCTGAGCATGAACTCGATAAACGCCTCCTTGCTCTCAGCCATGTACTCCCTCGGATTGTTGCGCTTGATGTTGCCCAACGTGTCGTAGAAGGTTCCATCAGGTCGCCCTTCGCGACTCGCAGTAGCGAAGTGCGCGGGGAACACCAGCGTGCTGTCAGGCAGCGTGAGCAGCTTCTTGTAGAGCGACTCGTAGTGAATCGGTGCCCACTCCTGCCCGCGCCCGCCAAGGTCGGGACGCGCCACCGACACGATAAAGATGGAGTCGCCCGTGAACAGGTAGCGGTCGTTCACAAGGAACGCCATATTGCCCAGCGTGTGACCGGGGATGTGGATACCTTTCAGCGTCGCGTCGCCGAACTGGAAGGTGAAGTTGTCTTTCAAGTACTCGTACTCAATCGTGGCGGGTAGCATATCGATGGGATGAATACCATCGTAGGGGTGCAAGAAGTAAGGCACGCCGAGTTCCTTAGCGAGTTTCGGACCGCCGCTGATGTGGTCGGCGTGGGCGTGCGTGTCGAAAATCGCTACGATTTCGAAGCCCTCGCGCTCGGCAAGGTTGGTGTACTGCTCGGTGTGGCGAGTCGGGTCAATCAAGACTCCCTTGCCGTTGCTCACGACGGCATAGGCAAGGTCACCACGCGCGATGCGCATAATCTGATACAGCGCGACATCTTTGACTTCCTCGATGCGCCGCACGCGGTAGTAGTTGCCCCACGCGACCATGCCGCCTTCGAGGTTGACTGCGTCGTAGCCTTTCTCTCGTAGCAAGTTCGCCACATATTCCGACGAACCGCCCTTCGCGCACACCACCACCACCTGCTTGCCTTTCGGCACGCGGGCGATGCTCGCTTCTTCATTCTCCATAAACTGGAAATAGGGAATGTGGATTACCTCGAAGGGGTTGCGCCCCTCGATGACCCAGCGTTCGAACTCGTCCTGGTTGCGTACATCCAGCAAAGTGAACGAATCGCCGCGCTCAATCATCTGATCCAGCTCTGCCACGTTAATCGTGGTTTTTGTGATAGTTGCCATTTGCATAGACCTCCCTGTTGGATAGTTTTCTTGGAAGCAGTCGTTGTGCTTCCGTTTAGTTAGAGGCGTCGGAAGCGCGAGAGGATTCACAAGGGTTGTATAACGGGCAGACTACATCAACGAACTCGCGGATGCAATCCGCTCCTACAGATTATGCCAGCAGCCCCGTCGGTGTGCGCAGCTCATCGCGCAGGCAGGCGAGCTGCTCCCACGCATACCCCACGCGCAGTACCGTGAACTCATCGAACGGCTTGCCGATGATTTGGAGTCCCACCGGTAGCCCGTTTACAAAGCCGCATGGCACACTGAGTCCCGGTAGCCCCGCGAGGTTCACGGGGATGGTCAGCACATCGGCAAGTTTCATCGCGAGCGGGTCGTTTACCAGCTCGCCCAGTTGGAAGGCGGGTGTAGGTGCGGTGGGGCATATCAAAGCGTCCACTTGCTGGAACACCGCGTCGAACTGCTGGCGTAGCAGCGTGCGCCCTTTCTGCGCCTTTAGGTAAAACGCATCATAGTAGCCCGACGAGAGCGCGTAGGTTCCGATAATGATGCGCTGTATCACTTCCTTGCCGAAGCCTGCCGCGCGGGTCGCTTCCATCATGCCGATATGCCCGTTTTCCGCGCCCTCGCGCAGTCCGTAGCGCACGCCGTCGTACCGCGCGAGGTTCGACGAGCACTCAGCGGGCGCAAGGATATAGTACATCGCCAGTGACTGCTCCGCCATCGGCAGTGAGACCTCTTGCACCTCCGCACCGACCGATTCCAGCAGCCCAATCGCCCTTAAAACAGTCTCGGCGACTTCGGGTTGCACGCCCTGCTCGAAAAACTCTTTCGGTACGCCCAGCCGCACGCCCTTGATGTCATCCATCAGCGCGACGCGGTAGTCGGGCACAGGCAGGTTCACGCAGGTCGCATCGTGCGGGTCGTGCCCGGCAATCGCGTTGAGCACAATCGCGCAGTCTTCCACCGTTTTGGTGAGTGGTCCAATTTGGTCGAGCGACGAGGCGTAGGCAACGAGTCCGTAGCGGCTCACGCGCCCGTAGGTGGGCTTGAGACCGACCACACCGCAGAACGCCGCAGGCTGGCGAATAGAGCCGCCCGTGTCGGAACCGAGCGTGGCGTATGCCATATGCGCCGCGACCGCCGCCGCCGAACCGCCCGACGAGCCGCCGGGGGCACACCCCAAATCCCATGGGTTGCGCGTGATATGGAACGCCGAGAACTCCGTAGACGAACCCATCGCGAACTCGTCCATGTTGAGCTTACCCAGAAACACTGCGCCCGCCTCGCGCAGGCGTTGCACGACGGTGGCGTCGTAGGGAGGCACAAAGTTATGCAGGATTCGCGAGGCACATGTGGTGCGCACACCGGCAGTGCACAGGTTGTCTTTGAGCGCAATTGGCACGCCGAGCAGTGGGTTGCGTTCGCCCGCGTCGAGGCGCGCTTGCGCTGCCCGCGCCATCTCTAACGCGAGTTCGGGTGTCGGGGTGATAAATGCCTGCACTTTTGGCTCCACCTCGCTGATGTGCGTTAGGGTCGCCTCCGCGAGTTCTATCGCTGACACTTCGCGATGGTGCAACTTCTGGCTGATTTCGGCAAGGCTCAGGGTCAACAGCTCCTTCATCTACTCCTCCACGATGCGCGGCACGATAAATAGTCCATCGCGGGCTTCGGGGGCGTTGGCTAACGCCTGCTCGCGCGGCAGGGTCGCGCCTACTATGTCCTCGCGCATGGCGTCGAACACGGGAATCGAGTGCGCCGTCGGCTCTACCTCGTCCAGCGGCAATGCCTGCAGCCGCTCAAAGTGCCTCATTAGCGCGTTGATATGGTGCATCAGCTCGGTCAGTTGTTCGTCGCTGAGTTCCAGCCGCGCCAGTTTTGCCGTATGTCGCATCTGCTCCAGAGTAATCGCCATCGCGCTTGCTCCCGGCTATTTAGTATACCTGTCTTGAGAAATCGAATAAGAATACAGCGCGTGAGAGTCGTCCACAGTCTCGCGTGGGCAGGGCGTGTCAGTGGAGGGCGAGGCTCCCGCCGAGCCATTAACTCTAAATCGTCACGGCGTGCATAGCATAGCAGAAGGCGGCGCGGCTGGAGCCGCACCCTCTAGGGGTGGGGATCGGC
>CAYVKB010000004.1:24614-35683 GCA_964451985.1 uncultured Fimbriimonadales bacterium | reverse complement strand
AGCATAGCAGAAGGCGGCGCGGCTGGAGCCGCACCCTCTAGGGGTGGGGATCGGCGCGGCAGGAGCCGCGCCCTCCAGGAATGGGGATCGGCGCGGCAGGAGCCGCGCCCTCCATGGATGAGGATCGGCGCGGCAGGAGCCTCGCCCTCCAGGAATGGGGATCGGCGCGGCAGGAGTCGCTCCCTCTACGAATCGGTGTGCTTCGCGGAAGCAGAACGATTTTCAAAGCATTTTATAAAAAGTTTATGAGGAATTCGGATTGAGGTTTTTCATCTGCTTGGAATGGCAGGCGGGTATAGTCCCTGAATAATGACAGGCGGGTATAATTCGTGATATCGACAAGGAGGTTGACTGATGAAACGACTACTATGCTTGCTGGGAGCATTTCTAATACTGACTGCCTTTGGGCAAAACTATGTTGATATTTCCATCGGCGGTAAGTTCATTATGCGCCTGCGCGCAGGGCACGGCAACTTGAGCGTGCAGGAGCGTGCCCGAATCGTGGAAGACCGCTTGGCTGAGCTGCTCGGCGCACGCCTAACAGAAGATATGATAACTCTGAAGGAAGTGCGCAAGGATCAGCAGTACGAAATTTACGTACGTGGACGCTTGTTGATTACCGTAACGCTTGCCGATGCGGAGGCGGCGAAGATGACCGTGAAACAGCAGTCGGAGCTGTGGCTCAAACAGCTGCGCCGCACGCTACCGGAACTGAGCGCACGCCCGCCCCAATAACCGAGCGGGCTAAACGGAACTACTCGCGAAGGCAATAATTCCAACTGGAGGCTGCAACGATGCATACGACCTATACCGATACACTGCGCTTGGAAGCGTATGAAGTGAGCGAGCAGCGGGGTTTCCTGCCTGCAGAAGACCCGCTGCCCTATCTGGAAGACCCGTACTACGCGCTGTGGGAGCAGCTCGCTGCTGAGCTGCCCAAGCTGCTGGTGGCTCGCAAGGTGCGTCGGCTGATTGAGTCGATGCCGCGCTTGGAGACCGCCCGCCTGCAGACCGACCGCGAACGCCGCCGTGCGATGATGTTGCTCTCCTACTTAGGGCACGCCTATGTGTGGAACGGCGACACGCCCGCCGAACGCATCCCAGCTAACCTCGCGCAGCCCTGGTACGAGGTCAGCCAACAAGTGGGCAGACCACCCGTTCTATCTTACGCCTCCTATGCGCTGGATAACTGGCGACGGCTCGATCCCCACGCGCCGATCGAGCTGGGCAACATCGTGTTGCTGCAAAACTTTCTGGCAGGGCTGGATGAGGAGTGGTTTATCCTGATTCATGTGGACATCGAGGCGAAGGCGGCGCGCGCACTGCGTCAGATTCCGACAGCAATTGCAGCGGCGGAACGTAAAGACGCCCCCGCACTTACCCACGCGCTCAGTGAAGTTGCCGCTGCGTTGGAGCAGATGTACAACGTGCTGCAGCGTATGCCTGAAGCGTGCGACCCGTATATCTATTATCATCGTGTGCGCCCCTACATTCACGGCTGGAAAAATAACCCTGCGCTGCCCAGCGGCTTGATTTACGAAGGCGTGGACGCCTACGGCGGGCAGCCGCAGCAATTCCGCGGCGAGACGGGCGCACAAAGCACCATCATCCCCACCTTAGACGGTTTGCTGGGCATTCAACACGCCGACGACCCGCTAAAGGCGTACCTGATGGAGATGCGCCTCTACATGCCCCCTGCGCACAGGCGGTTCCTTGAGGCAGTGGAAACGCGCTCGACCGTGCGCCAGGCTGTGCTGGAGCTGGGCGATGCCGCCCTGCGCGAGGTCTACAACGCCTGCGTGGACGGCGTGCAACGATTCCGCGCCCTGCATTTGGAATACGCTGCCGAATACATCTACAAACAGCAGGCGAAAGATGCCAAGAACCCCACCAGCGTCGGCACGGGTGGCACGCCGTTTATGAAGTACCTCAAAAAGCACCGCGACGAGAGCGGCGACCATAAACTGTAGTAGATACAATCCTCCTCTACGATGGCGCCGAATCGATGGGTCATCCCGCTGGTGCTGGCGGTGACGGTGTTCGTGCACTACCTCGACCGCAACAACCTTGCGATTGTGCTGCCCCAGATTGCGCAGGAGTTCGGCTGGAACAACCAGCAGACGGGACAATACGGGCAGTACTTGTTGGGGGCGTTCTATCTAACCTTTGGCATCGCACAGATTCTGCTTAGTCCGTTCGCGGAACGGTTTGGCGTGAAGCGCAGCTTGATGCTCTCGATTCTGGGCTTTTCAGTCTGTACGATGCTATTTTTTCCGCTGGGCGGTTCGTTGGGGGCGTTAATTGCGCTGCGGTTGCTACTGGGCGCGGCAGAGAGCGTGCATATGCCCATGAACAGTGCGCTAGTGAGCCGCTGGTTCCCTCCGCACGAGCGCGGGCGAGCAAACTCGATTTATGTAGTGGGTATTTTGGTGGCGTTGGCGGTTGCGCCCTTGCTGATTGTGCCGCTTGCCGAGCGATTCGGTTGGCGCATGGCGTTCCTACTGCTGGGCTTTGCGGGGCTTGCCGTGAGCCTGCCGCTGGTAGTGCGATATATACAGGATGCACCCCCTCGTGGCTTGGGCAGGAATGCCCAAGCAGTACCTGCACAATACGAAAGCATGGACACCAGCTTAGCATTACGCCAGCACAGTCGGGACGACTGTGCTACGCAGGGGCTACTTTGGCTCTACATCGCGGCAGGAGCGTGTAATGCGTTCTGCGTGTTCGGCGTGCTGAACTGGCTACCGAGTTATCTGAACCGCACACGCGGGATTGAGTTCGGTGATTTGAGCCTTCCCCTCTTCAGCGTGTTTCTGGCGGGTATCGTAGGCGTGCTGCTGTGGGCGACACTGGGCGACCGTACCGGCAAGCGCGTACTAATGGCGAGCGCAGGACTGTTGATAGCAAGTGTGTGCGTCTTACTAACTGCCTATGCGCCGTCTAACGCGATTGCAATTGCTCTGCTGGCGTTGGGCGTGTTCTTCCAGAGCAGCTACAACGCTCAAGAGTTTGCCACACTGCAGCAGATGGCGCACCCTGCGCGTGTGGGTGCAACCACAGGGTTGTATAACGGAACCACCGTGTTGGTGGGCGGCGTGGGCGGGTCTCTGATTCCTGGGGGCATCGTCTCGCTCACAGGCGATTTTCAGATGGGGCTGCTCAGCGTCGCCGTCGGCGCGTTGATGGTGAGCCTACTGATGGCGATCCTGAACCCACGCCTGCAACTCCAAAAGGTACAATAGCATACGTGCAACCGTTGGTCGGCGTGATTATGGGTTCGCGCTCCGATTGGGAGACGATGCGCCACGCAGTAGAGACACTGGAAGCACTGGACGTGCCGCATGAAGTGCAGGTGGTCTCGGCCCACCGCACGCCCGATAGGATGTTCGAGTATGCTGCCACTGCCGCCTCGCGCGGGTTGGAGGTAATTATCGCGGGCGCAGGCGGCGCAGCGCACCTGCCCGGCATGACCGCCTCCAAAACCACCCTGCCCGTGCTAGGCGTGCCTATCGAATCCCACGCGCTCAAGGGGCTGGACTCGCTGCTCTCCATCGTGCAGATGCCTGCGGGCGTCCCCGTCGGCACGTTGGCGATTGGCAAGGCGGGTGCTATCAACGCCGCGCTGCTGGCAACCGCGATTTTAGCGAATAAATACCCCCAGTTCCGCGACGCTTTGGAAGTGTACCGAGCAAGGCAGACACAGACGGTGTTGGAAAATCCCGACCCACGCGAGGCATAGGATGCAAATCGGTATCTTGGGCGGCGGGCAGCTGGGACGCCTGCTGGCGTTGGCGGGCTATCCGCTGGGAATTCGGACGGAACTGTACGACCCCAGCCCAGAGGCTTGCGCGGGGCAAGTCGCGCCGCTTATAAGCGCACCTTACGGCGATTGGGACGCCCTTGCCCGGCTGGTGGAGGGCAAACAGTGTGTCACTTACGAGTTCGAGAACGTGCCGCTGGAGACAGCGCAGTGGCTCGCCGAGCGCGTTCCCATCCGTCCCACGCCCCGCGCGCTGGAAATTTTTCAAGACCGTCTGCTGGAGAAGCAGTATCTGAACTCCATCGGTATTCCTACGCCCGCCTTCGCACCGATTGACCCTGCGTATCCCGAGTCGGCTCTGGAGACAGTGGAGCTGCCATGCGTGGTCAAGACGCGCCGGTTCGGCTACGACGGCAAGGGGCAAGGCATGGCGCACACACGCGAGGAGTACCTATCGCTGGTGCAGCAACTCCAGCCCCACGCGCTGATTGTGGAGGCGTTCGTGCCGTTCGACCGCGAGGTGTCGGCAATTGGCGTGCGTTCACTCACAGGCGAGGTCGCCGTCTATCCGCTGGTGGAGAATCGACATCGCGAAGGAATACTGAGGGTCTCGATTCCAGACCTCACCCGCCCAGCCCCGCTCGCCTCACGAGAAGAGGGGAGAACAGCGCGTGTACCACAGCACGCCTCCGCCTCCCCGTTTACAGAGGGAAGGCAAGGGAGTGAGGTATATGGCTATATCTCCTGCCTTCTCCAATCCCTCGACTATGTGGGTGTCGTTGCGCTGGAGATGTTTCAAGTGGGTGAGCAACTGCTTGCGAACGAGGTCGCCCCGCGCGTTCACAACAGTGGGCACTGGACTATCGAAGGCGCGGAGACCAGCCAGTTCGAGAACCATCTGCGGGCGATTCTGGGTTTACCGCTGGGCAGCGTTGCGCCGCGTGGCTACTGCGCGATGGTGAACCTTATCGGGGTAATCCCGCCCTTCGAAGCCATCCTGCGTGTCCCGAACGCGCACCTGCACCTCTACGGCAAGTCACCTCGCCCTGGCAGAAAGGTGGGGCACATCACCCTGCGCGCCGACAGCCTTGACGAGCGCGACAGGCTGCTTGAGCAGGTACTGGAAATTGTCGAAAACTCGCTTTGAGAAGCTTTATAGAAATGCGCAGTCGCAGTCTTTCACCCTTCCGCTAATTTATTCACTGGTTTGCCCCGATTTTCAGAACCCCTTGCAATTTCTGCCACCCACTTTGGGTATACTAAGCCAGCATCACAATCGGGGTGTGTGGTCAACCCGTCTGCACAGCCCAGAAGGAGGTTAGTATGGATACGGGTAAAGTCAAATGGTTCAACGACCAGAAGGGCTACGGCTTCATCGTAGCGGACGACGGTCGTGAAGTCTTTGTGCATCACTCTGCGATTACCATGCAGGGGCACAGGACGCTGTACGAAGGGCAGCCTGTTGAGTTCGAAGTCGTGCAAGGTCCCAAGGGTCTGCAGGCGCGAAACGTGGTCCCGAAGTAAAGCAGTCTTAAAGACGGAAACGACCACGCGGGGGCACAGTGCCCCCGCGTTTTTGTATGATGGATAGCAGGAAAAACAGAGCCGATAGGGAACTTGCCTCTTGCGTTTTTAGTCTAAGGTGGGGTATAATGAAGCAACTACCCTTGGGTAGGCTCTTATACTCACTCATAGGAGGTTAATACTATGCACAGACGGAAGGGCTTTACGCTCATCGAGTTGCTGGTCGTTATCGCAATCATCGCCATTTTGGCGGCGATTCTGTTCCCCGTGTTCGCGGAAGCGCGTGAAAACGCCCGCAAGACCCAGTGTTTAAGCAACATGAAGCAACTGATGACCGGTTTCCAGATGTACAACACCGACTACGAACAAATGCCCTATTTCCTTTGGTACAATCGCGGTGATGGCATCTGGATTAGCTGGATGGAGATGATTAATCCGTACCTGAAGAATCAGGACATCTTCCTGTGTCCCAGCGCGCCGCGCAACCGTGAGGCGTATACAACGGGTTGTACGGGCGCACCTGCCCGCGTGGTGTCTAACTACACGTGGATGGCATGGGGTTACTTCGATTACTGGAACTGGTTCGGCACGATTATGTTTGGCGGCTTCCCAGTGCCCTGCAAGAGTACGGATCCCGTGACAGGTAGTCTCTGCAGAATCAACTGCCCTTCTAATCGCCCTTGGTCGGCTTGTGAGACGATGGATCGCGTGGCTTCGCCCGCCAACTCCGCCCTGCTGATTGAGGGTTGGTTCGTTTCTTACTTCACGCCGTTGGCAGAGCAGACCACCCGGTTCGGCAGTGCCTGCTCGACGGGTATGAGTCCTGACGAGAATAACCGCAATATCAATCGACACCGACAAGGCGGCAATGTCGGGTTCGTGGATGGGCACGCGCGCTGGATGCCGACTCGCACTCTGCACCGCGACAACAGCCTGCTGTACAACTATCAGGGTACGAACTACCCGCTGGGACGCTACCTGCAGGTGCGCAACTGAAATCCGGAGGCAACCTTATATGATTCGGAAATTCTTGAGTTTAGGTATGGCGATTGTGCTTGTGTTCACCTTCGCCGCGTGCGGTCAACAAGAACAAGTTGAGGAGCCGCAGACCCAGCAGCCGCCGGCAACTGCGCCGGACGGTGGGCAGGGTGGTGGTCAAGCGATGCCCGCTTCGCCGGGCGAGCTACCGCCGCCTCCGCGCTAAGCATCCTCATAAACAACACCACGCGGGGGCACAGTGCCCCCGCGTTTTTGTATGATGGATAGCAGGAAAAACAGAGCCGATAGGGAACTTGCCTCTTGCGTTTTTAGTCTAAGGTGGGGTATAATGAAGCAACTACCCTTGGGTAGGCTCTTATACTCACTCATAGGAGGTTAATACTATGCACAGACGGAAGGGCTTTACGCTCATCGAGTTGCTGGTCGTTATCGCAATCATCGCCATTTTGGCGGCGATTCTGTTCCCCGTGTTCGCGGAAGCGCGTGAAAACGCCCGCAAGACCCAGTGTTTAAGCAACATGAAGCAACTGATGACCGGTTTCCAGATGTACAACACCGACTACGAACAAATGCCCTATTTCCTTTGGTACAATCGCGGTGATGGCATCTGGATTAGCTGGATGGAGATGATTAATCCGTACCTGAAGAATCAGGACATCTTCCTGTGTCCCAGCGCGCCGCGCAACCGTGAGGCGTATACAACGGGTTGTACGGGCGCACCTGCCCGCGTGGTGTCTAACTACACGTGGATGGCATGGGGTTACTTCGATTACTGGAACTGGTTCGGCACGATTATGTTTGGCGGCTTCCCAGTGCCCTGCAAGAGTACGGATCCCGTGACAGGTAGTCTCTGCAGAATCAACTGCCCTTCTAATCGCCCTTGGTCGGCTTGTGAGACGATGGATCGCGTGGCTTCGCCCGCCAACTCCGCCCTGCTGATTGAGGGTTGGTTCGTTTCTTACTTCACGCCGTTGGCAGAGCAGACCACCCGGTTCGGCAGTGCCTGCTCGACGGGTATGAGTCCTGACGAGAATAACCGCAATATCAATCGACACCGACAAGGCGGCAATGTCGGGTTCGTGGATGGGCACGCGCGCTGGATGCCGACTCGCACTCTGCACCGCGACAACAGCCTGCTGTACAACTATCAGGGTACGAACTACCCGCTGGGACGCTACCTGCAGGTGCGCAACTGAAATCCGGAGGCAACCTTATATGATTCGGAAATTCTTGAGTTTAGGTATGGCGATTGTGCTTGTGTTCACCTTCGCCGCGTGCGGTCAACAAGAACAAGTTGAGGAGCCGCAGACCCAGCAGCCGCCGGCAACTGCGCCGGACGGTGGGCAGGGTGGTGGTCAAGCGATGCCCGCTTCGCCGGGCGAGCTACCGCCGCCTCCGCGCTAAGCATCCTCATAAACAACACCACGCGGGGGCACAGTGCCCCCGCGTTTTTGTATGATGGATAGCACGCCAGACGACCTGTACGAGCAACACCAAGCAGATCGCGCTTGGGTTCATGATGTATATCGGTGATTACGACGAGACGTTTCCGCTTGGCTTTGGGCGTTCAGGCGGCACCGGTAATTGGCTGTGGAACTTCTATCACGCAGCTCCGTACAATTGGCGTCCGAGCGTGCCTCCTTCGGATGGGCGCTACGCTTCGTACCTGGTGCACTGGTCGCATACCATTCAGCCTTATATGAAGAACTATGGGCTGTATGAGTGTCCGTCTTGCCCGCCTCGTCGGTTGAACACACCAGACTACAACAACCCGCTGGCGACCCCGGCGAAGGTAGCTTACACCTACAACGGTCTGCTCCACGCTTATAGCCAAGCGGGGATTACAAACCCGGCGAAGCTGCCTTTGGCATGGGAAGGTCGCGGCAAGGCGAGCATGGAGGGCTTTGCGCTCACCAACCCAGCGCTGCGCTGTGAAGACGCAACCCGTCCGTGCCGATACTTCAGCTGCACCTTCGGCAATCCGGGCAACGCCTACCCGACTGGTGCGATGTTCGTGCTGGATGGACCAATGTGGATCCACTCGAACGGTGCACTGTTCGCCCATGCTGATGGTAGCGCGAAGTGGCGTCGGCTAGGTGCGCAGATTTCGCCTGCCAACACCGACTGGCGCGTAGACCCCTACACGGGCTACGACAGCAATGGCTATCCAGGCTTCTTCTGGTGGGATGGCTGCAATCCATGGTTGTTCCGCCCCGACTATGACTTCAGCCAGTAAAGACATCGGGCGGCGGTCGCTCCGCCGCCTTTTTCATCCAGCGAGGGAGGGAATGATGAAGCAAGAGATACCGAAGTCCGTTGCGGCTGTCATTATCGTCGTGCTGCTTGTAATTGTTGCAGGGGTTGGCTACTGGGTCTTTATGCGTCCTGAGACCCCACCCCCCCCAGCAAACACTGGCAGTCCCACTGCGATGCCGCCTGCAACTCCGCCTATGGGTGGTCAACCCGGACAGCCAGGTCAACCTGGGCAGGGCGAGCAGATGACACAGCCCAACTT
Organism: uncultured Fimbriimonadales bacterium; assembly: GCA_964451985.1. Taxonomy (GTDB): domain Bacteria; phylum Armatimonadota; class Fimbriimonadia; order Fimbriimonadales; family GBS-DC; genus GBS-DC. The sequence continues at coordinate 26,885 of CAYVKB010000004.1, read as the reverse complement.
TTAATCACGGCTCTTGAATTGTGAGCATGACCAGGTATAATACACCCGCGCACTATGCGCACATCACACTCAGAGGAGGTTAACATGAAGAAGTGGATTCTGTTCGGTCTGTCGCTGTTGGCGCTGACCGCTTCGCTGGCGCTGAGCGCGTGCGGCACACAGGAGCAGGGTACCGAAGGCACGGGCACCACGACCACCGCACCTGGTGAGGCTGGAACTGGTGCGACTCCTGCTGCGCCCGCTGAGGCTGGCGGTACGGGTGGCGAGCAGGGCGGCGGCGCAACTGGCGGCGGTCAGTAAGTCAACGCTACTGTATCACACGAGAGGGAGGGAAGCAAGGCAGTGCGCTTCCCTCCGTATCTGTTTTAGGCTGCGCCCTGTGCAACCCCACGCACTGCCTCAGTAATCGCACTCTCGTTAATCCCATACGCTTCTAGCAGCGTCTCTGGCTTACCTGAACGGGGCAACTCGCGCACTGCCAACCGATGGACGCGAATACCATGCCCGTTTACCGCTGCTGCAACTGCCTCGCCCAGTCCGCCTTCAGGATAATGGTCTTCCACCGTGATAATCACGCCATTCGTCTGCTGCCCGCAGCGTATCAGCGTCTCCACATCGATGGGCTTCACCGAGTAAAGATCGATCACTCGAATAGGAAGCCCCTCCTGCAGTAACTGTTCGTAGGCTTTCAGGGCTTCGTGGAGCGTGATGCCCGCCCCGACCACGGTGACCACATCATCCGACGATTGACGCAGGATTTTGCAGCCGCCAATCGGGAACGCCTCGTCGCTGGAGTAAAGCACAGGCGTTTTAGGGCGCGTAGTGCGGATGTAGGTAATCCCGTCGTATCGCGCTGCCTGCTCCACTAACTTCACGGTGGATACTGCATCCGAAGGATACAGCACCACGGAGTCGGGAATCGCGCGGAACATGGCGATATCTTCCAAGCCCATCTGCGACGGACCATCCTCGCCGATAGACACGCCCGCGTGCGAGCCGCAGAACTTCACATTCGCCCTACCAATCGCCGCCATCCGAATAAAATCATACGCACGGGTGAGGAAACACGCGAAGCTGGACGCGAACGGGATTTTACCGCATTCGGCGATGCCCACCGCCGCGCCCGCCATCTGTTGCTCGGCGATAAAACACTCCACGAACCGCTCGGGGAACGCTTTCAGGAACTTCTCGGAGAAGGTGGAGTTTTTCACATCACCGTCTAAAGCGTAGATTCGGGCGTCGGCGCGTCCTAAGGCGACCAGCGCGTCGCCGTACGCCTCGCGCGTGGCGACCTGCGCACCGAGTTCGTAAGTGGGCAAGCTCACCGATGGAATTTCGCTGGGGTAAGTGGGTACATTCACTTCACGTGGGGGCTGCACACTTAACTGGGACGCTTGTTGGATTTGCTCAGGCGTGGGCGTCAGCATGGCAATCGCCTGCTCGGCTAATTCAGGAGGTAGCGGTTTGCCATGCCAGCCTTCCTGGTCTTCCACCATCGGCGCGCCTTTCCCTTTCAGGGTGCGCGCCAGAATCACGAACGGGCGTTCCGCAGTTTGCGCGGCATCTAACGCCTCCAGAATCTGCGCCATGTCATGCCCGTTAATCACCGCTGTTTGCCAGCCGAACGCCTCGAAACGACGCTGGTAAGTCGCTAAGTCGTGCTGCAGCATCGTGGGCTGACTTTGCCCCTGACGGTTCACATCCACGATAGCGACCAGGTTGTTGAGATTGTAGTAGCTGGCGAAGGCGGCGGCTTCCCACACCGCACCCTCCGCTGTCTCGCCGTCGCCCATCAAGCAATACACTCGGGCAGGCAGTCCATCACGCTGTAGGCTTAGCGCCATCCCTGTGGCAATCGCCAGTCCCTGTCCCAGCGAACCGGTTGCCGCGCCATACCACGGGAAACGCGGTGTCGGGTGACCCTCCAAATCGCTGGTGAACTCGCGCAGAGTGTCCAGATGCTCCATGGGGAATGCGCCTGCCTCCGCCCACGCCGCATACAGCAACGGCGCTGCGTGCCCTTTGGAGAAGACAACGCGGTCGTTCCGCGGGTTGCGAGGATTGGATACTTCATAACGCAGTGCATAAAAAAACAGCGCCGCCGTCAAATCCGCCGCCGACATACAGGTTGTCGGGTGCCCTGAGCCTGCCTTCGTAGTCATGCGGATGGAATGTATGCGCAGCAGATTCGATTTCGTTTGCAAAGCCATGATAAGTTCGGGGGTGTATCGTGCCATAGTCGTCTCTCCGTCGCCGGAAAGTATACCTGTA